>NZ_JBOHHL010000008.1:0-146991 GCF_050725395.1 Aquabacterium sp. | reverse complement strand
GGCTAGGCAGGGGTAGGCCACGCCGGGCGAATAGGCCAGCGACAGGTCGCGCTGGTTGGTCAGCGGTTTGGTGGGCGTGACGGCGATCTTTCCGCGCGATGGCAGGCGGTGGTATTCCAGCGCAGCGTCGGACAGGGATTGTTCGGCATCGGACAAAGTGGGCTTCGAGTCGCTCATGGCAGCAGGCAATCAGGGCACGGCAAGGGCGGCCATGGTAAGCCAATTGACTGGGGGCTGGACGCCCCGCGTCGTGAGGCATTCCCCTTAGTTTGCGGCCTGGCTGCTGAAAACCTGCCGCCAGGCCGCGCCACGCCTCAAGTTGAGCCTGTGGCGGCCGATGTTCCCTGGATGTTGCCCATGACCTCTCCATGACCGATCTGTCCGCGCGCCTGCCAGCCACACCGGCCCCGCCTCCCCGTGGTTGGCGCCAGCGTTTGGCCCCTTTGTGGCACGAGGTCTCGGCCAGCGAGCAGGTGGACGGGTTCAACGCCCGCCATTTCCGGGCCCGCCAGATCCTGGCCATCGTGGGCCTGCTGCCCATGGTCTTCATGGGCAACCTGGTCGCCACCGTCACCATCGCCGCGACCTTCTGGGGGCAGATGCCCTCCTGGGCGTTGTCGCTTTGGGTGGTGCTGGCCGTGCTGAGCCTGGTGGCGCTGGAAAAAGGCTTGCGCCAACTGGTGAAACCCACGGCGGGCAAGCCCGTGGCCGACCAGGGCGGCCTGCGTGGCGTGATTTGGGGCGTGGCGATCTTTGCTGCCATCTGGGCCGCCATCCCGGCCTTGATGTTCCCCATCACCGACCACCTGGGTCAGTTGCTGATCGCCTCGGTCCTGGTGGGCATGATGTGCGGTGGTGGCCTGATCCTCAGTTCCATCCCGATCGCGGCTTGCACGTATGTGCTGGTGATGGCGGGCGCCACGGTCCTGGCCCTGCAGCGTTCCATCTACATCAACAACGTGTCCTTGCTGGGCCTGTTGGGCATCTGGTCGGTCACGGTCATGGGCGTGACCATGGCCAATGCGCGCATGTTCTTCAGCCGCTTGCGGACCGAGGCCGAGGCCGACCGCCAGCGGCAACTGATCGACCTGCTGCTGCGCGACTTCGAGGAGCATGCCAGCGACTGGTTGTGGGAGATCTCGCCCACCGGGCATTTCCGCCATGTGTCCGCGCGCCTGGCGCAGTCTTTCGGCATGCCCCCGCGGCAGTTGGTGACGCAGTCTTTCAGCGAGCTGGTATCGGCCATGCTGCCACGCGAGCTGCCGGACGCTTTGGTCGCTTTCGAACAACTGCAGACCCACCTGCGCCTCGGACGCCCTTTCCGCGATCTGGAATTGCCGGTGCGCGTCGATGGCCAATTGCGTTGGTGGTCCCTGATGGCCAAGCCGCTGTTCGACGACCGTGGCCGTGCCGCGGGCTGGCGCGGCGTGGGCGCCGATGTCACCCAGGGCCGCATCGCCCGCGACGAGATGGCCCGCCTGGCCAATGTGGACGCCTTGACGGGCCTGGCGAACCGCCATTGCTTCAGCCTCGAGCTGGCCCGCGCCTGCGCTTCTTTCGAAACCTCGCAGCGGGGCTGTGCCTTGCTTTTCGTGGACCTGGACAATTTCAAGGGCATCAACGATTCGCTGGGCCACGCCGTGGGGGACCAGTTGCTGCGCAGCGTGGCGGCCCGGATCAAGGCCTGTGTGGCCCCCGGCGACCTGCTGGCACGCTTGGGCGGCGACGAGTTCGCCTTGCTGAGTTGGCAGGCGGGCGATGAGGCCTCGGCCACCGAACTGGGCGACCGCCTGCTGGCGGCCCTGGCCACGCCCTGCCAGCTGGAAGACGTGCGGGTCGAGGTGCGGGCCAGCATTGGCATGGCCTTGGCGCCGCGCGATGGCACCAGTCCCCAGGCCTTGCTGCAGAGTGCGGACCTGGCCTTGTACGCGGCCAAGGCCGGTGGGCGCAACACGCACCGGTTCTTCGAACCCTTGATGGGTGAAAGTGCCCGCGCCCGTGCCCGCATGCAGCAGGAACTGGGCGTGGCCTTGGCCGACGAGCAGTTCGCCGTGCACTACCAGCCTCAGATCAGCACCCGGACCGGGCAGGTGGTGGGCTTCGAGGCACTGGTGCGCTGGCAGCACCAGGAGCGCGGCCTGATCGGCCCCAATGAATTCATCCCCGTGGCCGAAGAAACCGGCCAGATCGTGCCCCTGGGCACCTGGGTGCTGCGCCAAGCCTGCCGCGCGGCCATGCAGTGGCCGGCCCCGATCCGGGTGGCGGTCAACCTGTCCGCCGTGCAGTTCCGCAGCCACTCCGTGGTGGACATCGTGGAGCAGGCCCTGGCCGACAGCGGCCTGCCGCCCGAACGCCTGGAGCTGGAGATCACCGAATCGGCGCTGATCGACGACCACGAAGGCGCGCATGCCACCCTGGCCGCATTGCGCAGCCGGGGCCTGCGCGTGGCGCTGGACGACTTCGGCACGGGTTACTCGTCGTTGGCCTACCTGCGCCGCTTTCCGATGGACCAGCTCAAGATCGATGGCATGTTCGTGCGTTCGCTGGCCACCGATCCCGATGCCCAAGCGGTCGTCACCGCCATCATCAGCCTGGCCAAGGCTTTGCGCCTGGAAACCACGGCCGAAGGCGTGGAGCACGAAGAGCAGCAGGTGATGCTGCGGGCGCTGGGCTGCGATCTGGTGCAGGGATTCTGGTTGGCCCGGCCCATGCCGGCGGCGGACGTCGCTGCATTTCTGGCGCGCACGGAACCTGTCCGCGAGATCAGGGTCTACTGAGCAGTCGTGTCCTGTACTTCGGGTTACTCAGTAGCCTCGGGGCAGGTGATACATTGACACGTTCGCAGGCGCCTGCATGGGGTCTGCCTCTACTCACTAGACACTTGACCAGAGGATCTTTCAACATGAAGTGGATGCGTCACATCGCGCAATGGCTGTTGTCCGTGACCCTGATGGCCGCTGGCCACGCTCACGCGGCAACACAAGGCGACTACGTGCTGGGTGCCGGGGACATCATCCGCATCACGGTCTTCCAGAACCAGGACTTGACACTGGACGCCCGCATTTCCGAAGCAGGCACCATTTCCTACCCCTTGCTGGGCACGGTCAAGCTGGGCGGTCTGTCGGTCTCCGACGCTGAAAAGAAACTGGCCGATGGCCTGAAGAGCGGCAACTTCCTGAAGCAGCCGCAAGTGTCCATCCTGCTGACCGCGGTCAAGAGCAACCAGGTCTCGGTGCTGGGCCTGGTGAACCGTCCTGGCCGCTATCCCCTCGAATCCGGCTCCAACCGCCTGAGCGATCTGCTGGCCCAGGCCGGTGGCATCGTGGCGATCCAGGGCTCCGACATCGTGGTGGTCTCGGGCCGCCGCAATGGCAAGCCCTTCCGCAAGGAAATCGACTTTCCCCAGGTCTTCGCGGCCTCTGGCACGACCGAGGATTTCCCCCTCGAAAACAACGACGCGATCTGGGTTGACCGCGCCCCCACCATCTACATCTACGGTGAAGTGCAGCGCCCTGGTTCGATGCGCCTGGAACGTGACATGAGCATGTTGCAGGCCCTGGCCTACGTGGGCGGTCTGACGCAACGGGGCACGGCCAAGGGCATCAAGGTCCACCGCCGCGACGCTGCTGGCGTGGTCCAGATCCTGGAGCCCGGCATCAACGACCGCCTCCAGGCCAACGACGTGATCTACGTCAAGGAAAGCCTGTTCTGATCAGGCTTTCTTTTCCCACACCGCGGCGAAGAAGCCGTCGGTGTGGTGCACATGGGGCCACAACCTGAGGTGGCCCGCCTCGGTCGTCAGCGATTCAGCCTGCGCGACCCCGCTTTGCTCCAGCACCTCGCGTGCGTTGAGCGGCAAAAACTCCGGATGTTCCGCCGTGAAGGCATCGGCCACGACCTCGTTCTCGCCGGGCATCAGGCTGCACGTTGCATAAACGAGCCGGCCGCCGGGTTTCAACAGGCGCGCCGCGCTGTGCAGAATCGCCTTCTGCTTGACCTGCATCTCTTCGACGCCCTTGGGGCTCTGGCGCCATTTCAGGTCCGGGTTGCGCCGCAGCGTGCCCAGGCCCGTGCAAGGCGCATCGACCAGCACGCGGTCGATCTTGCCCGTCAGGCGCTTGATGCGGTCGTCACGCTCGTGCGCGATCTGCGTGGGGTAGACGTTGGACAACCCGCTGCGCGCCAGCCGGGGCTTGAGCGCTTCCAGCCGGTGGCCTGAGATGTCGAAGGCGTACAGGCGGCCGGTGTTGCGCATCATGGCGCCCAGGGCCAGCGTCTTGCCGCCCGCGCCGGCGCAAAAATCGACCACCATTTCGCTGCGCTTGGCGCCGGTCAGCAGGGCCAGCAACTGGCTGCCTTCGTCCTGAACCTCGACGTGGCCGCCGGTGTAGAGCTCCATCTTCTGCAGCGCGGGCTTGCCGTCGATGCGGATGCCCCAGGGCGAGAATGGCGTTTCGCGCGCTGGGATCTCGGCGGCGGTCAGCGCTTCCAGCACGGCTTCGCGCTTGGATTTGAGCGGGTTGACGCGCAGGTCGAGCGGCGCGCCACCGGACATGGCTTCCACAAAAGCCCAGAATTCTTCCGGATCAAGCTGCTCGCGCAGGCGACCGGCCAGCCAGTCGGGCAGGTTGTGGCGCAGTTTGTCGGGCAGGGTGGTGCGGTCGATTTTCTTGACGCGGTCCAGCCAGGCGGCTTCATCGGGGTTGATGCCGAGCTTGAGCACGTGCTCCTGGCCCTGCCAGGCCAGCAATGTCAGGCGGCGGTCCATGGGGCCGAAGCCCGACTGGGCCAAATGCTGCCAGAGCAGTTTCTGGCGCAGCACGGCGTAGGCGGTTTCGGCCAGGGCGTGGCGCTCGCGCTGGCCCAGGTTCTTGTGTTTGCGGAAAAACAGCGATACCAGGGTGTCGGCCGGGGCGTCGAGCTTGAGGATGTCACGCAGCAGGGCGCCGGTGAGGTCGAGGAGGGCTTGGGGATGCATGGGGGGGATTATCCCTGGTGCGCCGCCATTCTGGGGGCGCCCACAGGTGCTTGAATTTTTCACCCCATGAACCGGCCTGGCGCATGTCGCGCAGCATGGCCACCCACTCGTGCACGTTCAGCCACACCAGGTTGTGGCCCGGCACGGGGTGGACCAGGCCGTAGTCGACAGCCTCTTCCTCGCGCACGAAGGTGCCGAACAGGCGATCGAACACGATCAGGGTGCCGCCGTAGTTGCGGTCGATGTAGGCCTCGTTGCGGCCATGGTGGGCGCGGTGGTGCGAGGGCGTGTTGAAGATGAACTCAATGGCGGGGGGCAGCTTGCCGATCCACTGCGTGTGCACGAAGAACTGGTACGCCAGGTTCAGCGACAGTGCGAACAGCACCCAGCGAGGCTCGAAGCCCAGCCACACCAGGGGTGTGTAGAACAGCCAGTTGCCCGCGAAGGTGTAGAACCAGCTCTGCCTCATGGCGGTGGTGAAGTTCATGTGCTCCGAGCCATGGTGGACCACGTGCGCGCACCAGAACCAGCGGATGCGGTGGCTGGCGCGGTGGAACCAGTAGTAGCAAAACTCCACGCCCAGGAACAGTGCCGCGAAGGTCCACGGCGTGATGTCGATGGTCCCCAAACGGTGGGCATGCACCCAGTCCATCGCGGGCAGCACGAAGGCCAGCACCAGCACGATGTCCAGCACCAGGTAGCTGCCGCCCACGTTCAGGCTGTCGAAGGAATCACGCCAGTGGTACACGCCGGCCGTCTTGCGAAAGCGCCACCACTCCGCCGCCACGAACAGCATGAACAGGGGCGACAACAGCAAGAGCAGCCAGTCGCGCCAGTCGCTGTGGGTGAGGAGGTCGGTCAGGTGAGGCAAGCTGAAGTGGGCCATGAGCAGGGCGGAGAAAAGCAGTGCGGGGATGGCCCGATGTTGTTCGCGCACCCCTGGTCTGGCTTGACGATCGCGGCCAGTTTCTTGACGAATCACGCCAATTTGCAAGCTGCTGGCTTGCGGCATGATGGCGGCATGAGCAATGCGCGCGTGGCGGCTTCGTATGTCCAGCTGCTGTACGAGTACCTGTCGAGTCGGGGCCATGACCCCGTGCGGGTGTTGGGCCCCTTGCCGGCGCAGGCCGGGCATTTCGTGCCCCTGCCGGCCTGGCAAGCCATGCTGGCAAGGGCGCAGACCTTGGATGCAGCCCCGGCGCTGGGCCTGCGCATCGCGCAAGGCATCAGTGCCCGCCACTTCGGGGTGCTGGGCTACGCGGCGCTGGCGTGCAACACCCTGGGTGATGCCTTGCAGCGGCTGGAGCGTTACCACGCCTCGGTCTACGACGTGAACCCGGCGCAGGTCCAGCCCATGGCGCAGGGCGTGTGCATCGAATGGGGCGTCGAGCGTGGCCGGCCTGGCGCCTTGGTGGACGAAACCGCCGTGGCCTCGCTGGTGCAACTGGCGCGCGACATGACGGGTGAGCCGCTGGCCGTGGCCCAGGTCGGCTTCGTGAACGCCGCGCCGGCCGACAAGGCACCTTACGAGCGCTTCTTTGGCGGGCCCGTCCTGTTCGAGCAGCCCACCACCCGCCTGGTGCTCGGCCTTCAGCACCTGGCCTTGCCTTTGCGCAAGTCCGATCCTGGTTTGCTGGCCCTGCTCGACGAGCAGGCCGAGCGCATCTTGCGCGACGTGGCCATGCCAGCTTCGGCCTCGGCGCCCGGTGATGCTTGGCGCGCCACGCTGGTGTCCCTGATCCGGCAAGGCCGGACCTCACTGGCGGACTTGGCCTCCGCCCACCACATGAGCGCCCGCAGCCTGCAACGGCGCCTGGCCGAGCAGGGCAGCAGCTTCCAGGCCTTGCTGGACGACACGCGCCACCGCTTGGCCTTGGGCTACCTGCGCGACCCGGCGCTGGAGCTGGCCGAGATCGCCCTGCTGCTGGGCTATTCCGAACAAAGTGCCTTCACCCGTGCGTTCCGTCACTGGACCGGCCTGGCACCCGCGCAATGGCGCAAGCAAAACGCCGCCGCCTCCCTATGATCGGGGCCATGCAGTACCTCCCTCCGGCACCCGACCAGGTCGTTCACGATGGCCATCCCTTGCAGGGGCGGTACGCCGGCCGCATCGACCGCATCGATTGGGCGGCCTTGCAGCAGGGGCCGCACGCGCGCTCCTGGCTGTGGCGGCATTGGCACCACAAGCGCTGGCAGTACGTGGGCATTGGCAATGCCGAAGTCTTCGTGGGCGTGGCCATCGTGGACCTGGGCTGGATGTGCACGGCCTTCGCCTATGCCTTCGACCGCGTCCGACACGAGGTCGTGGCCAACTGGCGGCAGGACGGCCTGCGTGGTTGGCAGGGGGGCGTGTCCGACCAGCCCGTGCATGGCGCCAAGGCCTGGTTCAAAGGGCCCTTCGCGCGTTTGCGCCTGGAACACGGGGCGGCCCCGGAAGATGGCGAGGCCGTCGATGGCGACATCCTGGAGTTGAGCGTTCGCACGCGGGCCATGAAAGTCCAGGTTGATCTCTCATTGGCCGGCGCGGCGCCCTTTTTGCTCGGCGTGGGCCCCGTGGTGGGAGGCGTGGCGCACGCCACGCAGAAGTCATCGGCCTTGCCGGTGAGTGGCTGGTTGAATGTGCGGGGACGCCGCTTCGACCTGTCCGACGCCGTGGCCTGCCTCGACAGCTCCAATGGCCTGCTGGCCCGCGACACCGATTGGCGCTGGGCTTGTGCGCACCGGGCCGACGTCGGCTTCAACCTGCAGCAAGGCTACTTTGGCTCGAACGAGAATGCCCTGTGGTTGGACGGCCAGTTGATCCCGCTGGCCGCGGCCCACTTTGAATTCGACCCAGGCCAGCCCATGGCACCGTGGAAAGTCCGCACCGAAGACGGCTTGCTCGACCTGGTGTTCACACCCGAAGGCGCCCGGCACGAAGACCGGAATGTGTGGATCGCCTCCAGCCACTACGTGCAGCCCGTGGGCACCTTCGCGGGATGGGTCAAGGCCTCGCCCGAGGCCCGGCCACGCGAGGTCAGCGACCTCCTGGGCGTGACGGAAGACCACCGCTCGCGCTGGTGACGAATCTGAACAGGTGTGCCGATGACGAGGCACCTGATCGGGCATCGCGCAGCATGCGCTGGCTCAGTTGCGCGTACTGGATGCCGTAACTTTCCTCGCCGCATTCGCCCAGCGTTTGACCGTCGAAGCCGATGATGGCCGAGTGGCCCAGGTAGGTGTACACGCCGTCGAAGCCCGCGGCATTGGCCACGGCCACATACGTGGGGTGGGTGCGCGCCATGGCTTGCGATGCAAGGTCGGCTTGGGGTGGCAAGGCGCCCGTCTGCACGAGTCCCTGACAGCGCACGACGAGCTCCGCGCCTTTTGCGGTGCAGTCCCTCCACAGGTCCGGGTATTGGCCGTCGTGGCAGACCAGCAGGCTCACCTGCATGCCCTTGGGACCCATGGACACCAAGGGTTGGCTGTCAGGGGCCTTGCGGTACTTCTGGACGATCTCTCCCTGCGCATTCATCAGGATGAGCGCGCTGCAGGGCGCCCGGTGCGGGGCACCTTCATGGCGTTCGCTGGTGATCGAGAAAACACCCCAGACGCCGGCATTGCGGCAAGCCTGGGCGAACACCAGGGTCTCGTCGCCAGGGATGCCGATCGCGGCTTGCCTCATCTCCTCATCGGTGCGCAGCAGGCCCTGCGTGCTGTACTCCGGAAAGACCACCAGGTCCAGGCCCGGCAGGCCGAGCTTCAGGCCCTCGATCATCTGGCGGATCTTGTGCGCGTTGGCCAGGACATCGGCCGGGCCATGGAGGGTGGGCACCTTGTAGTTGACCACCGCGACGCCGACCGTGTCATCGCTGCAGGGAATGTCACCGAGGGGCATGGCGGCCTTTGGTTTGCCGAGTGATGCCCCATTCTGGGAAGGACCCGTGCCGGGCGGAATACGTCGTTTGACGTAAGGTCTGCCGCTCAGACTGGCAGTTGCAAGGCCGACACGGCCTCGGCTTGCAGCAGCGGGCCTTCGACCCGCACCGCTGGCCGGCAACCGGCCAGCACATCGGCGCAACGCGTCGGCAGCGAGCCGCCTCCCAATGCCGCTTCGATGTCCGGCGTCGTGGCGCCATAAACCACCCTGCCGATGCCTGCCCAGAACATGGCGCCCGCGCACATGGCGCAGGGCTCGCCGCTGGCATAGACCGTGGCGCCTTGCAAGGCTTCCGGGGCAAGCTGGGCGGTGGCTTCGCGGATCAGCACGACCTCGGCGTGCCCTGTGCAATCCTGCGTGGTGACCTGGTTGTTCTGGGCGGTGCAGAGCACCCGGCCATCATTCACCAGGCAGGCGCCAAAAGGCATGTTGCCCGCAGCCCGGGCCTGACGCGAAGCCTCGATCGCCAGGCGCATGCAGGCCATGTCATGGTCGTTGAAGGACATCATGGTCTCCTTGGTTCATGTCGGTGGTGGTGGCTCAAGGCAGTTTGCCGTCGACACCTTCGACGTACCAGTTCATGCCCCACAAGTCGGCGTCCCGGATGGCTTGCCCAGCGGCGATCTTGAGGGCGCCAGCCTGGTCCTTGACCGGGCCGGTGAATGGCTGGAACTGGCCCCCCACGATCGCGGCCTTTTTGTCGGCGAAGCGCTTGACCACCTCGGCCGACAGCACGGGGTTCAAGGCCGCCAGTTCGATCATGCCTGAGCCGTTACGTGCAAGAGGTGTCGAGCCCTTAAACGCGGCGGTCCAGCGCGCGCTTGGCCAGGTAAATGCCGACGGCCAAGCCACCTGCGGCGGCCAGCGCTATGCCCACCTGGCGCAGGCTGGGCCGGTTCAGCACCAGGCGGCGCGTGCGCATCTTGACGCCCAGCTTGCTCAACTGATCCTGCAGCAGGCGTTCGGCTTGCGGCAGCAGCGAGGCCTCTTCATCGACCATGTGGCGGATGAAGGTGTCCTTGAGCGTCAGCACCGTGTCGTCGTAACGTGTCGCGGTGGGGCGCATGGCGCGCAACTGGCCGATCAGGCTATGCATCTGATGGTGCGCGGCTTCGCTTTTGGCCAGGGCGGCTTCGTCGGCGTCCAGGGCACGCAAGGCGGGGTAGAAGATTTCATCCTTGAGCTGGGCCTGGGTTTCCAGCGCCTGGCCCACCGTGTCCACCAGCTTTTGTTTGGCCTCGGGCGACGCGTCGGCGTCGTATCCGTGGAAAGCGTCCGCCACTTGGGCGTGGTCTTCGCGGATCATGTCAGTGATGGTGTGCGAGGAGTGAAAGGCGGTCAGGTTCATGGCGGTCTCCAAGGTCATGGGTGTGTCCTTGTGAAGGTGGCAATCCGCGTTCCCCGGATTGCAGGGCCCCTGGGCAGGGGGTATTCCTCATTTGACAATAGTCATTTCCAGATATAAAGTGCACACACTCGTTATCACATCGCAGGCAGGCGCTGAACCTGCCCCACGGAGACTTCCACATGGCTGAACATTTTGACGTCCTGATCGTGGGCGCTGGCTTGTCGGGTATCGGCGCGGCCCGCCATCTGCAGACCCATCTGCCCAACAAGAGCTTCGCCATCCTGGAAGGCCGCGACACCAGCGGTGGCACCTGGGACTTGTTCCGCTATCCCGGCATCCGTTCCGATTCCGACATGTACACCCTGGGCTACAACTTCAAGCCCTGGACCGAGCCGCAAGTCATTGCCGACGGCGACCGCATCCGCAACTACATCAAGGAAACGGCCCGAGAAAACAACATCGAAAGCAAGATCCGTTGCGGCCACAAGGTGGTTTCGGCCGACTGGAGCAGCGAGTCCGCCACCTGGACGCTGACGGTGCAAAAGACCTCTGGCGAAACCGTGCAGATGACATGCGCCTGGCTGATGATGTGCTCCGGCTACTACAACTACGAAGAGGCCTTCACGCCTGAGTTCAAGGGCCGTGATGACTTCAAGGGGCAGATCGTGCACCCGCAGTTTTGGCCCGAGAACTTCGACTACAGCGGCAAGCGCGTGGTGGTGATCGGCTCTGGCGCCACCGCCATCACCCTGATCCCGTCGATGACCGACAAGGCACAGCACGTGACCATGCTGCAGCGCACGCCCAGTTATGTGGTCTCGGTGCCGCAGTTCGACCCGATGGTGCGCTTCCTGCTGAAGTTCCTGCCCGAGATGACGGTCTACAAGATCAGCCGCGCGCGCAACAACTTCATCACACAGTCGATCTTCAAGCTGTCAAAGAAGTACCCGAACTTCATGCGCAAGGTGCTGCTCAAGCAGGTGAAGATGCAGGTGGGCCCGAACTTCGACATGAAGCACTTCACGCCGCCTTACAACCCCTGGGATCAGCGCCTGTGCGCCGTGCCCAATGGCGACATGTTCAAAGTGCTGCGCAAGGGCAAGGCCTCGGTGGTGACCGACCACATCGAGCGTTTCACCGACAAGGGCATCCTGCTGAAGTCGGGCAAGTTGCTCGACGCCGACATCATCGTGACGGCCACTGGCCTGAACATGCGTTTGTTCGGCGGCATGACGATGACGGTGGATGGCAAGGCCATCGAGATGAACCAGCACATCTCCTACAAGGGCCTGATGTTCAGCGACATTCCCAACTTCTCGAACACCTTCGGCTACACCAACGCTTCCTGGACGCTCAAGGCCGATTTGATCGCCGAGTACGTTTGCCGCCTGCTCAAGCACATGGACGAGACCGGCACCCGCATTGCCGTGCCCGAGCGCAATGACCCCAGCGTCAAGCCTGTGCCTTTGCTGGACATGAGTTCGAACTACGTGGCCCGCGCCGAGCACTATCTGCCCAAAGGCGCTGACCGCGCGCCGTGGAAGCTGTACCAGAACTACAAGGCGGACACCGAGCAACTGCACAAGGGCAAGCTGGAAGATGGTGTGATGGCTTTCCGCAAGCCGCACGCGGTGGGGGCCAAGGCCAAGGCATCGCTCAAGGTGGCTTGAGCGCCAGGCGGGTTTTTGAAGCCAGCAGGTGAAGAATCTCCTGCATCAGAGTCAACGGTGACAAGGGCTTGGCGCAGTGGGTGTCGAATCCAGCCCGCAGCGCTTGTTGTTTGTCCTGCTCGCGCGCAAAGGAAGTCAAAGCGATCGCGGCCAGGCGCTGTCCTTCGCCGCCTTGGCCGAGCAACTCCGCCTCAAGCCGCCGTACCTCACGGATGAGCTCATAGCCGTCTCGACCAGCCATGCCGATGTCACTGATCAACAGATCTGGCTGAGCCACCTTGAGCAGCTCCAGCGCCTCGGTCACGCCAGAAGCCGCGCTCACCGTGGCGCCCCTGTCCCGCAAGATGATCTGCAGCATGGTGTTGGCGTCCGCATCGTCGTCCACCACCAGGAGCTTGAGGCCGGACAGCGGGTGGCTTTGATCAATCGGCTCAAGCCTGCTGCTGTCCGTGTCGGCCAAAGCAATCCGATCGGCCTGCCCTGTGTCGGTCGGCAGCCACAGTTCGAAGGTGGTGCCTTTGCCCAAGCCTTCGCTTCTCACCGACACCTCGCCACCGTGCGCTTCAACCAGTTGCTTGACGATGGCCAGGCCAAGCCCCAGGCCCCCAAGTTGCCTGTTGGTCGCGGCATTGCTTTGCGAAAAACGGTCGAACACAAACGGCAGAAAATCGGCGGTGATGCCTTGCCCGGCGTCGATCACGTGGACCCGCAAGCCGAGGGCTTCTTCCTCCAACGCGACGACAACCTTGCTGCCGTGCGCTGAGAACTTGATGGCATTGGTGATCAAGTTCCAGATCACCTGCTGCATCCTGGAGGCGTCGGCACTGATGGCCCGATACGGGGGCTTGGTCCGAATCTCCACCTGCACCGACTTCTCTTCAAACAAAGGCCGCAGCGCATTCACGGCCGAAGTGATTTCCTCAACGGGATCGATCAACTCGAACAACATGGGCAGCTTGCCCATGTTCAGCCGGGACATGTCGAGCAAATCGCTGATCATGCGTCCCTGCGTCTTCCCGTTGCGCTCGATGGCCGCGATCCCCTTCATCGTCTCCTCGGTCCCGCCCCGCTTTCTCAGCAAATGGGCCCAGCTCAGGATGGCGTTGAGGGGCGTTCTCAATTCGTGGGACAACACAGCGATGAAGTCGTCCTTCATGCGGTTGATCTGCTCAGCTTCGCCACGCGCAACGCGTTCGCTTTCCAGCCGCTCGATGCGTTGCTTTTCAAGCTCGATCCGGGCAGAAACATCGGTGGCCACCACCATGGTGGTGCCGGGCTCAATCTGAGCCGAGACATTCCACTCAAGGTAGACCAACGATCCGTCCGGGCGAAACATCGGAAGCTGCTGAGCGATCGGCGCTGTCGCGGTGTGGGCGGAAAACGCGTCGATGCTGCGGGCCCACTCCGAGGGTGCAAAGCCACTCAGCTGGTGGTTGACGACTTCTTCAAAGGTTCGGGACAGGAGCTTGAGCATGGCGGGGTTGGCATCGACGACCAAGCCAGCATCATTCACCAAGGCGATGCCGCTGGGCGCTTGCGAGTAGATCGTCAGGAATTTCGACTCGCTGCG
The DNA here is from genome assembly GCF_050725395.1 of Aquabacterium sp. GTDB lineage: Bacteria > Pseudomonadota > Gammaproteobacteria > Burkholderiales > Burkholderiaceae_C > Aquabacterium. The sequence continues at coordinate 133,506 of NZ_JBOHHL010000008.1, read as the reverse complement.
TTGAGAGGCGATCCGCAGTTGCTCTGCCTGGACGTCCAACTCGGCGTACAAGGCCAGCACACCGCGGTTTGTTTCGTCCAGCTCCTCTTGCAGCAATTGCAACTGCTGCTTCGTGGCTTCCAGTTCGGTCTCTGTCCGCATGCGATTCAACCGTCTTGCCGCTTGAGCACGACGACCGTGGCGTCATCCCGGCCTCGGCAGTGGTCCTTGATGAGCCAAGCCGCGATCACCGTGGGGTGGTGCTGAAGGATGCCCAAGGCCGCGCCCAGGCTCCACCGCGTGGTCAAGCCATCGGAGTGAAGAACGAAGACCGCGTGCGCGTGCCACTCGCACTGCATGTCTTGCAATCGCGGGATCTGTACGCCGACCGTCCCGTGTTGGGAGGCGAGCGACCGGTCCGCCAAACCCGAAATCAACCGACCCGCGATGTTGCCCGCGCCGGAAAAAGAAACAGTCTCGCTGTCGCCATCCAGGGTGGCCATGAGCACTGCTGCGCCTCGGGTCATGCGCAAAGGTGCATGCATCCGGCCGACGACACCGCTGGGTGTTCCCAGCGGATCTGTGTCGAACACGGCAATCGCGGCTTTGGAGGCCTCCATGGCAAAAGGACCATGGCCCAGCCCGTCGGCGATCACCACGCCAGCTCGACCACCATCCTGGGCGGCGGCCCAGGAATCGCCACACACCACCTCGCCAGGAGCGGCCACGGCAATGGCGCCGACCAGGAAGCGCTTGACATGGCGCTCACCATCGAGCGTCGAGCCCACACCGCTTTTGGCGGCCACACGCGCCATGACCACCGTGCCAGCGCCTGGCAAGGAAAAGATGTCGAACTCGGTGGACAGGCGGCGCACGGCCCCCAGTCCGGAACCAGACGTTCCACCGGTCGAGTAACCATCGACCATGTTGGTGGCGACGTTGGCCATGCCGGGGCCAGCATCCAGCGACACAAGCTCGACCTTGGACTCGCCCTCGTCTTCAATGATGGCGAGCAGCAGCCGGCCTTGGCGGGCGTGCCTCACCAGGTTGGTGGCCAGTTCGGTGGCCACCAGCGCGACCCGGCCCGCGGCCACCTCGTCAAACCCCAGTTGCTCGGCCAGGCGCACAGCGGCTCGCCGGGCCTCGCCAATCTGGCTGGATTCGAGAACGTCGAATGACTGATGGCATGCGGGCGCGACCATCAATCCCTCATTTCCAACGGGTGATGCTGACGCACGTGCCCACGCCGACAGCCGTGCGGATGTCGAACTCGTTGACCAGGCGCTTGCTGCCGGTCAAGCCCATGCCCATGCCCTTGCCGGAGGTCCAGCCATCGGTCATGGCCAGGCCCATGTCGGGGATGCCGGGGCCCTGGTCTTCGAAGTGAAGGCGCAGGCCGTTTCGAAGCCCTGCGCTGATGAGTTCCCAGCGCATGTCACCACCGCCGCCGTACACCAAGGTGTTCCGCGAAAGCTCACTGGCGGCGGTGATCATCTTGGTCTGGTCGACCAGGGAGAACTTCAGCTCCTGGCAGAGTTTTCGAACCACTTGGCGGCAGAGCACGATGTCGAGCTCGACCCGCAAGGGCAGGGTGCCTTCAGAGTTCGCTGTCATGACCACGGCCCTTCATCGACAAAGACAGCATGTGCATGCCTCTTTCGACATTCAGCGCGGTACGAACACCTCGTAGTGACAGGCCCAGCTCAACCAAGGTGATGGCGACGGCTGGCTGCATGCCGACCACGACGGTGACGGCATCCAGCACACGGGCGATGCCCGAGATGCTGGCCAACATGCGGCCGATGAACGAATCGACGATCTCGAGGGCGGAAATGTCGATGAGCACGCCATGGGCGCCAGTCGCTTCGATCTTGGCAGCGAGGTCGTCTTGCAAGGCCAGGGCGGTTTGGTCCTGCATGTCCACCTGGATGGTGACCAGCAGGCAAGCGCCCATTTGGAGGATGGGGATCCGTTCCATCGTGGCCGATCAGGCTCGGGGCTTCGTGACGACGTAGCCTGTCGTCTTGAGCGCGAGGGACAAGGCATCGGCCAGGGTGGCTTTGGTGGTGATGCCTTGCAGATCGATGCCCAAATGAACGATGGTCTGGGCGATCTGCGGGCGGATGCCACTGATGATGCATTCGGCGCCCATCAAGCGGATGGCCGTCACGGTCTTGAGCAGATGCTGCGCCACCAGGGTGTCTACCGTGGGCACGCCGGTGATGTCGATGATGGCCAACTCGGAGCCGGTATCGACGATGCGCTGAAGCAAGGTCTCCATGACCAACTGGGTGCGGTTGCTGTCCAGTGTGCCGATCATGGGCACAGCCAGAACACCTTCCCACAGCTTGATCACCGGGGTCGACAGTTCCAGCAGTTCCTGCTGCTGCCGATTGATGATTTCTTCGCGGGTGCGCTGGTAGGTGTTGATGGTGAACTGCGCCATCTTGTCGACCAGGGTGGACGTCCACCAGATCGCACCAACCAAGGCATTCACGTCGTTTTGGAAACTGCCCTGGAGGCGGGAGAAGAAGGGCTTCTTCATCGACAGCACGAACACGCTGGTTTCGCCTGCCGAGGCGCCTTGCGCGGCCCGGGCGGCCGACAACTCGCTCAGCACCTGGCGCAGCGCGTCCCAGGCCTTGTCTTCAAACCGTTCCGGTTCAGCATCGGCCAGGATGCCTTCCAGAAAACCTTTGAGCACCTTTTTGGCATCGGCCGTGCGGCCTTGCTCTGAGCCTTTGCTGGAACCGAGGTTCGATTCCGCGAGCCATTCGCTCAGAACCTGCTCTTGCTCGGATTGCACGATGGCGGCAATGGCGCTGTTCTGAGACTTCATGTTGACCTGACATTGGGCATGCCAAAGTTGGCAACAAACGGGGTCAGTATAGGTGTCGTTCCTTCATTTCGAATCCTCAGGCACCCAGATCCTGGATCCGGGTGCCTGTCGCGGGGCACGGCCGACAGCTGGTCAGGGCGTTTGGCTGGCAACCCTTTCGCTGTTGCTGGTGGAGCGGCTCCCCTTGAGGTGCAGCTCTACATCATCGGGGTGGTCTCCGACTTCGGCAACCGCGTCGCGGATTTGCTCCGCTGTGGCGTTGAATTTCTGAGCCCATGTGGTCAATGCTTGATCGCTGCTCACGTCGATGCGTTCGATGGGGTTTGTGGACATGCTGCCCTCCGGGTTGGTTGTCGATGCGCTGATTTGGCAATCTCTGTGCCTGTGGGGACCTTGGCGCTCATTCCCGGTGGTTGCTACAAACATAGGAAAAATATGGTTGACAATGAAACGATTCAAATGGCAACATTAAATGTCATTTCACGTTACAAACATGTCCGATCCCATCAATCCCAAGCGCCTGATCCTCAACCTGCTGCGCGCTGCAGGCGGCGCCCCCTTGAGCAGCAGAGAGGCTGCCACAGCCTGCGCGCTCTTCGGCATCCGTGAAAGCGCTGTCCGCGTGGCCTTGGTCAGGCTATCGTCGGCGGGCCTGATCGAGGCAGAAGGTCGTGGGAGCTATCGGCTCGGATCGCAAGCCGAGCCTCTCGCGGAAGACGTCTCCCATTGGCAGGCGGCTGAAGCCCGCGTGTGCGATTGGGATGGCGGCTGGCTGATGGTCAGCACCGGTGGCCTGGGCCGAAGCGATCGTCCGGTGCTCAACGCCCGCAATCGTTCGCTCGCCCTGGGGGGCTTTCAAGAACTGGAGCCCACGCTTTACCTGCGTCCAGACAACCTGGTGGGGCATGTCGTCACGGCAAGAGAGCGCCTTCACAAGCTGGGCCTGGATGACAGCGCACCGGTCTTTTCTGTCCGTGATCTGGATGCCCGCCGTGAACAACTCGCCAGGCAACTGTGGGACGGCGCTGCACTGAATGCCAGCTACCAAACCGGCCGCAAGAAGCTGGAGAACTGGATGAATCGTTCCAGCAAGATCGACCTCGATGTGGCCGCCCGCGAGTCGTTTTTGCTGGGCAATGAGGCCATTCGCCAGTTGGTCTTCGACCCGATGTTGCCCGAGCCGCTGGTCGCCGTTTCGGCGCGCCGCGAGTTCACCGAGGTTGTCAAAGCCTTTGATCAATTGGGGCACACGATCTGGCAGCGTTTGCTGTCGCGTGTCCCTTCCTCTGGCCGCCGTCCATCGGCAGATCAGCCAACCACCCATTGAATCCGCCATGAGCCTCAAAGCCCCATTCCTGACGCACGATGTGCACAACGTGCCCGAGCCCATGCCGGCCTACAACGCGTGGACCAGCGACCCCGCCCTGCGTGACGCGGTCGAACGCGAAGGTGGCGCTTGGGCCGCCGAGCAACTGACCGCTTACGGTGCAGCGACCGGTGGCGACTTGATGGAACTGGGCAGGCTTGCCAACGAGAACCGTCCCAAGCTGCGCAGCTTCGATCGGTATGGCCGGCGCCTGGACGAAGTGGAGTTCCACCCCGCGTACCACGAAGTCATGCACCAGGCCATGAAGCACGGCGTGCACAGCTTCTCCTGGCAGCACGAAGACAAGGTCGGTGCGCACGTCGCGCGTGCGGGTCTGGTGTACTTGGGCGCCCAGCCGGAAGCGGGCACAAGCTGCCCTTTGACGATGACCCATGCGGCCGTTCCCGCTTTGCGGGCCGCGCCCGGTTTGGCGGAAGCGTGGATACCACGCGTCACCGCCACTGAGTACGATCAACGCTCTTTGCCATTCAGCCGCAAGACCGCGGTCACCATCGGCATGGGCATGACCGAGAAGCAAGGCGGCTCCGATGTGCGCGCCAACACCACGCGCGCGCACGCCCAAGCCGATGGCAGCCATGAACTCGTCGGGCACAAGTTCTTCTTCTCTGCACCCATGTGCGATGCCCACCTGGTGCTGGCACAGGCCCAAGGTGGACTGAGTTGCTTCCTGGTGCCCAGGCTCCTGGCCGATGGCTCGCTCAACGCCGTGTACATCCAGCGCCTCAAGGACAAGCTTGGGGATTGGAGCAATGCTTCGTCCGAGGTGGAATTCCTTGGCGCGACCGCCTACCTGGTGGGCCCCGAGGGGCGCGGTATCCCCACCATCCTGGAAATGGTGGCGCTGACCAGGCTGGACTGCATCCTGGGCTCGGCCGCGCTGATGCGCCAAGCCACGGTGCAAGCCTTGAACCACACCACGCAACGCGCGGCCTTTGGTCGAAAGCTGATCGATCAACCCCTGATGCGCAATGTGCTGGCCGACCTGGCCCTGGAAAGCGAGGCCGCGGTGGCCCTGGCCATGCGCGTGGCCCGCGCGGTGGATGCCTCTGCCCGTGACCCGCAAGAGGCCGCCTTGGCCCGCCTGGCCACCGCCGTGGGCAAATACTGGGTGTGCAAGCGCACCCCGGCTTTTGTCAACGAAGCGCAGGAATGCCTGGGGGGCGTGGGCTACGTCGAAGAAAACATCATGCCCCGCCTGTACCGCCAGGCACCACTGAACTCGATCTGGGAAGGCAGTGGCAATGTCCAGTGTCTGGATGTGCTGCGCACTTTGCAAAAAGAGCCCTTGGTGCGCGATGCCTTGGTCGCCGAACTGGCCTCTGCCGGCAAACAGCACAAAGCCTTTGAACAGCATGTGGGCTGGCTCTACCAAGCATTTGAAGATGCTTCGACGCTGGAGCTGAGAAGCCGCCTGGTCGTGGAACAGATGGCCCTCGCGCTTCAGGCCGCGGTGCTGATCAAAGCTGGCAATGCGGCCGTGGCGGATGCCTTCTGCCGATCACGCCTGGACCTGGACCGTGGCATGACCTTCGGCACCCTGGGTGTGCAGACACCGTTCGATGAACTGATCGCGCGTGCGACACCCGACTTGAATTGAGCAGCACGAGGCACCCATGCTTGGCATCGAGAAACTCAGCGTCGTTCAGATCATGGGGCGTCCTGCCAACTCATTCAGCCATCCAACGGCCCACACCCTTCCCGTTCAGTCCTTGGCCTCGACCTTGGGCTTGAATACATGGACGGTTTCACCGCGGGCGAGCATCTCCACGAGTTGGGCGATTCGCCTCGCGCGCGTCTCGGGCTTCACGGCCGTTTGAATGCGCCACAAGACCGCATAGCGGTTGGTCGCGTTGATCGTCGAGAAGAACGCTTTCGCCATCGGTGCCGCGTCGAGCGCCGCGATCAGGTCTTCAGGGACCACGGCGGTGCGGGCGCCGTCGTACGCCCGCGCCCATCGGCCGTCGGCCTTGGCGGCCTCGACCTGCGCGAGGCCTGGTGCCTGCATTCGGCCGGCCTTGGTGAGCGACGCGACCTTGTCGACATTGACTTTCGACCAGATGCTGCGCGCACGCCTGGGCGTGAATCGCTGGAGGAAATGCTGCTCGTCCAAGCCTCTCTTCAGACCGTCGATCCAGCCCCAGCAGAGCGCGATCTCCACCGCTTCAAGGTAGGTGACGGTGGCATCAATGGCACCGCGCTTGGCGATCTTGAGCCACAGGCCGGCGGACGTGGCGTGGTGCTGTTTCAACCAGGTTTCGAACGCTTGGGCGTTCTTGAACAAGGTGGGGGTGTCAGCAGGCTTGTCGATGGGCATGTGCTTAACCCGCTCCATGGGCCCGCGCACGGACGAAGTCCACGAACGCCCGCAAGGGCGCGGGCAGCAGCTTGCGGCCTGGGTAGTAGAGAAAGGGCCCAGAGAAACTCGGCCACCAGTCGGCCAGCACGGGTTCCAGGGCGCCGCTGTCCAGATGGGGCCGCAGCCAATCCTCGAACAGGTAGACCACGCCAGCGCCGCTGATGGCCGCATCCACGGCCAGATCGGCGGCGGCCCCCAGGCGCACCACCATGCGGGGCACCGGGTCCACCCGCACCGATTCGCCACCGCGTTCGAACTCCCACGGCGGCATGGAGCCGCTGGCGAAGCGCCCGCGCAGGCAGGCGTGCGTCAGCAAGTCGCGGGGGTGCGCTGGGCGCCCGCAGCGCTCCAGGTAGGCGGGCGAGGCGGCGGCCGCGAAGCGTTGGATGCGCGGGCCAATGGGCACGGCCACCATGTCTTGTTCCAGGCGCTCGTCGTAGCGGATGCCCGCGTCGCAGCCGCTGGCCAGCAGGTCCACAAAGCCTTCCTCGGCGATGACGTCGAGCTGGATGTCAGGGAAGGCCTGCAGGAAGTCTGGCACCAGGGCGGGCAACACCAGGCGCGATGCACTCATGGGCACGTTCAGGCGCAGGGTGCCAGCAGGTTTGTCGCGAAACCCGTTGACCACGTCCAGAGCGTCCTCGACCTCGCTGAGCGCCGGACCCAGGCGTTCCAGGAGGCGCTGACCAGCTTCCGTGGGCAACACGCTGCGGGTGGTTCGGTGCAGCAGGCGCACGCCCAGCTGGGTTTCCAGCCGCCGCACGGCCAGGCTCAGGCCCGAGGCGCTGCCGCCGCTGGCCCGAGCGCCTTCGCGGAAGCCCTTGGTGCGCGCCACCGCCAGGAAAGCATCGAGGTCACCCAGGTCGATCTTCATTGTTTCAAATCCTGCACAGCCCGTGCTGATTGTGCCCACTTATCAAGCAATGGTGGGCTGTCTAGAGTGAACACATCCCTTCCAACTGGAGTTCCCGACATGACGAGCCGCCACCACATCCCCGCCGCCGGCACCACCTTCATCCTGGGCGACCGGCCTGTGCACCGCCTGGGCTACGGCGCCATGCAACTGGCCGGACCTGGTGTGTTCGGCCCGCCCAAGGACCGTGGCGCCGCGCTGGCGGTGCTCCGGGCGGCCATCGAGGCCGGGGTGAACCACATCGACACCAGCGATTTCTACGGCCCGCACATCACCAACCAGCTGATCCGCGAGGCGCTGCACCCCTACCGCGATGACCTGGTCATCGTGACCAAGGTGGGTGCTGTGCGAGGTGAGGATGCTTCGTGGCAACCGGCGTTCTCTGCGGCGCAATTGCGCCAGGCCGTCCACGACAACCTCCGCAACCTGGGCCTGGAGCGGCTGGAAGTGGTCAACCTTCGCGCCATGTTCGATGTGCATGGCCCGGCCGAAGGCTCGCTGGAGGCGCCGCTCACCGCCTTGGCGGAACTGCAGCAGCAAGGCCTGGTGCGCCACATCGGCCTGAGCAATGTCACGGCCCGGCAGATCACCGATGGGCAGCGCATCTGCCGCATCGCCTGTGTGCAGAACCAGTACAACCTGGTGCACCGCCATGACGACGGCCTGATCGACCAACTGGCCCGCGACGGTGTGCCTTACGTCCCATTCTTCCCGCTGGGCGGCTTTTCGCCACTGCAGTCGGCGGGGCTGTCGGCGGTGGCGCGCCAGTTGGATGCCACGCCCATGCAGGTGGCGCTGGCTTGGCTGTTGCAGCGTTCGCCCAATGTCCTGTTGATTCCTGGCACCTCGTCGGTGACGCACCTGCGGGAGAACCTGGCGGCCAGCAGCCTGGTGCTGCCTCAGGAGGTCATGGGCCAGCTGGAACAGGTGGCAGGGGGGTGAGTGGGCTGTGAATCAGCGGTCCGCTTTCGGTGTGAAAGAAAGCCTGCCGCTGCCGATGGCCCGAGAACTCATCGTCTGCCATATTTGCAATTCGTTCCGCAATTCCTTCTCGGGTGCCCAGAGCTCGGGGGGGCACGATGCCGTGCAGATTGGCGGTCGGGTACCGCGCCTCCAAGAGGATGAAGCGGGCATGGCCCTTGCCGCGCATGAAGCCCTGCCAAAAGAGGGCCTCACCAACCGACATCGTTTCCCTGCGCCGCGGGCGGATCCGCGGGGTGAACCTGCACGAGCCGGCAAGCCGCGTCACGGTGGACCGATTGCTCTCGGAAGTTTCGGTGGGCGACTACGACGCGCTGCTTGTCCCCGGCGGCTTCATCAATCCCGACCTTTTGCGCCAATCGGCCGAGGCCCGCGAGTTCGTGCGCCAGTTCGATGCCGCCGACAAACCGATTGCCACGCTGTGCCATGGCCCCTGGTTGCTGGCCTCGGCCGGGCTGACCGCCGGTCGCCGCATGACATCATGGCCCGGCGTGCGCGATGACATGGTCAACGCCGGTGCAACGTGGGTGGACGAGACCGTGGTTCGGGATGGCAACTGGCTCACCAGTCGTGGACCGCAGGACATGGTGCCGTTCGTGGGCGCCCTGTTGCCCTTCTTTGCCGGACAAGCGCCAACGGCGGAGCCCTCGGCTTCTGTGGCTGGCTCGTCGCCGCAGCGCGATGCACCGCCGCAGCTGATGCTGAATGCGATGAAGTGGTTGCCCCGGCCTTCGCTTCGGACGGTGGCGGTGGTCGGCGCGCTCACCGCGCTCTACGTGGCGCGCAACCACCAAAATGGCGTGCGCCGGCCAAGACCGTGAACAAGGCCACCGCATCGAGGTTGGGCCTCAACTTTCCGGCGTCAAGTCCGATATCCGTCGACAGTAGCGTGCTGCATCGAACCACTGAATCCGCGCACAAGTCTGGAATGTCGATGAGAAGAGGTCCTTCATGGCCATGAGCCTGCGTGGAATTTATGGATTGTTCGGCTGCACCCTGGGGTTGCTCGGTGCCGCGACGGTCGCCAGTTCGATCAATGCGAGCCGCTATGCCAGCCAGGCGCTGGACGTCTCGGCCAAGCGCTACCAGTCCTACCTGCTGGCCGACGAGCTTCGCCAGAGTTCGGACGACCTGACCCGCCTGGCGCGCACCTACGTGGTCTCGGGCGATGCCAAGTGGGAAAAGCAATACCTGCAGGTGCTGGACATCCGCAACGGCAAGGTGCCTCGCCCCCAACACTACGAGCGCATCTACTGGGATTTCCGCGCCTCGGATGACGGCCACCAAGCCGCCACCGAGCAGGCCGTGGCCCTGTCCGACCTGATGAAGCAGACCGGCTTCAGCGAACAGGAATTTGGCAAGTTGAAGGAGGCGGCGGACGTGTCCAATGCGCTGGTGCGCACCGAGACGATCGCGATGAACCTGGTCAAGGGCCAGCACGACGACGGCAACGGTGGCTTCACCAGGCGCGGTGAGCCGGACCCGGTGCAGGCCCGTGAACTGATGCACAACCTGGCCTACCACCAGGAAAAAGCCAAGATCATGAAGCCGGTCAACGAGTTCCTGACCATGCTGGACGAGCGCACGCTTGCCGAAGCGGAGCAGGCCAAGGGCCAAAGCCGGCTGTGGAGTACCCTCGCCCTGGCCGCGGTGGTGGCCCTGGTGGCGACGCTGGGCGCCATGCTGTGGTGGACACGGCGTGAGACCTTCGCCATCTTGCAGCGCGTGACCGGCGTGTCCAAGACCATCGCCTCAGGCGACCTGAGCCACCCCATCGAGATCGCCGGCTGCGCCGAAGGCCGCCTGATCCTCACCGAATTGGGCGGCATGCAGGGCCAATTGCGCTCGATCATCGGCGACGTGCGCGAGGCCTCGGATTCGATCGCCACCGGCAGCTCGCAAATCGCCGCTGGCAGCACCGACCTGTCCCAGCGCACCGAAGAGCAGGCCAGCAGCCTGCAGCAGACCGCGGCATCGATGGAAGAGATGACGGCCACGGTGCAGAAGAACGCCGATGCCGCGCAGCAGGCCCGCCAGCTGTCGGCGGCGGCCACCGCTGCCGCCGACAAGGGCAGCCAGGTGGTCGGCGAGGTCGTGACCACCATGGGGCACATCGCCAACAGCTCGCGCAAGATTGCCGACATCATCGGCACCATCGACGGCATTGCTTTCCAGACCAACATCCTGGCCTTGAACGCAGCCGTGGAAGCCGCCCGTGCTGGCGAGCAGGGGCGTGGTTTCGCGGTGGTGGCGAGCGAGGTGCGCACGCTCGCGCAGCGCAGTGCCGAGGCGGCCAAGGAGATCAAGACGCTGATCCACGAAAGCGTGGAGAACGTTCAGGCTGGCAACGATCAGGTGGGCCATGCGGGCACGGCCATCCAGGACATCATGTTCCAGGTGCAGCGCGTCAACGACCTCGTGGGCGAGATCAGCTCGGCCAGCAGCGAACAGAGTCAGGGCATTGGCCAGATCGGCTCGGCCGTCCATCAAATGGACGAGGTGACGCAGCAGAATGCCGCGCTGGTGGAAGAGAGCGCGGCGGCGGCCGAGAGCTTGAAGGTGCAGGCCGGGCAGTTGCTGCAGACGGTGTCGCGGTTCAAGCTGGCCGACGGCGCTTGAGGCTTGTGTTCCTAGGCTTCGCCAAAACGGCCGGATCTATCGACGCCAGTAGCGCCTTTGATCCGGCCTCACAGGCTTACTGAGCCATTCGGATAAAAACAGGCCCGTTGATCTCAGACACATTGCACACCATGCGGCTATTCACGGCCCCATCTGTGCATGTCAAGGGTTGGCCCAGCAAATCAACGGCGCAAGGAACGTTGGTCGCCGGCAAGCCATCAAACCCAAGGGAAGCGCTGCAGCTTTTCAAGGCAGACACCGGATAGGTGGTCGCTCCGCCTGAGTTGGCCCAGACGACATACACCACCTCTTTGCTTGGCGCGGAGAATTTCATGGCTTGCACCGCACTTGGACTTCCGGTGACCAAGCCCTCATAGCTCCGGGCCTTGGCCGCCTTGAACAGCAATTCAACCGCTTGTTTGGCGGGTTTGGGTGTCCCCCCGGCCTCGAATAATCCATAGTTTTGTTCTGTTGCGCCACCAAAGGCGGAACTGTCCTTGAGCGAGAAGGAGATGTGCATTGGCGCACCCAAACTCCACGAGGTCAAAATGCTGCGGACAAACATTTGAGCCTGTAGTCGACGGTTGGCCGTGTCAGCCCCATTGGAGGTATCCGTGGGCGCGGAACTTGAACCAACCTCGCTGCTCCACAAGGGAGTTTTCACCCCATTGGTGCTGAGAAAGTTCGTGTAGCCCATGTATTCGCTGGCTTGGCGCTCTGGGTATCCATTGTCATAAGGGTGAATGCCAATGCCATCAAGTCCAGTGAACCCCTGCAGGCTTCTCACGGATTCAATGAAAGCGGTGTCGTTCTGCACCGTGCCTGCCAGTTGGTAGGTACCGCCGGACATGACTCGAAAAGCCGGCGACACGTTCTTGATGGCGGCAGTTGCTTGCTTCACCGTTTCCGCGTAGTCGGCGGCATTGGCGACCGGTTGCCAGAAACCGTTGCTATTGGGCTCGTTCCAAATTTCAAATACCACTTTGCCAACATCGCCGGGAAAAGTATTCTTGATGTATTGCGCTGTGGCCGCTGCATAACGAACGTATTTTTCCCTCAATGCAGCTGTGGAAATGCCAGCGTGGTCGGTATTGTTGACGACGGCAGCATAATTATTGTTGTTGTAGGCCAGGATGGCCACGGCACCCATTTGTTTCGAGAATAAATCCGCCAACCCTGCTTCATAGTCACTGAAGGTGAAAGTTGGAGGTGTCGTGGCAATTTTTTCGACCTTATTCCAACTCAGGTCAAACCGGATGCGTTTGAATCCCATGTCGTAGGCACGTTGGATGTCTTCCAGGACCAGGCGGCTTGCCACGCCCGTGGTTGGCAAGGGGTCGGTGTTTCGCGGCCTCATGCCTGTCAATGCAGCCGTTGCCGGTCCGAGATCGAGTCGTTGCCCATCACCGTCAAGCGCAAAGCTCTTGAACGAGGCTTTGCCCGTTGGCAAGAGATTGACCATGCCACTCTTGCCTGCGGATGAAACGATGAATGCAACGCGGTCGATGTTGCCTCCTTGCACGCCCAGGTTCACCGCGTATTGAACCCATTGGCCTTCCCAATCTCCATCGGTTGTGGTGTTCAATGGGGCCACCAAACGGGTGTCATAGGTGGGCCCCGCTGTGTCGTAGGCGCGGACCACTGCGGTCATGCCTTTGGGTATGCGTCCCAGGAATCGGAAGACTTTGCCCCCGGGTGCCACGGACTGCAGATTCATGATCATGCCTTGGTAGGTCCCCGATCCCCCCATGTTGAAAACCAGGCTTCTTGTGCGGTCGCCGTTGGGCAAGGGTGCTGATTGTTCGACGGTGGCACCAGGGATGAGGTTGGCGTCGCCCCCTGTCAGAACAGCCGGGTTTCCCGTGGCCAACAGCGGCATGGGAACCAGGGGCTCAAGGGCCGAAGGCGCATGGTCCAGGAAATCTATTTCTTTGAAATAAGCCGTATCGCTGTTGGTGGCCCCGGTGGTTTTGGTAACCAGCAGGGATATTTTTTGCACAGCTCCGGTGATTTGCTTGTTGCCATCGCCGCCCCAGACCGGCGTCGTTTCGCCCAAGCGAACGGTGTGGGTTGTCCACCCTTGTTTGTCCGCCACGGCCAAGCTGCGGTCCACGTCGTATTGATGCGTCTCATTGCTTTGGTCCACCACCCGAAGGCCGACGCGCACGCCCGGAGGAACGCGCATCTTGAACCGCAGATAACTTCCCGGCGCGGGAGATTGAGGCACCATGTCGAGCGACACGTAGTCGGTATTGGTGAAGTTGAAAGGCAAGGGGTGGACGTCGTCTCCATTGACCGCGCTTGCCGTTGTCACTTGGCCGCCAGCATTGCCCAATTGGCTCATGAATTGTGCGGTTGTGACTTCCACGGTGGGCGTAGAGACAACGGGATCGGTGGCCAACGGGGCAGTCGGCAGCAACTGGATACCCCGGATATAAGCCGTGCCTTTCGGTTTCGATGCGTCGCTGTAAATCCTCAAGGTGACGGCTTTGACGGAGCCGCTGAAAGGTTTGTTCAGCGCCTGGGTGTGCGCAGACCAACCGAGATCATCCACAGGCAGTGGTCCCCGCTCGATGAGATATTCTTGGGTTGCATTACTGGAGTCGGTGACCAGAATCGATGCCTGATTGCCGAACGGTGCCCTCAATTTAAACCTGATGTATTGCCCGGCAATGGGTTGGGCCAAAGTCAAGGACGCGGCGGCATATTGCCCTGCCACACTGGAGTCAAAAGAAAGTGCTTGAATGCGATCCCCACTCCCGACCGGAATGGGTGTATGCGCGGAGGTTTGCGGGTTGGCTAACGGATTAAAGCGAACGAATTGACTCAACGTCAATCCAGCGTGTGCCAGTGGCACCATCAAAGCCAGCGAAGCGCCCACGAGGGGCAGTATTTTTTGCTTGGTTTTCATGATTTCTCCCTGATTTTTTTTACGCCAAAGTGACGCCGACACATCATGCATGACCCAGTGAATCGACAGGCGTGCACAAAAGTTACAAACGTATCGCTACTGTGAATAGACCTGCATGCCAAAGTGATCCGATGGCGGTACGCCATTGATAGAACCCAGGCCCACCAAGGGCCTTGGCCCGTGGTATGTTCCGCCGCGGTGCAAGTCGCACCACAAACAGGGAGAATCCATGAGTTACTACAACAGAATTGTTATATCCATTTTGAGCATTGCCGCATGCATGCTGACGTCAACGTCGGCCATGGCTTACGGCCCCCAGCTCATCACCACAGCCACCAACTGGAACTGTTTCGGTGCCTCGTACACCAGCACGGCTGCCAACACACCGGCGCTGACGATCAAGGCCAGTGCCCCGGTTGCCCTCAACGGTTGCAAGTTCAATAACGCCTTGGGCACGGTCGTTTTGATTGAAACAACTTCGACGTTCACCTGCACCAACTGCATCATCACTGGTGGTCAGGGTTCGGCGATCGTCGTCACGACGCCTGCAACGGCACCTGCGTCCGCCATTGCCACGGTCACCTTGGACCACAGCAACATCTCCGGTGGCAATACCTTGATTGACATCCACAATTTCTTGGCCAATCAAGGCAGCCGAGGCGGCGTCAACCTGACGGTCAACAACTCCTACATCACGGGCGTCAATCCCAATGTGGCCAACCAGCCGCAAGGCCGTTTCATCGTGGGTTCGTCGCCGCACACGCTCGTGGTGACCCGCAATAACATCACCAACACGGCCGGCATCAAGATCAACGGCTTAGGCAAGCCCATGGCTGGGCCCTTGCTGATTTCGAAAAATTCCGTCAGCAACATCAACGGCCGCCTGAGCACAGGCAACAACGGCTACTACCCACAGACCTCCGAGCTGGTCCAGTTCGTTCAGTTGGGCTATCTGAAGTCCAACTACAACAAGTCAATGGAAATTTCGTGGAACCAGGTCATCAACCAGCCTGGACAAAGTGGTGTTGAGGACAACATCAACATCTACCAATCGGAAGGCACACAGGCGCTGCCCCTGCTCATCGCCAATAACTTCATCCGTGGTGCATATCCGCTGGACATGAACAGCGCGTCCTTCTCAGGTGGCGGCATCATCACTGATGGCGCCGATCCAACCTACACCATCCACACACCCTCGTACGTGAAGATCGATTCCAATCAAGTGGTGGACACGGTCAACTACGGCATTTCAATCGCCGCAGGTCACCACAACAGCATGACCAACAACACGGTCGTTGGGGTCAACCGCTTGCCATCGGGAAAGATCTCGAAAGCTTCCAACATCGGCATGACCATCTGGATGGGCGCCAAGTACGGAACTTCGGCAGCACACCCTGTGCTGACGCCTGAAGAGATCGCTTTCAACGCCGACATCGATGCCAATTTTCATGACAACTCAGCGACCAACAACAAGGTGGGCTGGACGCGTTACGACGGCACGGTGGATGCCAACGGCGACCTGACCAATCCTGCAGGATTGAACGTCACTTACTGGTTCCAAACGTGCAATCCCGATCCTATGCAATGCGTGCCTAACCAGGACCTGGGCTTGCCTGCACTGAACGCAGCCAATGTGGAGTTCACGAATTGGCAGACGAAGTTGAGCAACGCTGGTGTGACGGTGGGCCCCAACTGGCAATGATTTGCCCCAATCAATCCGCAGACTGAAGTGAGGGGGGGCCAAGGCCCCCATTTCATTGGAGCTTCATTTCCCAAATCGCGGCCTTGTCGATTTCGGCGCTGCTCAATCGTCGTGTTGACGGAAGGTATCCTGCACGCGCCAGGACGCCACATTCAACCAGCGAACGGAGCACACCATGACCAAGACCCTTTTCATCAGCCTGCCGGTAGCCAACCTCGGCGTCTCCACCGCCTTCTACAAGGCCCTGGGCTTCAGCCAGAACCCGCAAATGAGCAGTGAAGACGGCGCTGCCATGGTCTGGAGCGAGGCGATCCACGTCATGCTGGTCACGCACGCCAAGTGGCGCACCTTCACGCAGCGGCCATTCCCGCCGGCCGGCTCGTGCGGGATGATGCTGTCGCTGGCCCTTGAAAGCCGCGCCGCCGTCGATGCGATGAACGAGGCCGCCGCGGCCCATGGCGGGCAGGCCGATGTGAACCCGATGGAGGACCACGGCTTCATGGTGACCCGCGACCTGGCCGATCCCGATGGCCACATGTGGGCGGCGCTGTGGATGGACCCGGGCGCTATGCAAGCGGCCGCTGGCTGAACACGGACATCATGAGCTCTCACAAGCCCAGGTTGACGAAGAGCAGGTCCGAGATGTAATTGACCACGGCGTCTTTCAAAGGCTTGTGCGGTGCTTGAGACGTTTCAAAGGCGCGCATCATCGGCGCCTTTCCATCCAGCAAATCATCGATGAAAGCGGTGACGCTGCCCAAGCCCAGTTCGGGGATGTCGGTGTCGTTGAACGTGAACATCGTGGTGGAGTGGGAATGGAACACCGAGGGACGAGCGTAGGGGATGTAGTAGCCCACGTTCGGATAAGGCCGCATCGCATCAAGCCAGGGGCCGATCTCCTTTTGCCACTTGACCAGGCGCAGGTCATTGCGCTGTTGAATGGTCGGCGCGGAACGGATTTCGGGGTAGAACTTGTCGTATGAATAGGCGGCGAACACCGCATCGGCCTGAAGCAGCGTGAAGCCCATGCGGTCATTGGGAAACAGCTTGGGCAAGGCCACATTCAAGCTGGCCAGGTTGCTGGCATCACCGATCCCCGGATACTCCGCCAGCAGGCGTGGCACCACGCCACCAGGCTCATCGAGGCCCCACGCTTGGCGGATCCTGGTGTGCAGCGGCAGCGAGGGGTACTGATCGGGCGACCCACCTGCCGGGGCTTCGAACAAGGGGCCCGAGTCCGACAGCAGAGACATTCTCGTCGGCTTGATCGCCTTGCGAAAGTCGCCATAGTGCACCGTCACGCCAATGGCGCCTGCCGAGAACCCATACATCAGCAAATGGGCCGGCTTGGGCATGTTGCCCGCGATCCAGTTGGCCACCAACCTGGAGTTGATGTCGCCACGGTGGTAGTAGGTGAGGGGATGGGCGGGGTCGGCATCGCTGTAGATGGCGACCTTGTTGCCCGAGTAAACATCGCCCGTGCATTGCGGCATGTAGACGATGTTCCAGCTCTGCGTTTGCACCTTGCTTGAACTGGTGCGCGAAGCAAACGGCGTCAAGCCCAAGGCGCCCTGATTGATGGGCGCAAAGGGTGAGCCCGAGGTGTTCTTCAGGCTGGAGACCAAGCTGGTCATGTAGTTGTCGGCAATGCCATTGGAGTTGCTGCCGCCGAAGAAGCTGCCTTTCCAAAGGCAGGCGTTCTGGTCAAAACAGGCCCCGCCCCCTTCCATGATGACGATGGTCTTGGTGGTGAAGGGCGTGCGGTTGACGAAGAACTTGTAGGGCGTGCCATTGCCGCACGATGCGCCGCTGGCCACCGGCAACTCGACCTTGTCCCAAGTGAAATAGCCCGCATGACCCAGCAGGGGCACTGCCAGCAACAAGGGGCCCAGCAGGCCACGGCGGGATGAAAAGGATGTTCGGTCAAGCATTGCAAGCTCCCCATTGAAACCATAAAAACTACACCTGTAGTAAATGTATGATCCTCAACATCGGCCTGCGATTGGTGGAAACCATCACGGGCCCGGTCGGTGAATGCCAAGCCCTTCAACCACAAGCCCCCGCCTTCCGGACGACATGATCAAAGACCGCAAGACCACGATCGCTGACGCGGCGCTCGAATTGCTGGCCGCGAGCGGTGCCAGAGGTCTGACCCACCGTGCAGTGGATGCCTGGGCGGGTTTGCCTGATGGGTCAACCTCGTCTTGTTGCCGCACGCGACTCGATTTGGTGACGCTGGCGCTGAATCGGCATGCCACGCGCAACCTGGAAGAGTTGGGCGAGGACGGCGCGAGATTGGTCAGCGGCGAGCCATCACTGGAGCGGTTCATTGATCTCTTGGTGGATCGGCTGGATGACTGGATGTCTCCCGCCAAACGCTCGCGTGTGGTGTCGCAGATCGAAATCTTTTTGATTGCCTCCCGAGAGCCCTCATTGCAAAAGGTGGTGGAGGGCGTGCACCAGCACTTTGTGGATGCCACCGTTCAGGCATTGCGGTACGTGGGCGTTGTTGATACCGACCGCATCGCGATGGGGTTGATCGCCACCGTGGACGGCATCCTTCATGGGCAAGTTGTGAACGGCCACATGCGGCCGGACCGAGAGACCTGCCGAGCGATCTTGATGAGGGCGGTTCAGCCTGGCGCGTAAGCTGATCACGCGGGCTGCAGAACGGCGCTTGGGGCCTTCTAAAATTAGCCATGCTCTCCACCCCTTCCGCATGACAACGACATCGCCACCTTCCAAGCCGAAACGCTCCTACAACGGCATGACCGCCGAGGAACGCCAGACCCAGCGGCGCGAGCGCTTCATCGAGGCCGGGCTGGAGGTGTTCGGTCGGAAAGGCTTTGCCGCAGCCACGGTCCGTGATCTGTGCAAGGAAGCCGGGTTCACTGACCGTTACTACTACGCGCTGTTCTCCGACATCGAGAACTTGTTCGCAGCCACCTTCGAGTCGGTGACGACCGAGCTGGTCGCGGCCTTGGTTGAAAGCTTCCAAGACCCAGAAGAAGGCCTGCGCCTGGTCGCCAGCAAGGCCCTGCAAGCCTTCTACCGCTTCCTGAAAACCGACGAGCGCCGTGCACGCATCCTGCTGGTGGAAGCCCAGATCTTCTACTACTCGGGGCGTTTGCATTCCACGATCAAGGATGACCCGTACATGGGCCTGCTGATCCCGCTGCTCCAGAGCCGCTATCCAGGCCTTGCTCAGTCGCAGCTGGACACGGGTTACACCCTGAAGACCGTGCTGGGCATGGTCATCTCCAGCGCCGCCATCTGGTATCTGGACGGCATGCACAAGAGCGTGGAAGAGGCTGTGGAGAACCAGTTGTTCGTGTGGGACGGGCTGGATGCCTGGTTGTCCAAGGTGTCCCAGACGTCGACCCAACAGGCGATCACAACAGTCGATCGAAAAACATGTTGATGATGTCGTCCAGGGCAGAGATGCCGGTGGGCGATTGCATCACCTTGGCCTTCTCGTATTGCCTGATGGGGGCCCCCGAGCCGCTGATGAGGTCGTCGACCACGACATTCAGATCATCGATCCCGGCTTCCTTGATGGCGGTGCCCTTGAAGGTGAACGTCGACAGGCAATGCGAGCCCACCAAGTCGCGTCCGTAGGGCATGTACCAGCCGATGTTGGCGGTGTTCTTCAAGGCCTCGTTGGTCGTCCTCAGGTCAAGGTTCCAGCGGGTCAGCAGCATCTCGGATCGTTTTGCCACGTCGGGTTCATCGGCGATCTCAGGGAAGAAGCTCTCGTACGCAAACCCCGAGAACACCACGTCACGCTGGAACACCGCCATGGAGAACCTGTCGTTCGGGAACAGCTTGGCAATGGCGGGGAGCAGGCTGCCCAGATTGTTGGCGCTGCCCTGGCCCGGATACTTCTTGACCAGTTCGGTGACAATGCCCTCCGGGCCGTCATAACCCCAGGCCACACGTACCTTGTTGTGCAATGGCACGGATGGGAACTGCGAAGGGTCGCCATTGGAGGGCGCCCACATCAAGGGGCCGGAATCTGCCAACAGGGCCGAGCGCTTGGGGTTGAGTTTTTCCCGGATGTAGGGATAGGCCGCTTGAGAGCCCACCCCCCCGGCCGAGAAGCCGGTGATCAACAGTCTGTCGGGGCGGGGCAGGTTGGCCGCGATCCAGTCGGTGACACCCTTCGAATTTCGATAGCCGCGATGGTGCTGCACACGTGGAGCCATGGGCTCGGCATCGTCATAAATCTGCAGCGAATTGCCGGTGTGGACATCGCCTGTGCAATAAGGCACATAGACAATATTCCAGCTTTGCGTCTTGACCGATTGAATCGGATTGACACGCGTCGAGAAGGGTGTGATCAAACCGTAAAACGACAGATTGATTTCCCCCAAGGGGCTGTTGGCATTATTGGGCTGGCTCGGCGTCAGACGTGACATGTAATCCCTGGCAATACCATTTGGGTTGCTGGCAGATTTACCCAAGCCATTCTTGCCCAGGCAGGAATTCTGCGCCCAGCAGGCGCCGCCACCTTCATAGATGACCACCGTGTTGGTGGTGAACGGCGTTCGGTTCACGAAGAAGCGGTAAGGACTGCCATCCCCGCAACTGGCGCCCGACGACGCAGGAAGCTCAACGGGATCCCAGGAGAAATAGCCCGCATTTGCCGTGCTGGCCCACAGGGTGGCCACTGCGAGAACGGTGCGCAAGGCGGATGGTCTGATGTGCATGGGAAAACTCCAAAGTATTTTTGTAACGATGAAAAAATTGTGACGACGTTCATCTTCACATTGAATAGTGAATTTCCCTTGGTCAGGTGTTGGGCGGCAGTTAATCAAGCCTGCCCACCCAAAGGCCCATGAAAAAAGCCCCGCGAGCGGGGCTTGGGTGCTTGGCGGGCCGGGCTTCAAGCGGCTTGTGCCGGGCTCTCTGGCACAGAACCCTTGTTGTTCAGGCGCCGGACAGGGCGACCGCGTCAGCACCCGCTGGCATTCGCATGGGCGCTGCAGGGTCGGTCACCGCTCGCCACACGGCTTCGGCCACATCCTTCGCGAGCGTCACTGGCGCACTGGGGTCACGCCCTGCCGCGAAGACACGCTGCGTGAACTCGGCATAGGCCGCAGGCGTGCCGCCTTCCATCAGCCGACGGGCGTTGTCGCCAAAGCTCGTGCTTGGTGCACGGCCCGGCAACACCAAGCGCACGCGCACGCCGAAGGGCGCCACCTCCAAAGCCAGTGACTCGGTGAATGCATTCACCGCCGCCTTGCTGCCGGTGTAGACCGACAAAAGCGGCAGCGGCTTGAGCGTCACGCTCGACGTGACGTTGACGACGACGCCAGCTTGCCGCTCGCGCAGTTGCGGCAGCACGGCCTGCGTCATCGCGATCGTGCCAAGAACGTTGGTCTCGAAGATTTCTCGCGCGCTGCTCATCGCCATGCCTTCCAACGGGGCCAGCAGGCCGATGCCGGCGTTATTGACCAGCGCGTCGATGGGCCCGGCCTGTTCGACGCAGCGACGGATGCTGTCGGCATCGGTCACGTCCAGCGCTAGCACGCGCAGCCGGTCGGAGGTCGGCAACGCGTCTGCGCGGGGCGTGCGCATCGTGGCGACAACATGCCATCCCTTGTCGAGGAAGAAGCGCGCCGTTTCGTGGCCGAAGCCCGATGAACAGCCAGTGATCAGGACAGTAGAGGTGTGAGACATCATCGATTTCCTTGAAGTGTTGCTGTCACGATAAGCACCACAGCCTGGATCATCTACACTTGAAAATCCATTAATTTGTCGATTCAGTCCACATGATCGATCCATTGGCCGAAGTCGTGGCGCTCCTGCGGCCTGGTGCGCCGTTCTCCAAACTCGTGATCGCGTCGGCGCCCTGGGCGGTGCGTCGCACTGAAACGGGCCGTCCCTTCTACTTCGTGTTGTTGCAGGGCAGTTGCCGCCTGCGCATCGACAGCGCGACGCGCAGTGACACCATCACGCTGAACGAAGGCGACTTCGCGTTGATCCCCTCGGCGCGCGCCTTTGCAACATCAAGCCTCGACCGCCAACCGCCGGCCCACGACGAAGTCGTCGACACGGCGATCACCCCCATGCCCGGAGGTGCGCGCGTCGGCGATCCGGACGGACCCGTCGATACGCGCATGCTCGTCGGCAACTGCGTGTTCGGCTCGCCAGACGCAGCGCTTCTGGTGTCCTTGCTGCCGGACTGGGTGCATGTTCGCGGCGAAGACCGCCTGTCGACGCTGGTCCAACTGGTGGGCGACGAATCCCGCAGCGACCGACCTGCGCGTGAGATCGTGATGGCTCACCTTCTGGAGGTCCTTCTGATCGAGGCGCTGCGCTCGACGGCCAGCGCATCGACGTCCTCGAGCCTCATGCGTGGGCTGTCCGATCCAAGGTTGGCGCTGGCGCTGCGGCTGATGCACCAGCGCCCATCGGAATCCTGGACGGTTGCACAACTTGCGCGCGAGTCCGCGATGTCCCGCTCGGCATTCTTCGAGCGCTTCAGCGAAGCCGTGGGCATGGCCCCGATTGAATACCTGCTGGCTTGGCGCATGGCACTCGCGAAGCAACTGCTTCGGCAAGGCGGTACCGCCATGTCCGACATCGCCGAGCGCGTCGGCTACAGCTCGGTGAGCACATTTGGCGTTGCGTTCACACGGCACGTCGGCATGCCGCCGGGGCGCTATGCCAAGCAGGGGATTGAAGCAGCAGCGGCATGAGCCGTGTTCGGCCTGGCAATGGGCCATGGCCCAAACAGCAGGTCTGCTACATTGGCGCTGTCGAAAAAGGCAGACTTGGTATGGTCAGTCCAAGTCCTTCCGGCAACGGAAGCACTGCTCAGTGCCATGCACGGGGCCCCACGACGAACATTGAATGCTGTTCACGCAGCCCCTGTTCGTCCGTGCGGTTCCTTCGACGAACTGCTCCGGTCGAACGACCACCAAGGAGTAGTTCATGAAAAGTTCTTCGGCCTACGACGTTGTCATTGCGGGTGCCGGACCCGTCGGCCTGTTTCTCGCCTGCGAGCTCCACTTGGGCGGTGCCTCGGTGCTGGTTCTAGAGCAAGCCAGCGATCCCCGTTCACCGTTGAAGGACTTGCCGTTCGGCCTGCGCGGGCTATCGGTACCCAGCGTCGAAGCGCTGCACCGGCGTGGCATTCTCGAGGCCCTTTCGGAGGCGTTACCGGCTCAGGAGCGGTCAGGCGAAGGTGCTTCTTCTGATCCCCCGCACTGGATGCAGCAGGTGCGCCGTCCTGGCGGGCACTTTGCCGGCATCCAGTTCTTCTACGACAAGATCGACATGTCCCGATGGGAGGATCGTGCGCCGCTCCCGGTATCTGGCGCCTTGCCCACCACCATGGCGCGGCTGGAGTCAGTCCTTGCCGCCAAAGCGAGCGCGTTGGGTGTCGAGATCAGGCGGGGACAGGGCGTCGACCAAGTCGCCCAGACGGACGATGAAGTGACTGTCCGGGTGGGAGCATCAACCATTCGTGCGCCCTGGCTGGTCGGATGCGACGGAGGCAGAAGCACGGTGCGCAAGGCTGGTGGCTTCGAGTTTGTCGGGACCGAGCCGGAATTCACCGGTTACTCGGTCAAGGTTGAACTGGCCAGCCCAGACGCACTCCCTGCAGGTCGTCACTACACGACCGCGGGCATGTACACATACCAACGGCCGGGCATCATTGCATTGGTCGACTTTGATGGTGGTGCTTTTCATCGGACCCAGCCGATGACGCTCGATCATGTTCAGTCAGTGCTGCGCCGTGTGTCAGGCGTCGACGTCTCGGTGACGGCACTTCACCTCGCGACGACATGGACGGATCGAGCATTCCAAGCCACTGCCTACCGCAGGAACCGGGTGCTCCTTGCTGGCGACGCTTGTCACATTCATTCGCCGCTAGGCGGCCAGGGCCTGAACCTGGGGCTTGGCGACGCCATGAATCTCGGCTGGAAGCTTGCGTCTGTGGTCCGTGGCGAGACGTCGGATGGGTTGCTAGACACCTATTTCGCGGAACGGCATCCGGTCGGGGCGCAAATCCTGGACTGGTCGCGCGCGCAAGTCGCCATCATGCGGCCCAACCGGAGTTCCCGCGCCCTCGAAGCCATCCTCCGAGACCTGATCGAGACCCGGGACGGCGCAACCTACTTTGCGGATCGCGCATGGGGCATGTCACTGCGGTACGAGCTGGGCGGCAGCCATCCGCTGGTCGGGCGCGCCGTTCCGGACTTCAAGCTGCTGGATGGGGCAACAGTCAATCGGCATCTTCAAGATGGACGCGGCCTCTTGCTGGCGTTCGAGACCGAAGCAACGTTCGATGAAGTCGCGGGCCGCTGGGATGATCGAATTGTCTGCGTCGCAGGCGAGGCGTCGAGTGGCCTTGGCTTGAAGGTGGTGCTTGTGCGCCCCGACGGTGTGGTGGCGTGGGCGAGTGACACTGCGCCGGACGTGGCGGCATTTGTGCAGGCTGCAACGAACTGGTTCGGTGAGCCTCGGTGTCAGAGCCAGGCATCAGACGGCAAGCCGCCAGTTCGACTGGAGACGACCTGGCGTGTTCGATAGCACCGTAGTATCGTCATGATGGTCGAGTCCAACAGTGGACCTCAGGAGGAAGCAAATGTCACGGTATCGATTGGCGGCGTTGGCGTTCTTCGCCTTGATCTCATGGCTACCCGCAAGTGCGCAGCAGCCACCGCCGGGGTATCACCCGCCGCCTCCTGCGTCGAGCCCGCCTCCGCCCGTGGCCGTGCCGCCGCCGCCGCCCGCCGTGCCTGTGAGCCCGCCGCCTCCGCCACCGATGCACCTCAGCGTGGCCAAGATCAAGACGCCGTCGTTCGGGGGGACGGGGGGTGGCGATTTCGAGAGCCCATGTCCTTTCGGCAGCGTCATGACCGGCATCCGAGCGCGCGAGGGCTCCTGGATAGACGCCGTCGCCCCGATCTGCACCCACTTCGACTGGGTTAAATCAAGCCGCGGAGCCACATCCACCGCGAATGAGAACGGCGGACCCGGCGGTCATCCATCGGAAGCGAGCTGCCTTCCTCCGCGCGGCGCCGTCGTGCAGATCGAAGCGAGGCAGGCGGACAACCATGACGGCTCCGTTGGCGTCATCGCACTGTCGTGTGGGGACTATCTCAAGCCAACCCGGCACGTCAGCCTCACGCCAAGCAGCGTCTACAGCTTCGGGCAGTCGCAGAAGGGGCCGCGAGCTCAGATGTCGTGTCCGCCGCCGTACGTCGCTGGTGGCCTGTACGGGCGGTCAGGCGCGTACGTGGATCGCATCGGGCTGATCTGCGTGCTTTATCGATACGGAACGCCTTAGCTGCAGATGATCACTTGGCGCTGCTGGCCACCGCCATGCCGTTCCGGCCCGCCGCCTTGGCCTGATACAGCGACCGATCAGCCATGCTCATCAAGTCATACGGTTTAAGGAGCGTGCTTGGCATCATCGTCGCCACCCCCACGCTCACCGTCAAGATGCTTGCCGCGTCCGAGTCGGGATGATCGATCGCGCATTGGTGCACTTGAGTGCAAACAGCTTCTCCAAGCTTCAGGGCGGCTTCCTCGCCACCCCCGACCAACAGCGCGAACTCTTCACCACCAAGCCTGGCGGCCAGGCAACCCTCACTGCCCGCGGCCATCTGCCTGAGCGCCATGGCCACCTTCTGCAAGGCCGCATCGCCGGCCTGGTGCCCCAGGCTGTCGTTGTAGCGCTTGAAAAAGTCGATGTCCAGGATCAACAGGGAAACCGCCGTGCCACCGCGTTCGGCCGTGTTCCAAAGCGCTTGGAGCGCTTGGTCAAAGTGCCTCCTGTTGTGCAAACCGGTGAGGGGGTCCAGGCTCACCAGGGATTCCAGGTCTTTTTGTCTTTCTACCAAAGCCGCGCGTTGGCCGCGCTGGATGCCGTTCAGCAGGTAGGACCGCCTTTCAGCACGTGCCAGCGTGTAGCTGGCCAAGAGGATGAACATGCCACCCACGATCAAGATGCGTGCGATGTCATTGCGGACGATGACCTCGATCGAACCCGTTTCTGCGGAGGTGAAGCCAAGGTAGCCAATGACCACGGCCGCCCACGATGGGAGGACATGAAAAGGCGATTGCTGGGCAAGGATGCAACTGGCCATGGGGATCAGGATCAGCACCATGAAAGTGGGGTACGCCACCAGCGAATGGTCCAGCGATAACGCATACGCCCCCAACAAGGCCAGGGCAGAGAAGGCGCCGGCGACCAAAGCCTCCTTCCACCTTCCCCAGCCCCTTGCCATCAGCAACAGGCTCAAAACCAATCCCGCGGTGTTGAGGGCGGTCAGGTTCTTCTGCATCCAGGCCGTGGCGTTTGGCGCGCCTTGCTCGTAGAGGAAGGCGAAGACATTGAAGCCAAGCACCGATAGCAGGATGCAAGCTGGAAGACGCCATTGGTGGTGGCCGCTTCTGATGGATTGATAGTGCTTTTCAACGTGGGCCGGGAATCGAAGCCATCGAACCCCATTGGCCAAAATGGCGGACAAGGCCGCTGAGTCGTCCTCTGCGCTGTAGGGCACATCGCCGGGCGATTTGGGACCAAAGGCCTGGCGAACTTCCATCTTCAAGCCAGATGCTTCGCCAAGAACCTCGCCCACGACAGCCCGATTCCGCCCGCTGCGTTTGGCCTCGTAAAGTGCTGCATCCGCCGCGGCCACCAAGCGGGCACCGGTGATGGAAGCAGGGCCCTGAGCCATGCCAATGCTCACCGTGACATGCCGTGCCACCTCTGAAGCCTGGTGCTCGATGGCGGCGGCATCCAGCGCAGTCTTGATGGCCGAGGCCAGGGCTTGCGCCTGCTGTGTGCTGCTGGATGGCAGCACGACCGCAAACTCTTCACCACCAATGCGAGCGGCCTGCCCTCCGTGGTCCCGCGCCACGGCTTCCAGGATAGCGCTGACTTGCTGCAGGCAACGGTCACCCTGGGGATGGCCATAGAAGTCATTGAAACGCTTGAAGTGGTCCACATCCAGCACCAGGAGGGACAGCACAGAAGACTGGGTGGCGGTGTCTTGTTGCGCAGCTGAAAGCGCTTCCTCGAAGCCCCGCCGATTGAGGAGCCCCGTCAAGCCATCTCTCAGCGACATGTCGCGCAACCGCCTGTTGGCTTCCTTCAGCTCACTGGCGTGGGCGTCGTTCTGTTTGGCCAGCAGCCACCGTTGGCGGTCGCGGTATTCGAAGAGGTAGCTTGAAACCTGCACCAACAAGCCCGCCACCAACAGCACCTTGAAGTTGCTGGACAAGATCAAGCCATGTTCAATCGATCGGTGTGGGATCAGCGTTGCAAAGGCCAAGAGGTTGACCAAAGACACCCCGAGCGAATACCAGAATCGAAGCCTGACCAACGTGCCGACGAACATGGTGGCCGCGATCAGATCGGCCGAGTGAACGGCCGCGGTCAGCGTGACGCTGCGGCTGGTGCTGGGGATGATGATCCCGCTGCACATCAGCACGATGACCAAAGAGATCGCCAGCTCGGGCAGCCAAGGGCTGCGGAAAGCCGATGGCGTCAGGCGGATGACGACCAACAGAAAAAGAGCCAGCGCGGTGAAAGCGAGACGTTGAGGCCAGAGTTGCCCGACCAGATCGGGCAGCATCAATGCTTCAGTGGGCGCAGCTCCCCAAGGGCCGGCGACCAAGCCGATGAGACTGCAAACGAGCAGATGCTGGTTCCGCACTGGCGCTGATTCCGCCTGGAACTGGCGCTCCAGCGTTTTGGTGAAACGAAGCCCTGAGAAGCCATGACGCCATTGCGCCGCAATCTTCGTGCTGTTTTTTCTGAACTGACGCGTAGATTGATTGGCGGCTGTTTGATCCATCAAGACACTTTCGCTACACAGACTTTTCGGCCGTTCACCCAAATACTTTAGACACCTGGCCCCGCGGTGCACGGTGGCGCAACAAATGAAACACACAGGCGTTTGCCATGAAACTGAATTGAAACGCCCGCTGCTGACACTGAACCCCAACGCAGCACGGTGCTGCCGCAACACAGTGTCACAGGACCACTCATCATGAACTTCACCCGCACCTTCATCGCCGCAGCCCTCATCGCCAGCGGCAGCGCTGCCTTCGCACAGGCCGTCATCAACCAGAACATGGCCGTGGCCGGCAACGTCACGCCCGGCGACACGGCGGGCTTCCCCGTCACCCTCAGCCAGCCCGGCAGCTACAAGCTCACCAGCAACCTGTTCGTGCCCGAGGGCTCGGCTGGCGTCCACATCACAGCTGCGAATGTCACGCTGGACCTGAACGGTTTCAGCATCATCGGGCCCAGCACCTGCACCCGCGTCTCCAACACCAAAGTCGTGACCTGCCCATACACCAGCTCGTTCGCCGGTGTGGCGGTTGCCTACAACGCTGCAGGCGCCTTGGTGCGCGGGGGCACGGTCAAGGGCTTCCAGTCAGGTGTTTCCTCGTACGCATCAGCCATTGTTGAAGACATCACGGCCACCTTCAACATGCAAGGGATCAGCTTCAGCGTCAGTCCTGGCACGTCTTTCCGCCTGTCAGGCATCAACGCCAACTACAACTCGGGCAATGGCATCGATGCTGGCTCTGCCATCGGCACGATCGAGCGCTCACAGTCCAACCACAACGGCGGCAAAGGCATCAACGCGAAGCAGGGCAGTGTCACGCTGTTCAATGTGCAAGCCATGGAAAACTTCGGCCACGGTATTGATGGGGGCGCCGGACATGCCGTCTATGCCACGGACAACGGCAACGGCACCAACGCCTCCCAGAACTTCTACCTGTTCCGCTCGATGGGCAGCAACCTGAACGGCACCACCCAGTTCTGACATGAAAACCACCTATGTGCTGGCATTGCTCTTGGCGGCCTCGGGTGTGCAGGCCAGGCTGCCGACCACGAAGCGGGCCACGCCTGCAGATGCGACGACGGCACAGGCTCCACTGGTGCGACGCGTCGGCGATGCCTTGCATGTGGACGCCCAGCGCGCCTCGCGTCGCGCCGTGGTGGAGCAACTGGCCGCCGCCACCGGCACCCAATTGATTGGACCCACCAGCGCGCTGGACGGCACGCCAACGGTCAGTCGACATTGGCAGGGGCGCAACGCCATGCCTTTGCTGGCTCAGTTGCTGGATGGGCACATTGACTTTGCAGCCCTGTGCAACGCGCAAGGCTGCAAGGTTTGGCTGCAGGCCACGTCTTCATCCGATAGGCAGGCCACGCCTACGCCGCCGCCTGCCAGCCAGTACAGCCCAGCCAGCCCTCCGCAAGCTGATCCGCCCGGCTTGTTCCCATCTGAATGAAAGCACGCCCACACCGTGCCGAGTTCGTCGTCGAGCATGAACACCATCGCCGCGTGCTCCAGGTGCCGGTCCATGCAGGCTTGCAAGGCTTCTTCGCTCATGGCGTCAGCCCTTGCAACTTGCGGTCTGCATGCTTGCCCATGCGCAGTTCGAAGCGCGCGCGATTCAGCGCCGCGTGCACATTGCGGCTCGCGCCGAGCAGCAAGTGGCCGCTCGCGCGGGCTCGAATGGCGTAGATGCCCATCGGCGGGAAGGCGTCACGCGCCTGGCGCGCGGCCGCCCGTCGCGCCGAGCGCGACGCTTGGTTGGCTGGAGAGTCCATCTTTCTTTTCCTTGTGACAGTAGTAGAGGCCGTGCAGCACGAGCATGGCCAGGAAGGCCGCAGGGCAGGCCCAGAACACGCCAGCCAGGCCGAAGCGCGCTTCCAGCACTACGGCAACTGGCAACTCGACACCAACGATTGCCGCCATGCTCAGGAGCGCTGGCACCACCGCCTCGCCGCTCGCGCGCATCGTGCCCACCAGCACGTTGCTCCATCCGAGCAGCACCACGCTCCAGGCGACGGTGCGCACGATGGTGACCGCCTGCTCCAGCACGGGGCCGGGTTCCAGGAACACGCGCAGCGCGAACGGGGCGAGCAGGTGCGCAGCGACAACGAACAGCGGGGTTAGCAGGGCGTTCAAGCGCAGCCCCGTGCTCACGATCGCCGGCAGCCTTTCGCGCCGTCCCGCGCCGACTGCGTTCGCGCTGAAGATCGCCGCAGCAATGCCCAGGCTCATCGCAGGGAACTGCACCCAGCTCAGGACCTGCGTCGCCGCGCCATAGGCGGCAGTCGCGGTCGACCCGTGACGGTTCACCAGGCCCAGCAGCACGATCTCCGCAAGCGCCATCGCCAGCATCTGCAATGCGGCCGGCAGGCCGATGCGCAGCATGCGTTTGGCTATTGCCCCACTCGGCTTGCAGCCCTGCCACCCGGCGCCGGGGGCGAGCGGATGGCCGGCCCGACGCCAGCGCTGGATCAACACGGCAAGCGCAGCCAGCTGTGCGACGAGCGCCGAGACTGCCACGCCAGCCGCGCCCAAAGACGTGCCTGAAACGAGCAGCGGCGTGCACACCGCGCCCACCAGCGTCGCGGCCAGCAAGGACCACATCGGCGAGAGCGCGTCGCCGGTGCCGCGGCTCAGGGACAGGCCCGCCCACGCGACGAACACGAAGGGCATCACCAGCAACATGGCGCGCGCATAGCGGATCGCGGCCGGCAAGATGTCCGGCGGCGTGCCGAGGGCTTGCATCAACCAGGGCGCAGACCACGTACCGGCCACCGCGACCGCAAGCCCGACGCCAAGCGCAGCCGCAAAGGCCGTCGCACCCACGCGCCGCACCTGGGCCGCATCACGCGCGCCCCATGCTTGCCCCGCAAGGATGGTTGCGCCGGCGCCCAGCCCGATGATCAGTGACAACAGCAAGAAGAACACGGGAAAGAACGACGCCGCCGTCGCGATGCCGCTCACGCCTAGCAGGCGCCCGAGCCAGAAGCCATCGAGCAGTCCACCCGCACTTTGCAGCGCGTGCGTCAGGATCAAGGGGGTCAGCAGCGCGAGGTAATGCGTGCGCAACGTCGGCACCGGCCCGGCGCGGGTCGTCGTTTCTGGCTCGTTCATGAGGGCTCTTGTGGATCGCGGGCGTGCGTGTGCCCGCAGCGCGGCGGCCCGAGGCCACGCGCTGGTTGTAGAAAAAAAGAAAGAGGTCCGGCTTAGCCGGGTGCAGGTTCGGCTAGCTGAAGAACGTACGCCCGCACGTCTTCCGGCCATGCGGCCATCTGCGCCACCAGCCGCTCTTTGTCGCCAGCGAACAGCGCCCGCGATGCTTCCTCGAAGCCGGCGAGATTGCCGGCCAGCGTGGACATGGCGTGATACGCGCGGTCACGCGCCTGGCGCGTCCGGTCCTGGTCGCCGCCATGGCGCCGCGCTTCGTGCACGAGCTTGCGCAAGGCCACGGAGGCGCCACCCGGCTGCGCCGCAAGCCAATCCCAATGTTCCGGCAGCAGCGTCACTTCCCGCGCGACCACGCCAAGCTTGGGGCGACCTCGGCCCTTGGGCACCTGGGGCGGCACAGCCAGGGTGTAGCGCGCCGCCACGGCTTCCTCGCCACCGCGCAGATCGAGGTCGGCAGACTGGCCGCTGGCATTGCTGAAGACCAGCGGATGCCCTTCGGGATGCGTCAGCTGGGCCCGCAGCACGGCCACGGCGACTTCTTGCAAGGAACCCGTGGCTATGCGGCGTCCATCCAGGAAAGCGGTGTAGGTGAGCGGTATGGCTTGGTTCATGGTGCGAATTCTACCCGGGGTTAAATGATCTAGTCAATATCACCCGGATAAATTCATGCTTGCCTTGGTTTGCGTGAGCGCCAGCACAACGTGCCAGGTTCAGGCGTGCAAGGCGTTTGGAGCGGAAGGCCAGCTTCTGAACCCAGGCCGCAAGGCCAATGTGCGGGCACAGCAAGTCGAGCTGGGCCAGGTCGCGCTGCGCTTCGGCCACGTCCACATCGGCCGGGATCAAACCGGCGTTGTCGCTCATCGCGACCAGCGTGCGGCGGTAGAAGGTTTCAGACTTCTCGCCCATCTTGTTCAGGCTGCGGCGCTCGTCGGTGTTCAGCGAGATCAGGCCGGACAGCTTGCTTTCGAGCGTGGACAGCGCGTCGGCGATGGCGGCGTGGTCGGCTGCGGTCAGGGTGAGGGCCAGGTCAAAGATGGCCTGTTCAGGCGCCAGGCCAGAGGCGCGCAAAGTCAAACGAAAGCTGGCGGTGATGCCGGATGGACAGCAAATACACCGTCAACTTGACTGCATCCACGGCATACAAGATCAGGTAATCGCTGTGCAGGTACACGCGCAAGGCGTCGGCCGCACCTTGGGGCAGTTGCGCCAGGTGGGTCAGGGCCTCAGCCGATTGCGGTGGCTGATCCAAATAGCGCTTGCCGATCAGCGGGAAGCGGGCCAGGTTGGGGATCACCGTGCCCCGAAGGCCAGCTAGCAAGTTGTCATACGCAAAAGCGGCGTCGGCCTCTTCCAGAAAGACCTCGATGAATGCCAGGCGCTCGATGAAGCTGTCTGTCAGCTCCACGTTGTGAAGCTGCTCAGCCACGGTGTTTGGGCTTTGTCTTGCTGGTGGTTGCGGCCTTGGCTTTGCGCGCAGCTTGCAGGCCTGCCAAAGCGGTATCGGCGTTTTGTGTTCTGCCTGCCAGCACATCGGCCAGGCCTTGGCGGGCATCGTCGATCAGCAGCAGGTGGATGCGCTCACGCTCCAGGCGGTGGTAGTAGTCCAGCCGCTCGGCGTCGATCAGCGCCACGTAGCTTTCACCGTTCTTGGTGATGATCTTTTCGGCGCCGGCCTTGGCTTGTTCGGCCAGTTCAGACAGGTTGGCGCGTGCTTGGGTGAACGGCACGACATCGCTGGCAGAAAAGCCCATGGCTGGCTCCTTCGGGTAATGACAGAATTCTGTGCAGTTTACGCGAAGGAAAGGGATTCTGGTGGTGTCCCCCAACTCATCCAATCCCAATTCGAGGACTTGCCTGGCTTCAAGGACATCCTTGACACGCTGCACAAGCGGTACAACAACCCGTCCAATACCGGCATCCTCAAGTAGCTCAGCGCCCAAGAAACTCCGTCGGCGCCATCCCCGTCACCTGCCGGAAGGCAGACGAAAATGCGGCCCCATTGGCAAAGCCCGCATCGGCAGATACCCGGGCGATCGCATCCCCCCTGGCCAGCCGATCAATCGCCCACACGATGCGGGCGCGCTGCCGCCATGTCTTGAAGGTCAGCCCGGTTTCCGCAGGGAACATCCGGCTCGCGGTGCGGACCGAGGTGGCAGCGCGGGACGCCAGTTCACCGAAGCTCAAGCGGTGCTGGTGATCGGCAAAGGCCAGGTCGGCCACGCGGCGCCCCACGGGCCGGCGACCAAGCCGATGAGACTGCAAACGAGCAGATGCTGGCTGCGCACTGGTGCTGATTCCGCCTGGAACTGGCGTTCCAGCGTTTTGGTGAAACGAAGCCCTGAAAAGCCATGACGCCATTGCGCCGCAATCTTCGTGCTGTTTTTTCTGAACCGACGCGTAGATTGATTGGCAGCTGTTTGATCCATCAAGACACTTTCGCTACACAGACTATTCGGCCGTTCACCCCAATACTTCAGACTCCTGGCCCATGCCAAAGGCCATCTCGGAATCTTCAGCGCGGCCCTGCTCAAGCGGCAACGGCACTATGCCGATAAGGGATAAGCGTCATGCGCGTTCGCTTGAATCCACCTGCAACTGATCCAACAAAGGCAACCCCATCATGTCTCGACGTCATTTCATCGCATCTTGCGCCGTCTTCGCCGCTTTGGCGGGCTTTGCCCCCGTCAGCATGGCCGAACCGATCCCACCCGCCCTGCAGAAGCGGGTTGACGAATACCGTGTCAAGCTGGAGAAGTGGGCTGCCAATCCGGTGGTGATCGCCGCCGCCAAGGCCTCCAATGTCAGCGGAGGGCTGCCGGGCATGACGTCGGCCAAATGGACTGAACTCCCAGACACCGATCCCGTCGTCAAATCCATCGGCACGTCAGCTGCCGGCAAGTTCGTCGACAGCCTGGATTCGAAGGAAGTCAACAAAGTCGGTGTTCGCGACAAGGCTGGCAACATCGTTGCTGCCAACGTCAAGGTCATCCTCTACAACGTCGCCCACCGTCCTTGGTTCAAGCCCGCGATCGCTGGCACCAGCTACCAGATGGACCAGATGGCGAAGGATCCAACCACGCAAGTCATGGGGGTCCAGATCTCCACACCCATCAAGGATGGTGCCGAGATCGTCGGTGTCATGCACGCCTCCATCACCGCTAACTGAGGCGAGGACGCGCCATGCTGAACAAGGTACGTATTCGCACGCGCCTGGGCATCGGATTCGCATCCGTGCTCCTGGGTGTCGTGATGGTGGCCACGGTCGGGGCGGTTGCACTCCACAGCATGGGTGGACAGATGTCGCTGGTCGGCCAGCAAATCTACAAGCGCGCCGAAACCTTGAGCGCACTGGAAAGATCCATCAAGGATCGCAACATCGCGCTCAGGGACCTTGCGTCACAAGATGACCTGGCTGAGCTTGCCGTGCAGGTCAAGCAGTTCAAGGGCGCCCGCGATGAGTTCAAGAAGCTGCATGCGGCGTTCAAGGACCAAATCGTGGGTGATGAACAGTTGCTGCAACTGGCCGCACAGCTCGACACACTGAACGACGATGGTCAGAAGGTCGTCGATGCCGTGCTCAACCACGCGATGACCGGCAACACGCCCGAAGCCGTGAAGGCAGCGCGCGATGGCATGGCGCCCATCCAGGCCAAGTCCAACGAGGCGCTGAACGGGGTCAGGCAGGCACTGGCGCAGCGCTCCGAAGGCGTTGTCAATGGTGCCAGCGCCAGCGCGCATGTGAGCATGCTGGTCATGGGCGGTTCGGCTTTGTTCGTTCTGGTCATCGGTGGCTTGCTGGCTTGGCTGATCGCGCGCAGCGTCGTCGAACCCATGCGGCGAGCCGTGGCGGCGGTCAACCAGATTGCCGCGGGTGACCTGACCCAGGATGTTCGCTTTGAAGGGCATGACGAGGCCGCCGAGATGCTGAGTGCGCTGGCCAGCATGCAGGGGGCCTTGCGCAACCTGGTCGGTCAAGTGCGCTCGGGCGTGGAGTCGGTGGCCACGGCCAGCGGCGAGATCGCCCAGGGCAATGCCGATCTTTCCAATCGGACAGAGCAGCAGGCCAGCAGTCTCCAGCAAACCGCGTCGAGCATGGAGCAGATGACGGCCACCGTCACCCAGAGTTCGGACACGGCACGCTCTGCCAGCCAATTGGCAACGCGGGCCACCGAAGTGGCGGCGCAGGGCGGCGAGGTCGTGCAGCGTGTGGTGGCCACGATGGCGGAAATCCAGGCGGCCAGCCGCAAGATTGGCGACATCATCGGCACCATCGACGGCATTGCCTTTCAGACCAACATCCTGGCGCTGAATGCGGCGGTGGAGGCGGCACGCGCAGGCGAACAAGGCCGTGGATTTGCCGTGGTGGCCGGAGAGGTTCGTTTGCTGGCACAGCGCTCAGCCGAAGCGGCGCGCGAGATCAAGGTGTTGATCAGCAACAGCAGCGATCGGGTCGAAGCTGGCGGCGTGCTGGTGGGCGAAGCCGGTCAAACCATGGGCCAGATTGTTGAACAGGTCCGGCGTGTGAACGATCTGATCGCCGACATCAGTGCGAGCACCCAGGAGCAGACCCAAGGCATCAGTCAGGTCAGCATGGCAGTGTCTCATCTGGACAAGATGACCCAGCAAAACGCAGCACTGGTTGAGGAGTCGGCCGCCGCGGCGCAAAGCATGTCCCATCAATCGATCAAGCTTTCTGAAGCCGTCAGCGCGTTCAAACTGGCTTAGGGGATGGCCTTTGAACCCGGGCTGCAAGGCACTTGGTGGCCGGTCAGACGGTGTACTTTCAATACCCCGATGCCAGGCAGCAACCTGTTTGCTGTAAGCGCCTTACGGCCCAGGACTTCACAAGGGCGGACGATGCGGATACCTTGGCCACCAACGAAGTCACTGGCGACCCACCTGTGATCTACAAGGCGCGCTTGCCCAAATTGTGGGCCGAGATGCCGTTTGTGGGGGCGGCCACCATTGGCCTGAGCTTGCGCACAGAAAGTATCGGCCGGAAGTTGATCGCGACCGCCAGGCAAAGGCACGTCACCACAGTTGAGACATGCACCAGCCAGGAAGGCGTGCATTTGATGGCCAAGAAGGGAAAGGTCGAGGTGACGCATCTGTACCTCGGCCTTGGGTATGAAGTTGAACATCCGACTTGCAAATAGTCGGGGGCATAGGCTGTTTGGTGTTCGGCGCCTTCACGTGACGACAGAATTCTGTAAGTTTTTACCCATGGCCGCAGCGAAGCCCTTGAACGTGTAGTGCTAATGCACTACAGTGGGGCCATGAAAACCGCCGTCATCCCCCAAATCCGTGTCGAACCGGAGTTGCGCGCCGATCTTGATTCGGTACTCCTGCCCGGCGAGACGTTGACTGAATTTGTCGAGGCATCGGTGCGTCGCGCCGTTGAATTTCGTCGCGTACAAACAGACTTCGCCGCGCGGTGCGATGCCTCATTGGCAGCGTACGAGCGCACCGGGGCTTCAATTCCGTCGGACGTTGTTTTGTCGAAGCTTGAGGCGAAGGTCGCAGCACGGGTGAAGCAGCTTCGCAAATGACGTTCAGAGTCGAATTCACGCCTGAGGCCGATGCCGACCTGGATCGCCTGTTCGACTTCCTGCTGGAGCGCGCCGAGACTGTCGAAGAAGCCATGCGTGCCTATGAAGCTGTCGAGGCCATTCGCACCGCTGCCAACAGTCATCTCGCGACCACGCCTTACAGCTATCGCAAGGTTGGTCAACGCCCAACATTGCGTGAACTCATTGTCCCGTTCGGCTCCACCGGGTATGTGCTTCGCTTCGATATACGCACCCCTGAGTTGGTTCTCGTCATCGGCGCACGCCACCAACGCGAAGAGGATTTCCACTGACTCAATGGGCTGGACCGGACCGTTTCAAAGCCGGCGCGCAAGGCTTTTTGCGCGGAACACCGCCTTCTGAACCCGGCCCGCAAGGCAAAAAGCCTTGCGCGCAAGGATGCTGAACCCCGAACGCAAGGCCCTTGAGCCTTGCACTTTGACCATCTGAGGCCCAAGCGCCGGGCTTTGAGCCTTGCGCGCAAGGCCCTGTATCCCCAACGTCGGGGTTCTGAGCCTTGCACCGCAAGCCTTTGAGCCCCAAGCGCCGGGTTCCATAGCCTTGGCCGCAAGCAGAAAAGCCTTGCGCGCAAGGCCCACCCACCCGAAGGCCCATGAAAAAAGCCCCGCGAGCGGGGCTTTGATGCTGGCGGGCCGGGCTTCAAGCGGCTTGGGCAGGGCTTTCCGTGGCGCGCGTCTTGCGCATGAAGCGGACGGACATGTCTTTGCGCAGGGAATCCAAGCCAGAACCCTTGCCCAGCACCTTCAACAGGGCGTAGCCCTCCAAGGCCGTGACCATGACGTCGCTTCCCAAGGCCATCTCGGAGTCTTCAGCGCGGCCCAGCAGCTTGGTCAGCCTGGCGATGTGCGGGCGCAGCGCGTCGAGCTGGGCCAGGTCGCGCTGCGCTTCGGCCACGTCCACATCGGCCGGGATCAAACCGGCGTTGTCGCTCATCGCGACCAGCGTGCGGCGGCAGAAGGTTTCAGACTTCTCGCCCATCTTGTTCAGGCTGCGGCGCTCGTCGGTGCTCAGCGAGATCAGGCCGGACAGCTTGCTTTCGAGCGTGGACAGCGCGTCGGCGATGGCGGCGTGGTCGGCTGCGGTCAGGGTAAGGGAAATGAGGTTTTGCGGCATATCTTCCTGGCGTTCGTTTTGTTGATGAGGCCGCGACTTTAGGGATTGGGGTTGGCGGAGGGAATCACCATCAAGAGGGGTGCGCGCATGGCTTGTCGTTGACCGTAAATGGTGGCTAATGCCCAGAAGCGAAAGTTGGAAGTAGGGAAATCGATGTTCACTTAGGACTGGTTGCTGTCGTTCAAATCGAGACACCGTATGGCAGCCGCGCACCGTCGCTTCCGGTACATCCTGTTACGGGCCTGATAAGCTTCCCCTCACGAATTCAAAGTTGTCAGGGGGATATGTGGACCGTTTCGATATTGGCGATTTGCTAACAAAGGCACCATTGGAGGATGTGGTGCGACGTCTTGGTATCGAGACAGAGAGCCGCGGCCCGCAGACCCGTGCGTTGTGCCCGTTCCACCAGGACACTAAGCCATCGCTCAACCTGTATCCAGCTGGCGGCAATTCGCCGGAGCACTATCACTGCTTTGCTTGTGGGGCTCATGGCAATGCTATTGATCTGGTCAAGCAAATTGAAGGGTTGGACTTCCTTCCGGCAGTGCAGTGGTTGGCGCAGCAGTTTGGCATTCGAAGCCCGCGCCGCCGGTCCTCGCGTAAGGTTGAGCATCAAGTCACAAGCGAGTTAGCTCTGGACTTCGCCTTGCGGATCTTCAATGAACATCATGACTCTCAGCGGTTCAAGGCCTGGTGCGAAGAGCGTGCGTTCGATGCCACCTTCCTCCATGATCAGGGCCTGCGTTGCATCACGCGTGCTGTACTGGTCGAGGGTTTGCAAGCCAAGAGCGTCGGAGAACGCGCCGAGTTGATCGACGGTTTGCAGACTCTTGGGCTGATCAAGCGCCTGCGCTCCATGTCCAAAGCCGATCAGCTAAAGCTGGATTTAGCTGATCAGTTCCACGACTACTTTCACGACGGCCGTGTCGTGATCCCCATTCGCAATGCCGAGGCCAAGCGGTCTGTAGTTGTTGGCTTCGCTGGCCGAGCGTTGCAGAACGTACCGCCTGAGGGAGTGCCCAAGTACCTGCTTACGGCGGGATTCGAGAAAGCCAAACACCTGTTCAACGCGGCTGCGGCATTTGCGGCTGTGAGGGAAAAGTTGAAGAGCGGTGAGCCGGCAACGCTCTACCTTGTTGAGGGCTTTCTGGATGCTCTACGCCTGCAGTACTTAGGGCAAGACGCGGTCGCCCTGATGGGTATCAGTCTGAGCAAGGAGCAGTTCAATCTGCTGCAGAACTTAGTCGATGATTTGCCATCCAGCCAGGCCGCAATGAGACTCGGCATATTTCTTGACAACGATCCAGCTGGCTTCGGCGGCACGGATCGACTGGTGCGCGCTCTTTTAGGCATGAGCGGCGTGGACGTTCGCTGGGTCGGTACACCGTGGCGTACCCAACCAGCGTTGGGCAAGGATCCCGATACCTGCCTGAGCGGCACTACCTCGCCTGAGGAGGCTGCAGAATGGTTGCAGAGCTATGACCTCCCCGCCGAGGCCGTACTACTAGTGTCAGCCCTGGGCAGTCAGGATGCGTCTGACTTGCAGAACCAACGCTGGAGTCAACTTTCAGCTACTGGACGCGAGCGTGCTTTGTTCAGAGCGGCGTTGGCAGTCAAAAAACTTCACGGCAACCGAACGCTTGATCACCTGTTGCTGCGCTTGACCGACAGTCCGTGGAGTTGGACAAACGCATTGCACGAATTGCTTTCGCGGGAAGGCTCCGGGAAACCGCCGATCGGTCGCGGCATTTATCTAGAGGGTGCCTATGAGCGTGCGGCCCTCGCTCAAACCTTGGCGTACCACGGCGCGCGGCGGGGCGAGCTACCTTGTGACGAAGAGGTGTGGCTGACATTGAGCGGCAATGCCAGGCTGTTTGACCAGACGGCCTTGGCACGTTTGCAGGCCGCGATGAGTGCGCAAGCCTCACGTTGGCTTCAGGCTGCTCCATTTGATGCGGTGCACTTGCCCCGCAAGCTTACTGCCGATACGAAGGTGCTGGATGATCCGCGCCGCAAGGTTATGCCACACCCAGCTGACTTGCAACTGCAGCAACTGCTGCTCAATGAGTTGCTGACCCAGCGGCATGACCGCCTAAATGCCAGTGGTCAAACCTTCTCGGCCAGCATTCCCGCCGTGCGTTGGTATGCCTCGCGCAATACGGTGGAGGTGACCGGTCCATATGTCGAGCTCAACGAACCTCGTATCGAAGAGGGTGAACCTGAAACCTTGAGCTTTGGTTACCAGATCGACATGGATGTTTTGGAGGGCGATAAGACGCCGTCTGACCAGGGCATGTTCAGGCCTTTTGGACAGTGCTGGCGAGATTTCATGGGCAGCCTGACGAAGCAGTGCCACGCCATCGGGCCACGCGTGCACGTGCTGCGCCTGGATGCCAAGCGCTACTACGACACTATTCAACGCTATGTGGTGCGAGATGCCCTGCTGGAGCCATTGCGCGCCGTGCTGACAACCAGCGGTATCCCGGAGGGGTTAGCGGATGTATTCGGCTTAACTACCGCGACCGTGCCGGCTGAGTACGAACGTGCCCTGGATCAACTGCTGAGCGATTTGCTTTTTGGTCATGAGTTTCGAGACCCACAGCGAAAAGGGGCAATTGGCAAAATACCGACTCAGCACAGTGACGAGGCTATTGGCATTCCACAAGGGCCGGTGCTGTCTGCCTACATTGGCACCATCGCATTGTTTCCGGTTGACCATGTCGCTCGGCGCTTCATCCGAGACACGGCGGACACTGGGTCGGACGGGGTTTCCCGTCCTCGAGCTGGCTATGCGCGCTATGTAGATGACATTGTGTTGTTTGCGGAAACTGAGGCGCTGCTGAAAGAATTGCGCGAAAAATTGCAGTTCAAGGCTAATGAGCGCTCGATTTCACTGATCCACAAGGGTGATCGCGTGCGCGCCGGCTCACCCGTACAAGTGATGCGCCAACTCAATGAGGGGCGGGGCTTGGCGGCCTCAATGCCGGCCTGGGAGCCGCCGTTGGTGGATGAACTCTTGGTGGGTGATGGTGAGGCCGGTTGGGGTCTAGGGGGCGACATGCCAACTGTTGACCGGCAGTGCGCGCTGAAGATGCTGCGCCACCCTGCACTTATGACCGACCCCAAAGGCATTGAGGCACAGGTCAAGGCTGCCATGCAGGCGCCCGATCTCCGACCCAACGACTTGGGTCTGTGTTCGCGCTGGCTATGGTGGCAGGTGGCGTCTGAACTCGATGGTGATGGATCGAC
Organism: Aquabacterium sp.; assembly: GCF_050725395.1. GTDB lineage: Bacteria > Pseudomonadota > Gammaproteobacteria > Burkholderiales > Burkholderiaceae_C > Aquabacterium. The sequence goes on along the minus strand of NZ_JBOHHL010000008.1, from coordinate 92,879 downwards.
AGCCTGGCAGCGCTACCGGGAGTTGTGGAAGAGCGTATGTGAAGGCCGCGAGTGGGCAGATGCATTCGAGCAACGCGGCTACGACTTGCTCTATGCGGTGGAAGGTCTGGACAAGCTGATGGACGCCAACCCCTGGATGGAGAACGACCAGACCTTGGCGGAACTCCCGAAATCCCGAGACAAGCGCAAGCACCTGGCCGCATTGGTCAGCCACCCCAATTTTTTCGAGGACGTCCATCCTGCCGAGAACTGGGCGCACGTACGGCGACGTGCACGTTTAGTGGCACAAAAAGCGCGACGCTTGGCGAACAATTCGCCGGTGCCCTACAACGTTGAAGGACAGCTTGAAGGAGAGGTGTCCGCCATCGAATGGCTTTGCTTAGCGGCCGAACGCATCGGTGCGGTGGCCAGTTGTGGTGATGCCGCTGATTTGCACCCTTTGGTATCACTCGAGAGACGCCGCCTGAGACCGTCTATCGTTGATTCTGGTGATCAATGTGTCGAGGACGTGTGTCTGCTCTTGCGGCCTAACGGTGAGCCAATTGTCATTGAGAAGCCTGACGACGCTTCGCTTGGCTTGGCGATCGACTTTGTACTCAGCAGTGCGCCGCGTGGGCAGAGGCTTGATGTGTTGGCCAAGTTTCCGAAGCTGCTGGTGAAAGCCAGCGGCGGCGTACCTCAGCGCTCCATCCCGCACCTACCTGTTGTGAAGGACGGGCAGGACGGACACGAGGCGGCATCGCTTTACGCGATAGATGAGCCGAGACCTGGAATCGCTAGGCATTTGTTTCGCTACGCCGTACCTGCATTGCCAACCGAAGCGCGGTATTTCGTTCAGGTGCCGTTGCAAGGTGACGAGTCAAATTGGCCTAGTGTCGAAGCATTAAGTTTCGAGTCTCTGCAAAATCCGTCTGAAAGGTTGGGGGTGGAAAGGAGCAAGGATGCTCTTCCTTGGGTCGAATTGGCCGACCAAGGCGCTAGCCCGCCAGAACCGATCACGCACAAGGCTGCGCGCTTGTTTGAGGCCCTTTGTGCGATGCACGGGGGATTTTCGCCAGAGAACGACCAAGGCATCTACGTTCCTTTCCGACCACAGCTGTTCAGGGCTGACGAGGGGGACAAGTCCATCTTGCATCTAGTGGCCGATCCCGTCGATCGCAAGCTACTGGGCGCGAACGCCTGGTTTCACAACCATGACGATCGGGTCAAGTCCGTGATCGTACCGAAGGACCAAGCCCATCTGTGGCGCATGGGCTGGACTGTGGCCGATGTGCTGGGAGTGGCCGCCGACATGGCGGGTGAAACCGGTCACCGCGATGAGCAGTTAACGGATGACGCGGTTGAGCTTGATGAGCAAGAAGATGTTAAGTCAGCCAACCAAAGCACCCAGATAGAGCAGTATGTGTTGCGCCAGCAACTGCGCAAGTTGCAGGGCGCCTTCGTTTCCGAGGGGGAAATTGGTCCCGAAGCGCCAGGCACGACGGCATTACCCGGCACAGTGAAGCGTGCCTTAAAACTGTTACGTGACTTCCCAGCCAACCGCGCGCTGGATCAACAGGTTCGGCATTTGCTCGTAGTCGAGGCGGAGACCCGTGCCATGGCCTTGCGCCTACGAGCGCGCCGCAATGAAGATCTACGCCTGGAACTTCACCGCGTATTTCCAGAAGTGCTGGACCGTTTGCCGTTTTGGGCGCTAGAAGGATTGAGCCTAGGGCAACCATCGGTCGACACTGCCGCATTGCGACCAGAGCTAGGTTTGATGCTGGCGCTGTATCAGGCCTTGTTCCCCCAAGTGGCCAGTGCCGAGGTAGAGACGAAGGCTCCACCGTTGCGCATAGCACTGGCTTTGGCAACCACAGGCTTCGGTCTGCGCGGCAGCGTGGCCGCACTGTGGGGGCTAACGGCTAAGCAAGGCACGCGCCGCATGCCTGAGCGCTTCAACCTCCCCGCTACTTGGGCAATGCCGAACATGGCACGTCTGGACCCGCAGTTCGACTACAGCGCCATGCGTAAGTGGCTGTTTGACGCGAGTTGGCCCGACCTGTGCCGCGCCAGCCCATGGCACTGGATGCTGGCCCTGATTGGTTTGCTCGATAGCAGTTTTCCGCAGGCGTTCAAACTGGAAGAGTTGAAGGACGTGTATTCGACATTGAGCGCTTGGCAGAGTGAACCAGGCGCGCCTGACGAAGTCGACCAAACGGAAGCAATTTGGCCCTTTGACGCGTTGCCCAGATTCACGCTGAAGAACTGCGAGGCATTGACCTCGGCACTGCCAGTCGCGTTGCGCGAGCTTGATAAGCACTTGGGTCTATACCTGGTTCGCCAGCGGGCTCAACATTTTCGGCGAAGCCTGCACAGCGACGAGTTCACTGATGCCAGTGATGCCAGTTGGCAAATCGCCAAGCCACAGTTCACTGGTTTGGGTCGTGAGGGTGTAGAGCGGCAGCTTGAGGGGGCGCGCAAACTGTCGGTCTGGACAGAGACTCGCAGCAACTTCGACGACGAACTGTTGGCAGTGCACACACTGGACTCCAGGCTTGGGCAGTGGATGCCCACCTGGCCGAAGCAATCAGCCCAAGATCACAAGGCCGCGCCGGCACCCTCGGATCCAGCGGCAGTTCACGATGAGCCTACAACCGCAATGCTGGAGGCGTCAACTGACCAAGCTGTGCTACCCCAACCCGACGATGGCGTCCAGGTGGCGGGAATTGCAGAAGAGGCGAGCACGCCAAAGAATGGTGCTCTGGATCAGGACATCGTCGACAAGCTGCGCTTTTCGCAATCAGCATCGCGCATTAAGCGCATCGACCGCAATGACTCTAGCGATCACGGCAAAGCTAGAGCTGGAAGTCACTTCCGCGTTGCGCTGTTTCAATGGCGATCAGACGAAAGTTATGCCCATCCTATTAGCGAGGTCGGGTTGAAGTCCTTCCCCTTTAGCAAATCCTCTTTGGAGGAGCTACGTGGTTTGCTGACCAATGTGGGCGATCTTGGGTCTGTAGATGGCGCAGCAAGAAGGGGCTCAGAATTCAAATGGGGCAAAGACATCAGAGTTATTTCGTGGCCTGAGCACCGGCGCCGGTCTTTGCTCCGCGAGGCGTTGAAGGCTTGTCATGAACTGGGGGTGGAGTTGCTGGTGCTGCCTGAGGTGTCGGTTAGGTCTGAGACGGTCGATTGGCTGAAAGATGAACTGCGTCAACACTATCCTGGATTGGCCGTGTTGGCCGGCACTTACCGCCAGTTTGGCCAAGAGCGCGAAGATACCGAGCATCTACAGGAAAAATTGACTCTGCTGTGGAAGCCAGAGCCAGCATTGGCCAGGAGCCTCGGGCTCGAGGGTGACTCTGAGCCGCTTCATTTTCAACGGGGTAAGAAATATCGCGCAGTGGCTGCACACGAGTTTTTCCGGCCGGATCTCCTTGAGTTGGCGCCGCTCTACGGCGAAGAACAGCTATTCGAAAAATTACGTGAGCTTCGTGCGAAGGAGCGTAAGGGCGAGTGGTCAAGTACCGAACTAGCTGCGCTGGTAAGAGCATTGGTGCACGAGACGCCAAAGCTGCGCTATTGCATGGAGTTGATCTGCTCCGAGCTGTTCCTGCTCACCAGCCCAGCCAATCGCATGCCGTTGGAGCGGGATATGGCGAAGGTGTTCAAGCACTTCGGTTTGGATCCGGCTAACGTCAGGAAGCAAGTATCCAATGACATCGAGGCAATTGGCGAGCTCTTGACTGTCGCGCAATCAAACCGTGAGCGTCGATCAGTGCTCGTGGTCCCAGCATGCACAAGTCGCAGCAACGACTATTGGCATGCCGGCCAAGCCAGTGTGCTGGCCTCTGGTACCGCCACCGTGTTCTGCAACGCGGCAAACAAGCTGGGCGTCGGTGGAAGCTGCTTTATCGGCATTGACTCTGTAAGCCAATCATCTGATTCAGCAGGAATTGTGCATTTCCTAACACCGTACCATGGCTGGTTGAAGGGCATTCTGCAGAACAACGGGACAGGGGCCTTGTCCAAATCTGACCAAGCCTTGGTTGTGGTCGATTTGGACCCCGTCCATGTGGTCAGCGGGAAGCCTAGGCCACAGTTGTTGCCTGAGCCAATGTCTTTAGTGGCCTATTTGCCCGTGGTGGAAGTAGTGGACAAGACCGGCACCGCTGAGGGCATCGTCATTGCATTGGGCAGTGAGCTCAAAGACAGTGACCGAGAAAGAGTCAAGTCGCTTTTCCATGCAGACGCGTTTCCGCCCCATTGCGGCTCGCTACATGAGAAGGAAGACTTCTTCCAGGCGTTCAATGCGCTTCTTGATGCGAAGAGAACTGGCCTGCTATCGACAACTGCGGGAGGCGCTACGCTGGATAAGTTTGCTGACTTCTTTGGTGAGCCTGACGCGGTGCGCCAACGCATCATGGCTTGGTTGAAGGATCGTCACCAACAACCCGCGCCCAAAGCTGGCGATTGGAACTTGGAGCCGGCTTGGCTCGATTTTCTTGTTGCTGACCTGACATACGGGCGTGAAGTAGCGACTGTGCGGGTGCCGTCTTGGATGGAGGTTGGTTTTTGATGAAAAGAGTCATCTCCACTCAGTGACTAGCCATCCAAGGCCCTCTTCGACGGAAACGCCTTGTTCCCGTTCGCCCTCGTCACTGTCGCACTTTGGACCCCTTCGAAGGCGGTCGAGCAGTACCCGAACCCGAAGGATGACTCAGCCCTCCACAACACCCGTCCTTTGAAGACCGCGGCTCACGCCGCGCCTTCTCATTGCGGTCAATGGAAGCGCCGGCTCAGAACGAAGTCCAATCGTCAGTCCCCGTCTTGGCACTGGCCAAGGCTGGTTCTTCAACAGCCTTGACAGAAGCCTCGCCCGACGACTTGGCCTTGAACGCCGGCCGGCTGACATTCTTAGCCCGGTTAGGCCCCCTGCGTTCGCCCGTAGGTGCATTCACCGCAGGCGAAGAAACGTAAGACGGCGCCACATGCCCATCGCCAGACAGCTTGAACACCGCCACGGCCTGCACCAGTTGCTGCGCCTGGCCCTTCAGGCTCTCGGCCGCCGCGGCGCTTTCTTCCACCAAGGCCGCGTTCTGCTGCGTCACCTGGTCCATCTGGCCCACCGCATTTCCCACTTGGGCGATGCCCGAGCTCTGTTCGATGCTGGCCGAGGTGATCTCGGCCACGATGTCGCTCACGCGCCTGATGGAGCCCACGATCTCGCCCATGGTCTTGCCAGCCTGGTCGACCAGCACCGTGCCTTGTTCCACCTGCTCGACACTGCGGCCGATCAGCGTTTTGATTTCCTTGGCGGCTTCAGCGCTGCGCTGGGCGAGGCTGCGCACTTCGCTGGCCACCACCGCGAAGCCGCGGCCTTGTTCGCCGGCGCGGGCGGCTTCCACCGCGGCGTTCAGCGCCAGGATGTTCGTCTGGAAGGCAATGCCATCGATCACGCCAATGATGTCGCCGATCTTGCGGCTGCTGTCGCTGATGCCTTGCATGGTGGTGACGACCTGGCCCACCACCTCACCGCCTTGGGCCGCCACGGCCGAGGCGCCCTGGGCCAGTTGATTGGCCTGCTTGGCGCTGTCGGTGTTGTTGCTCACCGTGGTACTGAGTTGCTCCATGGTGGCCGCCGTCTGCTGCAGCGCGCTGGCCTGCTCTTCGGTGCGCTGGCTCAGGTCTTGGTTGCCCTGGGCAATCTGGGCACTGGCCGTTGCCACGCTCTCAGAGTTGGCGCGCACGTTCGCCACCACACGGGCCAGTGCCGTCTGCATGGCGGCCATGCGCGCCATCGCACTGTGCGTGTCACCGGCAGGCACCGCGAGCGTCAGGCTCAGGTCACCGCTGGCGACGGCGTCGGCCGCCTGGACCAGGTCGTCGGGCTCACCACCCAGCGGCTTGGTGATGCTGCGGCTGATCAACAAGGCACCACCGACGGACAGCAACACGGCGCCCAGCATCACGGTGCCCAGCAGCCAGCGCACTTCCGCCACGACCACATCGCTGTCGTCGTAGGCCTTCTTTCCCAGTGCCACGTTCAGGTTGACGAGGTCGGTCAGCAGGTCGTCTGTTTTCTGGAACAGGGGCTGAACCTCGTCGAGCATCATCTTCATCGCGGCCGCGTCGTCACCGTCCAACGAGGTCTTGGCGGCCTTGCTGGCGGCGGCCAGGTAGGGCGGCCACGCCTCGTCCAGCTTGGCCAGCAGGCTGGTCTCCGCCGGCGTCAGTTGCGTCTTGCGGTACTTGTCCAGCAGCTCTTTCATCTTGGCCAGGTTTTTGTCCGCACCGGCCGCGATGCGTTTCATCACTTCCCGGTCGGGCTGGGCCACGTAGGTGAGCATGGCGCGGTGGTGGTAAATCGCCTCCATGTTGGCATTGGCGATGTCGGCAACCGGCACCAGGTTTTCGTCGTACATGCTGTTGACCATGTCGTTGATCCTGGACGACTGCGTCAGTCCAACGAGGCCAATGGCCAGGGTCAACAAGCCACTCATGAGGGCGAGCGCCAGCATCCTGCTGCTGATGCGGGCTTTGCGAAAGAACTCCATCACTGTCTCTCCGTCCACCGGGTTTGAACCAGACCATCCGGTCCACATGCGGCTCATTCATGCAGCACCGTGGTGGAAGCGGTGAGCGGAGCACTCTAATGGTGCGTTGCTTTTCGGCAGACCGTGGTGGAAGTTGAGGGAGTTCTGTCGCGCAATTTTGGCCTTTGAGGCCAGGGCCGCTCAGTGGCTGATCATCCAGGGCCGCTTCGACGGAAACGCCTTGTTTCCATTGGCGGCTGTCACCGTCGCGCTGCGGATTCCCTTGCTGGTTGAACAGCACCCGCACCCCGAAGGGTGGCTCAGCCGTCCATAGCTCCCATCCTTTGAAGAACGCGGCTCATGCCGCGCCTTCTCATTGCGGTCCATGGCCGTGCGCGTGTCGCTGCTCACGCAGGCCAGGCGCGGGGCTGTGGCGAACACGCGGCCCGAGGCGCTGCCGCATTCCGGGCAGGCGCACGGGTCATTGCGGGTCGAAAGGCTGCGGATGGCGTCGAAGCCCCCGCAGCTTGGGCAGTCGTACTCGTAAGTCGGCATGGGGGCTGTCTCCTGCTTCGTCCAGATCAGAGGTCTTGCGAGATGGGCATGTCGATGCTGCCGTCCAGCATCTTGATGGGCCCGGCCGCGGTCGGGTTGATGTCGAACTCGAAAATCTCGGTCGGCAACCACAAGGTGGCACAGGCGTTCGGTATGTCGACCACGCCGCTGATGTGGCCCTGCACGGGGGCGGTGCCCAGGATCGAATAAGCCTGTGCCTTGCTGTAGCCGAACTTGGTCAGGTACTCGATGGCGTTCAGGCAGGCCTGGCGGTAGGCCACGTGCACGTCCAGGTAGTGCTGCTTGCCGTATTCGTCCACCGAGATGCCTTCAAAGATCAGGTAATCCTTGTAGTTGGGCGTGATGGTGCTGGGCTTGAAGATCGGGTTCTTGATGCCGTACTTGGCCATGCCGCCCTTGATGATCGATACGCGCATGTGCACCCAGCCGGCCATCTCGATGGCGCCGCAGAAGGTGATTTCGCCATCGCCCTGGCTGAAGTGCAGGTCGCCCACGCTCAGGCCTGCGCCTTCCACGTACACGGGGAAGAAGACCTTGGAGCCGCGCGACAAATCCTTGATGTCGCAGTTGCCGCCGTGTTCACGCGGGGGCACGGTGCGGGCGCCTTCGGCCGCGATCTTGTCCTTGGTCGCGCCCGTGGCCTTGCCGGCGTGGGTGGTGGCCGCGAAGGGCGGGTTGGCCAGGGGGGGCACGCGGTCGGGCTGGGTGGCGATGAAGTCCACTTCGCGCTCGTTCCAGGTGGCCAGCATCTTGGGGTCGGGCAGGCAGCCGATCAGGCCGGGGTGGATCAGGCCGGCAAACTCCACGCCGGGGATGTGGCGGCTCTTGGTGAACATGCCGTTGAAATCCCAGATGGACTTCTGAGCCAGCGGGAAGTGCTCGGTCAAAAAGCCGCCGCCGTTCTTCTTGCTGAAGAAGCCGTTGAAGCCCCACAGGCTGTCTTGCTTGGCTCCGATGTCCAGCAGCTCGACCACCAGCAGGTCGCCAGGCTCGGCGCCCTTGACGCCCACCGGGCCCGACAAGAAGTGCACCGTGGTCAGGTCCACGTCGCGGATGTCGTCGGCGCTGTCGTTGTTCTTGATGTAGCCGCCGGTCCAGTCGTAGGTTTCCAGCACGAAGTCGTCGCCGGGGTTCACCCAGCAGGCCATCGGGATGTCCGGGTGCCAGCGGTTGTGGATGTTCTCGTTGCTGTAGGGCGATTCGTTGAGGTCGACTTTGATGAGGGTTTCAGGCATGGCTTGGCTCCTTTGACTTACACAGAGAGGTATTGCTTGATGCGCGCGACGTCGGTGTCGGCGCGGTCGGTTTCATGGACCAGGCGGCCGCCTTCGATCACGAAGAGGCGGTCGGCCACGTCCAGCGCGAAGGACAGCACTTGTTCTGACACGATGATCGTGATGTCGCGCATGCGGCGGATCTCGTTCAGGGCCTTGGCGATGTCTTTGATGATGGAAGGCTGGATGCCTTCGGTGGGCTCATCGAGCAGCAGCACCTTGGGGTTGGTGACGAGCGCGCGGGCAATGGCCAGTTGCTGCTGTTGCCCACCCGACAGGTTGCCGCCCTTGCGCGCGCGCATGTCGAACAGCACGGGGAAGAGCGCGTAGATTTCGTCGGGGATGCGCTTGTGCTTGGCGTTCTCCAGGCCGGTCTGGATGTTCTCTTCCACCGTCAGGGTGGGGAAGATCATGCGGCCCTGCGGCACGTAGGCGATGCCCTTGGCCACGCGGCGGTAGCTCTCGTCCTTGGTGACATCCAGCCCGCCCACTTCGACCTTGCCGGACTTGGTGGGCAGCACGCCCATCAGGCTCTTGAACAGCGTGGTCTTGCCCATGCCGTTGCGGCCCATGATGGCCACGGTTTCCTTGGACTTGGCCTCGAACGAGATGCCGTGCAGCGCCTCGCTCTGACCGTATGCGACAAACAGATCGTTGACTGCCAACATGGTGTTGATTCCTTAGCTTGTTCAGGCTTGGCTCAGTGGCCGAGGTAAACGTCGATGACCTTGGGGTCGTTCTGGACCTTGTCCATCGACCCTTCCGCCAGGATCTTTCCCTGGTGCATCACGGTCACCTTGTCGGCGATGCGCTTGACGAAATCCATGTCGTGCTCGATCACGATGAGCGAGCGGTTCTTGGCGATGCGTTGCAGCAGCTCGGCAGTCAGCTCGCGCTCGCGCACGCTCATGCCGGCGATGGGCTCGTCCAGCATCAGCAGCTCGGGGTCTTGCATCAAGAGCATGCCGATCTCCAGCCACTGCTTCTGGCCGTGCGACAGCAGGCCGGATTCGGTGTGCAGCTGCTCGGCCAGGCCGATCTCTTCGGCCACCGACTGGATGCGGGCCTTGACCTCATCGGTGCAGCTGAACGACAGGGCGCCGAACACGCTGCGGCCCCGCGGAAAGGACACCTCCAGGTTCTTGAAGACGCTGAGGTTTTCGTAGATGGAGGGCGTCTGGAACTTGCGGCCGATGCCGGCGCGCACGATCTTGTGCTCCTGCAGCTTGGTCATCTCTTTGTTCTTGAACTTGATGCTGCCGGTGCTGGCCTTGGTCTTGCCGCAGATCAAATCCAGCAAGGTGGTTTTGCCGGCGCCGTTGGGGCCGATGATGACGCGCAGCTCGCCGCGGTCCACGTACAGGGTCAGGCTGTCGATGGCCTTGAAGCCATCGAAGGACACGGTGAGGTCTTCCACCGCGAGGACGAAGTCTGTGTTGCTCATGGTTCAGTCGTTCCTTGTGGCGGGTCAGGCTTGCTGGTTGCTCATGCCGTTGGGCATGTGCGGGGTGGGCGTGGTGGCCTGGGGCACAGCGGCCACGGGCTTGGCATCGTCCGCATCGCGGGCCTTGCGGCGTGCCTTCTCGGCGGCCAGGTCCACGCGGCGCTTGGCGGCCCAGGGCTTGATCTTTTCTTCGTACAGGCCGGCCAGGCCGTTGGGGAAGGCCATCACCACGCCGATGAACAGCGCAGCCATCAGGAAGAGCCACAGGTCAGGGGCGGTCTCTGAGAAGTAGGTCTTGCCTGCGTTCACCAGCAAGGTGCCGTAGACCGCCCCCACCAGGCTCATGCGGCCACCCACGGCGGCGAAGATCACCATCTCGATCGAGGGCACGATGCCGACGAAGGAGGGCGACATGAAGCCCACCTGCAGTGCGAACATGGCGCCACCGATGGCCGAGATGCCGGCCGCCAGGCAAAAGGTGAAGACCTTGAACATCGACACGTCGTAGCCCGAGAAGCGCACGCGGTCTTCCTTGTCGCGCATGGCCAGCAGCAGGGTGCCCAGCTTGCTGGTCTGAACCCACTTGCACAACAGGATGCAGCCCAGCAGCAGGCCGGCGTTCACGAAGTAGAGGATGAACTTGGCGTGGTCGGTGCGGGTGTCCCAGCCCAGCACGGTCTTCAGGTCGGTCATGCCGTTGACGCCGCCGGTGTAGCCCTGCTGGCCGATGATCAGCACGGTCACGATCAAGGCCACGGCCTGCGTGATGATGGCGAAGTACACGCCACCCACGCGCCGCTTGAACATCGCGTAGCTGATGATGAAGGCCAGCAGCGTGGGCACCAGGATGATGGCGATCAGGGTGAGCGGCAAGCTTTGGAAGGGCTTCCAGAACAGCGGCAGGGCCGTGATCTGGTTCCAGTCCATGAAGTCGGGGATGCCGGGGGTGGACTGGATCTTGGTGGTGATGGGGTCAGAGGCTTCCAGCTTCAGGAACATGGCCATGCAGTAGCCACCCAGGCCGAAGAACACGCCCTGGCCCAGGCTCAGTGTGCCGCTCCAGCCCCACAGCATCACCAGGCCGATGGCCACGAAGCCGTAGGTCAGGTACTTGCCCACCAGGTTCAGGCGGAAGATGTCCATCGACAGCGGGAACACCACCAGGATCACCAGGGCCAGCAGCACGATGCTGCCCAGGCTGGAGGTTTTCAACCAGTTCATCAAACTCTTCATGGGGATCTACTCCGTCGTATCTCTGTCAGGCTGAAATCAGCGGCGAACCTTGGAGGCGAACAGGCCTTGCGGGCGGATCATCAGGATCAGCACGATCAAGGACAGCGTCAGCACCTTGGCCATGGAGCCTGTGATGAAGAACTCGGCGATGGACTGCGTCTGCGCGATGCCGAAGGCCGAGGCCACCGTGCCGAGCAGGCTGGCCGCGCCACCGAAGGTCACCACCAGGAAGGCGTCCACGATGTAGAGCGAGCCTGAAGTGGGGCCGGTGGAGCCGATGGTGGTGAAGGCCGCGCCCGCGATGCCGGCGATGCCGCAACCGATGGCGAAGGTGAGTCGATCAGTGCGGCTGGTGTTGATGCCAATGGCGTTGGCCATCATGCGGTTGGAGACCGAGGCGCGCACGCGCAGGCCCCAGCGCGACTTGTAGAGCGCGAGCATCACGCCGGCCGTGACCAGGGCGGTCAGGCCCATCACGAACATGCCGTTGATGGGGATGTCCAGGCCCTCTTTCGGGGCCCACGAACCCATCAGCCATTCGGGCAGGGTGGGGCTCACTTCTTTGGGGCCGATGAAGGTGCGGAAGCACTGCTGCATGCCCAGGCTCAAGCCCCAGGTGGCGAGCAGGGTGTCGAGCGGGCGCTTGTACAGGTGGCGGATCAGCGCCCATTCGGCCAGGTAGCCCGCCGCGAACGCGATGAAGAAGGCCAGGACGATGGCGCAGGGAAAGTAATAGGGAACGAAGCTGGGGTACTTGGTTTCAACGTAGCTGGACACCATGTAGATGGTGTAGGCGCCGATGGTCATGAACTCGCCGTGCGCGAGGTTGATCACGCCCATCTGGCCGAAGATGATGGCCAGGCCCAGGCCCATGAGCAGCAACACGGAAAACAGGCTGAGGCCTGCGAATCCCTGCATCACGCTGATGTTGAGTATTTCTGAAAGTGTCATCCCACGCTCCTGGCCGAACTCATCGAATCAAATGAAAAAACCCCTCGCCGGGCCGGCCGATACTGCTGGCCGGTGGCGAGGGGGTACTGCCTTACTGGTAGCCCTTGGGGAAGGGGTTGGGTTCGATCAACTCTTTCGACTCGGCCACGACCTTGAAGGTGCCATCGGGCTGGCCTTGGGCGATGCGGGCCTTGCTCCACAAGTGGTGGTTGTCGTGCAGCTTCACGTAGCCTTCGGGGGCGATCTTCAGTTCGATGCCCGGCGAGGCGGCCACGACCTTGTTCACGTCGAAGCTGCCGGCCTTCTCGACCGCGGCCTTCCACAGCCAGGGGCCGAGGTAGCCGGCTTGCGTCACGTCGCCGATCACCGATTTCGGGCCGTACTTGCCCTTGAACGCGGCCACGAACTTCTTGTTGTTGTCGTTGTCCAGCGATTGGAAGTACTTCATCGACGAGTAGAAGCCGGCGAAGTTTTCGCCACCCACGCCCAGCATTTCGTCCTCGGTCACCGACAGGGTCAGCAGGAACTGCTTGGCGCCCGTGATGCCGGCGGCCTTGAGCTGCTTGTAGAAGGCCACGTTCGAGCCACCCACCACGGCTGCGAAGATGCAATCGGGCTTGGCGACCTTGATCTTGTTGATCAGGGAGTTGAAGTTGGTGTTGCCCAAGGGGTAGTACTCTTCACCCACCACGCTGCCCAGCTTGCCGACGGATTCGATGTGCTTGCGCGCGATCTTCATCGAGGTGCGGGGCCAGATGTAGTCGGAGCCGACCAGGAAGAAGGTTTTGGCCTTCTTCTCTTTCGAGGCCCAGTCCAGGCCCCACAAGATTTGCTGCGTGGCTTCCTGGCCCGTGTAGATCACGTTCTTGGATTGCTCCAGGCCTTCGTAGAAGGTCGGGTAGTAGAGCAGGCCGTTTTCCTTTTCGAAGATGGGCAGCACGGCCTTGCGCGAGGCCGAGGTCCAGCAACCGAACACGGCGGCCACGTGGTCGTTGACCAGCAGCTTCTTCGACTTTTCAGCGAAGGTGGGCCAGTCGGAGGCGCCGTCTTCCTTGATGACCTTGATCTTGCGACCCAGGATGCCGCCCATGGCGTTGATCTGGTCGATGGCCAGTTGTTCGGCCTGGATCGAGCCGGTTTCCGAAATCGCCATGGTGCCGGTGGCGGAGTGCAACTGGCCCACGGTGACTTCGGTGTCGGTGATGGCCAGCTTCGTGGTGTTGATGGCTGACGTGGCGGGGGCGGCTCCATGGCTCAGCCCCGTCATGCCCACGAGGGGAAGGGCACCGATGCCTTGCAACAGGCGGCGGCGGTTTTGCTGATTGGAATCGTCACGGTCATTCGACATGGAAAAGCTCCTTGCGCACAAAAAAGGGACTACGGATGCCACGCCTTGGTGCATGCATGGTTTCGTGCATGCACTGTCGGTGTGACCATGTCCATCACAGTAAGCAAGGACCGGGCTTCCTTGAATACGTCATTCAACGTAGGCAGCGTGGTGGATCGCTTCTTGCAGAAGGGTTAAGGTCTCATTCCCACGGAGCCAGTCTGTGTCCGTTGCCCGGCAGAAGATCTTTCGCATCCGTCGTGACTACAACTCCTGGGTGGCCAACGAAACCCTGGAGGACTACGCCCTTCGCTACACGCCACGCACCTTCCGCAAGTGGTCGGAATTCCGCGTGGCGAACACGGCGTTCGGCGCGGTGTCTTTTTTGGCGCTGGAAGCCATTGGCGGCGCCATTGCGCTGAACTACGGCTTCTCGAACATGCTGTGGGCCACGCTGGTGGTGGGCCTGATCATCTTCATGACGGGCCTGCCCATCAGCTATTACGCGGCCAAGTACGGTCTGGACCTGGACCTGCTCACGCGCGGCGCGGGCTTCGGCTACCTGGGGTCCACGCTCACCTCGCTGATCTACGCCAGCTTCACCTTCATCTTCTTCGCGCTGGAGGCGGCCATCATGGCGCTCGCCTTGCAGATGGTGTTCGACTGGTCCTTGCCGGTGTGCTACCTGGCGTCGTCGCTGGTGATCGTGCCGCTGGTCACGCACGGCATCACGCTGATCTCTCGACTGCAGTTGTGGACGCAGCCCTTGTGGGCACTGATGTTCGTGTGCCCCTTCGTGTTCGTGGCCATCAAGCGGCCCGAGGCCTATGTCGAGTTCACCGGCATGGTGGGCCGCAGTTCGGCCAGCAGCGACTTCAGCCTGATGGCCTTTGGCATGGCGGCCACGGTGGTCTTCTCGCTCATCGTGCAGGTGGGCGAGCAGGTCGACTTTCTGCGCTTCTTGCCTGAGAAAACCAAAGAGAACCGCGTGCGCTGGTGGACGGCGGTGCTGGTGGCCGGCCCGGGCTGGATCGTGCCGGGCATGCTCAAGATGGTGGCGGGTGGCTTCCTGGCCTTCCTGGCCTTGCAGCACCACGTGCCGCCCCACCAGGCCATGGAGCCCACGCAGATGTACCTGGCGGCCTTTGGCGAGGTGTTCACCTCGCCCACCTGGGCGTTGGGCAGCATGGTGCTGTTCGTCATCGTGTCGCAGGTCAAGATCAACGTCACCAATGCCTACGCGGGCTCGCTGGCCTGGTCCAACTTCTTCGCGCGGCTCACGCACAGCCACCCGGGCCGCGTGGTCTGGCTGGTGTTCAACGTGGTGATCGCGGTCATGCTGATGACCTTGGGCGTGTTCGGCGCGCTGGAGCGCGTGCTGGGCCTGTACGGCAACGTGGCCATCGGCTGGGTGGGCGCGCTGGTGGCCGACCTGGTCATCAACAAGCCGCTGGGCTGGAGCCCCAAGCACATCGAGTTCAAGCGGGCCTACCTGTACGACCTGAACCCGGTCGGCCTGGGCGCCACCTTGCTGGCCACGGTGATGGCCTTCGCCGCGCACTCGGGCATGTTCGGCGACTTGGCCCGGGCGGGATCGCCCTTCATCGCCCTGGGCACCGCGCTGATCGCCTCGCCGCTGCTGGCCTGGACCACCCGGGGCCGCTACTACCTGGCCCGCCCCAACAAGACGCCTTGGGCGCCGGGGCAGATGGTGGCGTGCTCGGTGTGCGAGAACCCATTCGAATCCGAGGACATGGCCACCTGCCCGGCCTACGACGCCCCCATTTGCTCGCTGTGCTGCACGCTGGAGTCGCGTTGCCACGACCGGTGCAAGAGCCGCTCGCGGGCCGCCGAGCAGGTGTCCGATGCGCTCACGGCGGTGTTGCCGCTGCAACTGTCGCGGCGCATCAATTTCCGCGTGGGGCACTACCTGGTGGTGTTCTTGTCTTTGGCGGCCGTCCTGGCCATGGTGCTGGGCGTGGTGTATTACCAGGAGGGCGTGGTCAACCATGTGGTGGACGCCGTGAATGGTCCGGCCGTGGCCATGCTGGAAGGGCCTTTCGTCAAGGTCTATGCCTTGCTGCTGCTGGCCGCGGCCGTGTGCTCGTGGTGGGTGGTGCTGGCGTCTGAAAGCCGTCACCTGGCGCAGGACGAAAGCAACCGCCACAACCAGTTGCTGCAGCTGGAAATCGACGCCCACCGCCGCACCGATGCAGCCCTGCAAGCCGCCAAGGACCTGGCCGAAGCCGCCAACCAGGCCAAGACCCGCTACGTGACCGGCATGACGCACGAGTTGCGCACGCCGCTCAACAGCATCATGGGCTACGCGCAGATCTTGTTGAAGGACGAGCAACGCCAGGGTTCGGGCCGCGAAGCCTTGAACACCATCCAGCGCAGTGGCGAACACCTGATGGGCCTGATCGATGGCCTGCTGGACCTGGCCCGCATCGAAGCCGGCCGCCTGCGCCTGGACCCGGTGCCCTTGCCCTTCCGCGATTTCCTGGACGACGTGGTGCGCATGGTGCAGACGCAGACCGCCGCCAAGGGCCTGGACTTCGCCTTGGAGACCCGTGGCCGCGTGCCCGCCTGGGTGCATGCCGATGCCAAGCGCCTGCGCCAGATCCTGCTGAACCTGTTGAGCAACGCCGCGCGCTTCACCTACAAGGGCCGCATCACGCTGATGGTGGATGCGCGGCGCGAGGTGCTGCGCTTCGAGGTCATCGACACCGGCATCGGCATCGCGCCGCAAGACATCGACCGCATCTTCCTGCCCTTCGAGCGTGGCAGTGCCGGCCGCCGCAGCAGCGAGCCCGGCACCGGCCTGGGCCTGACCATCACGCACTTGCTGACCGAGTTGATGGGCGGCGAGCTCAGCGTGAAGAGCGAGCTGGGGGAGGGCAGCACTTTTACCGTGCGCATGTACCTGCGCGAGATCGCCGAGCCCGCCATGCCGCCCACCTCGGCGCTGGCCGCGCGCCCGCGCCACCTGCCCATCACCGGTTACCTGGGGGAGCGCCGCAGCCTGCTGGTGGTGGACGACCAACCATTGCAACGCCAGATGCTGGCCGGCATGCTGCTGCCACTGGGCTTCCACCTGCGCGAAGCTGCCAGCGGCCCGGAATGCCTGGAGAGCGTGCGCGAGGCCTGCCCCGACGCGGTGCTGCTCGACATCACCCTGGACGACATCGATGGCTGGCAGGTGGCCTGCCAGATCCGCGCCGCGGGCTTCACCGAGGTGCCCATCATCATGGTCTCGGCCAATGTGTTCGAGAACCGGCCCGAAAACTTGCAGGCCGCGCAATGCCAGGCCTTCGTGGCCAAGCCGGTGATCGAGTCGGAACTGCTGGACACCCTGGGCGAGCACCTCGCCATCGAGTGGAGCACCGAGCCCGCCGCCTTGCCTTTGCAGCACCTGCTGGGCCCGCGCAGCGGCGAGCTCGACGCCATCGGCGCGCCACGACTGACCGCCAGCGACCTGCCCGCCGAGGTCGTGGAAGAGCTGTGCCGCCTGGCCCGCATCGGCCACCTGCGCGCCCTGCGCCAGAAGCTGACGCAACTGGCCGAGCGCTACCCACAATGGCAAAGCGAGTGGGTGAGCCTGTCTCACCTGGCCGACCAATTCGAATTCGACACCCTGATCGAACGTTTGAACCCCGTGATTTCCGAGGATGCGCTGGATGAGCCCCAAGCCTGAACCCCACCTGGGCACCGTGCTGGTGGTGGACGATGCCGTCGACACCTTGCGCATGCTGTGCGATGCGCTGGCCAACGAGGGCTACACCGTGCTGGTGGCCCGCGATGGGCTGCAGGCCCTGGAACGCCTGTCGCTGATCCAGCCCGATGCCATCCTGCTGGACGCCGTGATGCCCGGCCTGTCGGGCTTCGAGACCTGCCGCCAGATCAAGGCGCATGAGGTGTGGTGCAAGATCCCGGTGATCTTCATGACGGGCCTGTCGGAGACGGCCGATGTGGTGGCCGGCTTCGATGCCGGTGGCGTGGACTACGTGGTCAAGCCCGTGCGCATCGAGGAAGTGCTGGCCCGCCTGGCCACGCACCTGCGCAACGCCTGGGGCACGCGCCCGCGCCTGGACCTGGCCGCGCTCACGCCACGGGAAACCGAGGTGTTGTCCTGGCTGGCCAAGGGCAAGACCAACCGCGACATTGCCGAGATCCTGGGCCTGAGCCACCGGACGGTGAACAAGCACCTGGAGCACATCTTCGAGAAGCTGGGCGTGGAAACGCGCGCCGCCGCGGCCGCGCTGGCCAGCCGCGCCGTGCTGGCTTGAAGGGCAGCGCCCGCATCACCAGATGACCAGGTTGTTGGTCAGGAAGCGCTGCAGCCAGTTGCGCGAGCCGGCGTCCGACACATCGCCCTGGCCGCCGACCTCGAAGCGGGCGTTGAGCACGTCTTCCGAGGCCACGATGTTGCCGGCCTTCACCGTCTTGGGGTTGACCACGCCGTGGAAGCGCAGGTTGCTGGTGCCGCCGTTGAGCGTGATGCTGCGCTCGCCGGCCACCATCAGGTGCCCGTTGGGCAGCACATTGATGACCGAGGCCGTGAGCAAGGCGTTCAGGCTGCCCGAGCTGTCGGTGGTGCCGGCGCCTTTGTAGGCGTCGCTGCCGCCCGCGCTGGCGTCGACGTTCAGCACCCGGTCGATGAAACCGCCGTTGGGGTTGGCGGTGCCGGGTCCTTTGGTGGCCACCTTGTTGTCACGGCTCGTGCTGGTGTTGACCTTGTTCGTGGCCGCGAATTTCTCGGCGATGTTGATTTTCAGGGTGTCGCCCACGGCCCGGGGTTTTCGGTCGCCCGAAAAAAGCGAGGTGGCGTCCATGCCGGGCTGGAACAGCGAGCCGGTGTTGATTTTCTCGATGTAGACCGGGGTTTCGTAGGGCGCGGCCGACATCGGCAGGTTGGAGAATGGCGACGTCGAACTGCAACCACCCAAGGTATTCAGACAAGGGAGGGCCATGGCGCAGATCATGAGCCGGCGGTGAGTCGTGTTCATGGAATTAATCCTTGGTATTTTCTTCGCCGGTGATCAAGGCCTGAACCACCGGGGCCAATTTGGCTCGGGTGCTGGCCCATTTTCCGACTCCGAATGGGCCGCCCGGGTCATAATGGCTGCTGGCCAATATCTGTTCGCTGCCATTCCACAAAGTCAGGGTGGCTTGCTGGATATAAGGTTTGTAGTCGCCCCCCAGCGGTGGAATATCCATCCCCGTGTAGGCGCTGTACCGCAGCCAGAATTTGCACAGGCCAGTGGCCGAGCGTGATTCATAAACCCGGCTTTCCACCCGCTGGGCTTTCAGTTCGATCTGCAGTGCCGGGACGATGTCGGGCACCTGGGTGTCGGGGTTGAACTCGATGCAGACGCTGCGCACCGGGGCATGCAGGTGGTAGACGGTGTTGATGGCCTTGCCCGGCGCGGCGGTGCTCACCGCCGCGCTGACCGTCGCGCCCGAGGCCTTGGCCAGCTCCCACAGGGGGTGGGGGCTGACCACCGAACAGGCCGTGAACAGCGGCGACGAGAGCAGCAAGGCGGCCAGCAGGGGCGTCGGGCGGACATTCATGGCCGTGCCTCAAACCAGCTTGTTGAAGGCGGTGACGCCCGCGATGACGGCGTGGCCCGCGCAGGTTTCGGCCGCGTCGATGGCGTCGCCCACGGCGTCGATGGCTTGGCCAACGAAGGACGTGGTGGCATGCACCGCGGCGTCGGCCGCGCGATAAGCATCGCGGGACACCTTGGCCAGTTCCGACAGCCCTTCCTGGCTGATGGCGCACACCGCGCTGCTGGTCGGCGCACTGGCCGCGGCGGCGGCCGACAGGGCGCTGGACATCATCGGGCCAAATGAACTTGAATCACTGGCCTGGCCGATGGCTTTATTCACGGAAGGCGGGGTATTGGGGCGCACGGAATAATGTTGGATGCCATTCATTTCAAACTCCGGTAAGTGATGAGGTGAATGAATCCTAGGTGCCGCGATATACCCCGTTCAGGCAATCTGGCCTTGGAAGTGGCGGTATTTGGCGGCCGCCTCACGGTGGTGGCGTGGACAGGTCATCCCGTTATCACAAACGGCGCCATGAGTCACGGCGACATCACCCCGCGTCACAATGTGATGAATTCATGTCGAGTTTGAAATAAAAACTGCGCTGATTCAGGGCGTGAAAATGTCATGAACCATATTGGCCGATGAACGGCTCCCACTTGGAGCTTATGGGCGGATCAAAACCCGGGGCCCATCCCTAGGATGCGGATTCCTTCCCAACGCAGTACCACGATGGAACACGATCGGCCTTGTCACCTGTACCTTGTGGAAGACGATCTCTCTTTGCAGGACATGATGTCCGACTACCTGCGCAAGCAGGGCTTCACCGTCACGGCCATGGTGCGCGCCGAAGAGATGCTGCAGCGCGTGTCCGAGTCGCGGCCCGACCTCATCCTCATGGACATTGGCCTGCCCGGCCTGGATGGGCTGGATGCCTGCCGGCGCCTGCGCGCCGCAGGCCACGATGTGCCCCTCATGCTGGTGACCGCGCGCAACGAGGAAATCGACCGCGTGCTGGGCCTGGAAATGGGGGCCGACGATTACCTCAGCAAGCCTTTTTCCACGCGCGAGTTGCTGGCCCGCGTCCGGGCCCTGTTGCGGCGGGCAGCGAGGCCGGCGCCGGTCGTGGCCGAATCGGGCGCGGGCGCGGATGCCGCCGTGCGCATTGGCGAGCACACCTTCATGGCCGCCTCGCGCAGCCTGCAGCGCGATGGTGAGATGCGCATCCTCAGCACGGTCGAATACGCCATCCTGGCCGAGTTGGTGCTCAACCCCCATGCCGCGATCACCCGCGAGCGCCTGCTGCAGGTCTCGCACCCCAGGTCGGACGATGTGATGCCACGCGCGGTCGACGCCTCCATCGTGCGTCTGCGCAAGGCGCTGGAGCCCGAGCCATCGCGCCCCCGCTACATCCAGACGGTTCGCGGCCATGGCTATGTCTTCGTCCCCTAGGGCATTGGGATTCACATCCCCGTGCGGCGAGGCTAGACTGCCGGTCACCATACCAACCGGGAGTACCCATGCGCATCATCCAGACCTTGTTGTCCACCGCGTTAATGGCCGGTGCCGCCACCCAGGCTCAGGCCGACCTGGCCTACACCTTTGACCAGGATGCCCAGGGCTTCACCGTCAACGAGCCGGCGGGGGTGCTGAGTCACCAATCCGCGGGTTACCTGCGCGTGCAGGACCTGACGGGCGACACCAATGTGTCCCTGCTTTTGCCCGGTTCGGCGCTGACGGGGGGTTGGTTGCCTTACCTCGGCGGCACCTTGTCGTTCGATGCCCGCCTGGAATCGGCCATCGACGCCTACTGGCCCGAGTTCGGCACCATCACCTTGTTCTCGACCCTGGGTTCCGTGGCGGTGGACGTGGCCGCTGGCGATGCGCCGGGCCTGGGCTGGGCCACCTATTCGGTCACGCTGGACGCGGCCAGTTGGAACACCACCCCCGAGATCCTGTCCACGGTGCTGGCCAATCTGCAGCAGGTGGACATCAGCCTGGAAGCCGGCAATGGCCCGATCGAGATCCTGCACATCGACAATGTGCGCCTCAGCAGCGCGGTGCCCGAGCCGACCAGCTGGGCCATGACGGGCATCGGCCTGCTGGCCCTGGGCTGGGCGCGTCGGCGCCGATCGGCCGCTTGACCTCTGGGTGGTGGGCCGCTCAGGCGGCGGCCACCACCAGTTGCGCTTCGCCTTCGGTTTGCGCCACCTGGTGGCCGTTGACCTGCAAGGTGCCTTCCACGAACCAGCGCACCGCCCGCGGGTAGACCGCGTGCTCTTGCTGCAGCACCCGTGCCGACAGCGTGTCGGGCGTGTCGCCTGGCAAGACCGGCACGGCGGCCTGGACCACGATGGGCCCATGGTCGAGTTCCGGCGTCACGAAATGCACCGTGGCGCCCGCCAGCTTGCACCCCGCCTCGATGGCGCGCGCATGCGTGTGCAGGCCCGGAAAAGCCGGCAACAGCGAGGGGTGGATGTTGAGCATGCGGCCTTCGAAGTGCCGCACGAAGCCTTCGGTCAGGATGCGCATGAAGCCGGCCAGCACCACCACATCGGGCGCGAAACCATCGATGGTGCGCGCCAGCTCGGCGTCGAAGTCCTCGCGCGTGGCGTAGTCCTTGTGGTTCACGCTGGCCGTGGCGATGCCCCGGTCGGCGGCGTAGCGCAGGCCGCCCGCATCCAGCTTGTTGCTGATGACGGCCGCGATGCGCGCCGGCCATTGCTGCGAGGCACAGGCCTCGACGATGGCTTCCATGTTGGAGCCGCGTCCGGAAATCAGGATGACGATGTTTTTCATGCGGCGTAGAGTGTAGCGGGGTGCCCTTTTACAATGCGGCACTTCCCCGCCTCCACCCCCGCAACCGCTTCCCAAGCCCACCATGACCGAACGCGTTCTCACCGGCATCACCACCACCGGCACCCCGCACCTTGGCAACTACGTCGGGGCCATCCGACCCGCCATCGCGGCCAGCCGTGAAGCCGGCGTCGAAAGCTTTTTTTTCCTGGCCGACTACCACGCGCTCATCAAGTGCGACGACCCGGCCCGCATCGAGCGCTCGCGCATCGAGATCGCCGCCAGCTGGGTCGCGGCCGGCCTGGACCCGGAACGCGTCACCTTCTACCGCCAGAGCGACATCCCCGAGACCACCGAGCTGAACTGGCTGCTGACCTGCGTGACCGCCAAGGGCCAGATGAACCGCGCCCACGCCTACAAGGCCACGGTGGACGCGAGCGTGGCCGCTGGCGAGGACCCGGACGCCAACGTGACCATGGGCCTGTACTGCTACCCCATCCTGATGGCGGCCGACATCTTGCTGTTCAACGCCCACCGCGTGCCCGTGGGCCGCGACCAGGTGCAGCACATCGAGATGGCGCGCGACGTGGCCCAGCGCTTCAATCACCTGTTCGGCCAGGGCCGCGAGCTGTTCGTGCTGCCCCAGGCCGAGATCGAGGAAACCGTGGCCACCTTGCCCGGTCTGGATGGCCGCAAGATGTCCAAGAGCTACGACAACACGGTGCCCTTGTTCCAGGGCGGGGCCAAGGCCTTGAAGGAGGCCATCGCGCGCATCGTCACCGATTCGAAGCTGCCCGGCGAGCCCAAGGATCCGGAAGGCGCCCACCTGGTCACCATCCACGATGCCTTTGCCAGCGCCGAACAGCGCGCCAGCTTCCACGCCGACCTGCTCGCCGGCCTGGCCTGGGGCGAAGCCAAGCAGCGCGTGGTCGACCTGATCGAAGCCCACGTGGGCCCCATGCGCGAGAAGTACGAGCACCTGATGGCCCACCCCGAGCAGATCGAAGAGATCCTGCTGGCCGGTGCGCGCAAGGCCCGCGCCGTGGCCACGCCTTTCCTGGGCGAACTGCGCAACGCGGTGGGCCTGCGCAAGATGGTGGCCGTGGCGGCGCCAGCGGGCAAAGCCGCGCAGGCCACGAAATCAGCCGTGCCGGTGTTCAAGCAATACCGTGAGGCCGACGGCCAGTTCTATTTCAAGCTGACCTCGGCCGATGGCGGCCTGCTGCTGCAAAGCCAGGCCTTCGCCGATGGCCGTGAAGCGGGTGCCTGGGTCAAGCGCTTCAAGCAGGAAGGCGTGCCAGCCCTGGCCGGCGCGCCCGTGGCCGTCGCCGCTGGCGTGGCCCAGGCCGACGTTGAAGCCGCGCTGAGCGCCCTGGTCGCCGCGCAGGAATGACGAGCCCAGCCATGGCCGGCATCCACATCACGGACATCGAATCGGCCATCAATTGGTGGCGCGATCGCAGTCCCTCGGTGGACGGCATCCAGTCGTGCCCGGAGGTGGGCGCCCTGGCCGAGATCTACGCCCTGATGGTGTACTACCGCGAGCCTTCGTGCGACGAGGCCACCATGCCCGCCAAGGCCAAGCAGGCCTGGTTGTGCTGGTACGAGACCACGCCCGACACGCCCTGCATCGCCATCTGCTCCACCAGCCAGGGCGACGACATCTGCAAGGGCTGCGGCCGCACCTTCGACGAGGTGCAGTTGTGGCCCGAGATGACGCCCGGTGAAAAGCGCACGACCTGGCGGCGCATCACCATGGAATCGAGCGCCTGGCGCTTCAACCGCTATGCGGAGCGGGCCCGCGAGGGCGTGGCCACGCCACCACCTCAAACGACCTGATTGACGCCGGCTTCGCGCACGGTTTTCCGCCTGGCCGGCTTGAACAAGGCTTTCCACAAGAAGGGCCAGATGGCCCAGGCGAACATCGCCAGGTCTGCCCGGGCGATGCAAGGCAGTTCGGTGCCGCGCTGCCAGTTCGGGTTGCGCTGCTCGAAAAACGCCACGTCGGGCTCGCGTGCCTTCAAGGCCTCGTCGATGCCTGCCACGTCCTGCTTCAGGCAATTGGCGTTGTCGCCAAAATCCAGCGTCATCGCGGCGTGGTCCAGCTTGCCGGGGAACAGGGTTTCGCAGTACGCCACCACCAGGTCCTTCAAGCGGGGGTTGTCGTGGCCACGCCGGGGGTAGTGCTCGGGGAAGTTCTTGCTCAGCAGCAGGTAGGTCTTGTAGCCTTTGGAGATCAGCAGCCAGTATTGGCGCGAGAAGGGGCGCTTGATGGCCTCGGTGAAGAGCTTGAGCGCGAAGGCCGTCTGCAGCGTGCGCGAACCCCAGTAGGCCTTTTCGATGATGGTGTCGCCGCTGAACAGGCCGCGCACGGTGCGCCCCTCGTGGGCGAACTCGTGGATGCCGAGGGTGGAAAAGCCCACGATCTCGTCGGTGGACTTCTTGCGCACCACGAACACGCCGTCCTTCTTGCTCAGGTCGCGCATGAAGGTGTCCAGCGGGCCGTTGGCATAGTTCGCCTCGAAGATGGCATGCATCCGCATGATGTCGAACACACTGAGTGAACGTACTTTTTGGTATTGGGTGCGGAGCATGGACGGCCGGCCTCGGGCAAAGAGGCGTGATGTTTTCACGGTGCGGCCTATTCTGGGAAGCGGCCGGCGGAAGCCTTCGAGGGCGAACCCTCGTGTGGGGTCAGGACCCCCCTCACATGAGGGGTATTTGTTTGAAACACGATTTATTTCTCTCTAAGTGTTTGCATGGGTTCCGTTTGAAATTGGCGATGTGACACCGCCGACTAGAATCCGCCCGACACGTCACCAGGTTCCGCACGAGCAGCATGAACAATCAGAACGAAGTCTCTAGCGACACGCTTTTCAACCCCCATGTGCCCGGCATCAACTACGGCATCCTCGACACGCTCGTGGGCTATGGCGTTCGCCGCGCCCAGTTGGCCCTGAACGACCTGTTCATCCAGTCCCTGGCGCCTTGGAACATCACGCCGCCGCGGTTTTCCGCGCTGGTCATCATTTCGCTCAACCCGGGCCTCAAGCTGACCCACCTGGCCAAGGTGCTGGGCATCGCGCGCTCTGGCGCCGTCATGCTGGTGGACGCCCTGGAAGACCTGGGTTATGTGGAACGCCAGGATGTGCCCGAAGACCGCCGGGCCTTTGGCCTGGCCCTGACGGCCAAGGGGCAGACCGACCTGGTCTCGATCACCCAGGCCGTGGTCGACCAGGACCAACTGGCGGCCAGGGCACTTGGGGCGGAAGGCCCTGAGCGGCTGCTGGCCATGCTGCAGTTGCTGGCCAACCCGAGTCGATAGAATCAGGGGATGAATGCTCCCCTTGACGACTCGACTCCCCACAAACCCAGCAACTTCCTGCGCGGCATCATCGACCGCGACCTGGAGCAGGGCACCTACGCCAGCCGCCTGTGGGCCGGCTCACCGGGCGATGCCCAACACCAGCAGACCGGCCAGCCCGACCCGGCCAAGGTCCGCACCCGCTTCCCGCCCGAACCCAACGGCTACCTGCACGTCGGCCACGCCAAGAGCATCTGCCTGAACTTCGGCCTGGCACGCGACTACGGCGGTGTCTGCCACATGCGCTTCGACGACACCAACCCTGAGAAGGAAGAGCAGGAATACGTCGACAGCATCCTGGACTCGGTCAAGTGGCTGGGTTTCGGCTGGCAGTCCAACTTCAATGGCGCCCAGCAGGACCACCTCTACTACGCCAGCAATTATTTCGACTTCATGTACCGCGCGGCCGAAGCCCTGATCGGCGCCGGCCTGGCATATGTGGACGAGCAGACGCCCGAAGAGATGCGCGCCAACCGCGGCGACTTCACCACGCCGGGCAAGGACAGCCCCTTCCGGTCGCGCACGCCCGAGCAGAACCTGGCCCGCTTCCGCGAAATGCGCGATGGCCAGCACGCCGACGGCAGCATGGTGCTGCGCGCCAAGATCGACATGGCCGCGCCCAACATCAACCTGCGCGACCCCGCCATCTACCGCATCCGCCGCGCCACCCACCACAACACGGGCGACAAGTGGTGCATCTACCCGATGTACACCTTCGCGCATCCGATCGAAGACGCGCTGGAGCAGATCACCCACAGCATCTGCACACTCGAGTTCGAAGACCAGCGCCCCTTCTACGACTGGCTGCTCGACCGCCTGGCCGAACTGGGCCTGCTGAAGCAACCCACGCCCAAGCAGTACGAATTCGCCCGCTTGAACCTGACCTATGTCATCACCAGCAAGCGCAAGCTCAAGCAACTGGTGGACGAAGGCACCGTCGAAGGCTGGGACGACCCCCGCATGCCCACCATCGTCGGCCTGCGCCGCCGTGGCTACACGCCCGAAGCCATCCAGCTGTTCTGCGAACGCATCGGCGTGACCAAGGCCGACAGCTGGATTGACTACAGCACGCTGGACATCGCCCTGCGCGACGACCTGGAGAACAAGGCCCACCGCGGCATGGCCGTGCTCGACCCCGTCAAGCTCGTGCTCACCAACTGGGACGAGGTGATGGGCGCGGGCCACCTGGAGCCTTGCACCGCCCCCGCCTTGCCACACCCGCCCGAAGGCACGCCCGAGCCCGCGCCGCGCCAGTTCACGCTGGGCCGCGAGGTGTGGATCGAACGCGAGGATTTCGAAGAGGTGCCACCCAAGGGCTACCGCCGCCTTTTCCCAGGCAACAAGGCGCGCCTGAAGGCTGGTTATGTCATCGAGTGCACCGGCTGCACGAAGGACGCCGATGGCCGCGTGACCGAAGTGCAGGCCGTGGTCGTGCCGGACACCAAGAGCGGCACGCCGGGTGCCGACAGCGTCAAGGTCAAGGGCGTGATCACCTGGGTGAGCGTGCACGAAGGCGTGGCCGCCGAGGTGCGACTGTACGACCGTTTGTTCCTGGATGCCCAGCCCGATGCCGGAGGCAAGGACTTCCTGGCCAGCCTGAACCCCGACAGCAAAAAAGTCGTGACGGCCTTCGTGGAGCCTTCATTGGCCCAGGCCACGCCGGACCAGAAGTTCCAGTTCGAGCGGCACGGCTATTTCGTGGCCGACCGCAAGGACCACGCGCCGGGCAAGCCCGTGTTCAACCGCGTGACAGGCTTGAAGGACAGCTGGGCCAAGTGAGGCCGGTTTGACAGCGCCACTGGCGCTGTCAGCGTTCAACGCTTCTGGCGACGCGAAAGGAAACCCAGCAGCCCCAGTCCCATCAACGCGATGACGCAAGACTCGGGTTCTGGCACGGCCGCCATGGCCGACAGCACGATCAGCTGCGACTGCGGATTGGCCGGGCCGAAGCCGTCCTGGATCTGCTCGGCGACCAAATAGATGGTGCCTTTCTCGTCCACGGTCACGCCTTCGATGCCGTTGTGAGGCAGCACGTTGGACAAGTCGAAGGTGCTCAAAACCTGGCCCTGGCGGTTCACCTCGACCAGCTTGCGCGAACCCAGGCTCAGCACCAGCAGGTTGTCGGCCGCGGCGGTGCCGGCCAGTGCGTCGATGGGCGACAGCGTTTGCACGTCGGACAAGGTCGACAGGCCCATCAGCGTGGGGTTGAACAAGGTCGAGGTGTTGGCCACGCCGCCGAGGTTGTTGCCAAAGCTCAGCGTGCCGCTGCGGATGTCTTCGGGCGCGTCCTGCTTGACGGTCACGAAGCTGCCATTGCGCGGGTCGTAGCTCAGGCCTTCCAGCCCGTTGTTGCCCACGGTGGCATTGCTGATGGACACGCCGCTGCTGGCCAGGTTGGCGGTGCCATTGGCGCTGTAGCTGAAGCGGTAGGCGTCGTACAGGCGCTCTTCGCTCACCACCAGCACGCCGTTGCCCAGGTAGGTCAGGCCCTCGGTGTCGTGGTTGGAGCTGCCGGTGCCAGCCCAGTTGAAGGCCATGGTGCCCAGGGTCTGGCCGGTGAGCGACACCTCGACCACGCCCGTGCCTTCGTCGCCGACGACGAACAGGGTGCCGCGATCACGCGCATAGGTGACGGCCGAGGCTTCCAGGCCCGAAACGCCGGTGCTGGTGTTGCCCAGGATGCCGAGGCCGTAGGTGGCCGTGACCTGGTAGTTGCCGAGGTTGATGGAGCTGGCCGCTTGCGCGCCCAGGCAGGACAGGGTGGCCGCCAGGGCCACCATCAGGTGCTTGATCTTCATGGTGTGTGTTCTTTCGCCAGTCGATCAGCGTTGTTGGCGCTTGCGCGCGATCAAGCCGAACAGGCCCAGGGCGGCCAATGCGAGCACGTGGCTTTCGGGTTCGGGCACGGCGGCGATGCTGCCGGGCGAGCCGATCTCGATGGCATGGTTGGCCGCGGCAAAGGCGCCGTTGACACCGGCCACGCTCAACTGCGTGATGGTGGTGTTGTTCAAGCCGATGGCGTTGTCGAAGGTCTGGTAGGGCGAGGTGGCGTCAGCAGCACCGAACACCACATTGGCCTGCAGCACGTTGCTGGCGTTGTAGAGGTTGACCGCGTCACCCGACTGACTCAGGCCCACACCGCTGCCGGTGTAGGTGCCGATCTGCAGGCCGGCGGGGGCATGGGCGCCAAACCAGGTGCTCAGGAAGCTGGCCGAGGCGGCGGTCTCGGTGAAGATCACCGATTCACCGGCCTTGATGGTGGAGATGCCGACCAGCGACACCTTGGCACTGCCATTGGAGCTGTCGTCCATCTTCCAGCCGCTGATGCTGACATCGCTGTTGCCGAAGTTGGTCAGCTCGAACCAGTCGGTGGCGTAGGGGATGGCGGGGTTGCTGTCGCTGCTGCCCCAGGGCGCGACTTCGGTGACGCGGATCTGGGCCTGGGCCGTGGCGGTAGCGCCCAAACTCAAGGCCAGGACGGTGGCGGCCAGCATGGCCTTTTTCTGAACTGCTTTCATCGACAACTCCAATTGAACGCGTGACAGGGGGGAAGCCCGGCAGCTTGTCGCGCGCGTGTGTCGGAGTGATGACGGTGGGCCTAGTCGTTGATCGGCAGCCAGATCTCGGTGTGCAGCTTCTCGGGCGGCGCCGTCTGCGGGGTGTTGATGCACAGCTCCATGGGCGGCACGTCGCGCAGGGTGAGGTTGGAGGACGGCAGCCAGTCGGCGTAGATGGTGTCCCAGGCTTGGTAAAGCGTGGTGTACGGCCCGATGTGTGTGAACACGGCGTAGCGGCCCGGCGCCAGCGTCTGCCAGGCCAGGGTGCCGCTCAATGGCAGATCGGGTTGCTGGCTGGTGCCCTGGCCGCTGGCCATTTCGTGGCCGAACACGATGCCGGCCACGTAGCGGCAATGCGGGTCGTCGGGGCCCTGGTGCTCGTCGGGCACGATGCTGATGAAGCTGCGCGCCTGCGCCATCAGGCCGGTGGGGCCGACGGCGGCCATCAGTTCGCCAAAGGCGCTCTGGGCGGCACGGGTCATGGTGTTGTCGACCATGCCGCGCGCGGTGGCGGTCAGGGCCTGGATGCCCGGGGGCAGGGTGGTGAAGCGGGTGACTTGCATGGTGGGTGCTCCTGCTTGGCGAGTGGAGGGAATGAGGTGCTGCAGCCGGTCGGGCGTCAGCAGGCTGGTCCAGGGTGCACTGTCGCCCCGGCGCACGGCGGTGGGCGTGGTGTCCAGCTCGCGGCGCATGGCCTTGGCCAAGGCCTGGGCCGATTCGTAGCCCGCCGCCAGCGCGATTTCCAGCACCGGCTCGGGGCCGCTGACCAGCAGCGCGCAGGCACGTTGCAGGCGGCGCCACGTGACGTAGCTGGCGACGCTGCAGCCTACTTGCGCGTGGAACATGCGGTGGAAGTGGTGGCGCGACATCGCGGCCTGGTCGGCCAAGGTGTGGGCATCGAGCACCTGGTCGAGGTGCGCGTCCACGTAGGCCAGTGAGCGCGAGATCAGGGCGGCGGTGCGTTGGGGCTGGGCGGCGGGTGGGCGCTGTTTGCTGCTTCGTGACATGGGAGGGGATTCTGTCCGTGCCCGGCCAGGGCCGTGTGTCCGGGTGTGCGCGAAAATACCCGCCATGAGCACCGATTCCGCCATCCCCGACACCGACCCCATGCCTTTGCCACCCGAGCAGCCCGACCTCGACGCTTGCTGCGGCAATGGTTGCGAGCCTTGCATCTTTGATCTCCACGACATGGCCATGGACGACTACCGGCAGGCCTTGCGCGCCTGGCAGGCTCGCCACAATGGCGCCTCGCCCCCAGGCACCTGAAGGAGGTCGTCCATGCCGCCATCGTCCTCGACCACGACCCTGACCGCCGCCGATGGCTTCAATTTCGCGGCCTATGTGGCCGAGCCACCGGGTGGTTCACCAGCGGCAAAAGGAGCGATCGTGGTGCTGCCCGAGATCTTTGGCGTCAACGCGCACATCCGTGCTGTGGCTGACGGCTTCGCGGCGGCGGGCTACCTGGCGGTGGCGCCGGCCACCTTCGACCGGGTGGCGCGCGGCGTGGCACTGGGCTACGAGGGCGAGGACATGGCGCGGGCCAGGCGCCTGAAAGCCGCCGCCGAGGCCTTGCCGATGCCCGGCGTGCTGCCCGACATCCAGGCCGCTGTGGACCATGCCGCGCGACGGTCATCGGGCAAGGTTGGCATCGTGGGCTACTGCTGGGGCGGCCTGCTGGCCTGGCGCGCGGCCGAGCAGGTGCAAGGCTTGTCGGCCGCCGTGACCTATTACGGCGGCGGCATGACGGTGGGTTTGGAGCCCGCGCGGCAGCCGGCTGTGCCCGTGCTGGCCCATTTCGGCACGCGGGACAAGCACATCGCGTTGGACAGCGTGGAGGCGTTCGAGCAGGCGCATCCGGAAGTCGAGGTGCACCGGTACGAGGCGGGGCATGGGTTCAATGGCGACCAGCGCGGGGCATATGACGCAGGGGCGGCGGCCACGGCGCTGGAGCGCACCTTGAGGCACTTCGCTCGATACCTCGCGTGATCAAAAGCCCTCGACCGTGAAGCGGCTGAACTCGCCCTGGTCGATGCCGCCCTTCACCATCGCGTCGTAGCGCATGTCCTCGTCCAGGAAGCGCTTGAGCCAGGCCACGGCCGATTTGCCCATGGTGTTCAGGTTGGCCTCGCTGGTCAGGAAGGTGGCGCACAGGTGACCGGTGTCCTTGAGCTCGATCTCGGCCCGGGGCAGTTTGCCGGGCAGGCTGGCGTAGAAGACGTCGGAGTGCGCCTTGTTGGGCGCGATGCCGTCGGTCTGGCAAGCCACGATCAAGGTCGGTGTCTTGACCCCTGGGAAGCCCTTGATGGTGTGCCAGGGTTGAAGGGCCACCGCGGCTTTCAGGCTGGGGTCGACCAGCATGGCCGACAGGGCGGCACCCCCGCCCATCGAGTTGCCCATGATGGCGCGGCGCGAAGGATCGGCCACCGAGGCGTAGGGCACCTGGCCACCCCGGGCCAGTTCGGCGACGTGCGCCAGGCCCGCCGCCAGCTGAGCCGCGCGCGCTTCGGGGAAGTCGGCCCGGCCCACGCTGTCGAGGTTGGCCACGATGAACCCGTGCGAGGCGATCTTCTGGACCAACTTGGCGTACACGGCCTGGAAGGCGAGGAAGCCGGGCATCATCGCCACGATGCCAAAGGTTTCGTGGGAGGCGGCCTGGGGGTAGTAGACGGTGCCGCCGCCGTAGCCTTTGGCTTCTGCTTCGGCGTTGGGGATCGAGTAGCTGTTGACTTTGTAGGGGCCGGCTTCATTGAGCTTGGCGGCAACGGGTGCTGGACCGTGTTGGGCGGCGATGGCGGGCAGCTGGGTCATCAGGGCTGCTGCGGTGGCGATGGCTGTCAGCAGTTTGCGGGAGACAGTGGTCATGGGGGGCTGTTCGTCGAGGAGGGGTGTCAGGCCATCATCGCAGATGGTGCTGTCATGGGCCCGGGCTGGGTGTCAATGGCCTTGAACTGCGGCCTCAAGCACGGCCAGGTCCTTCAGGTAGGCGCAGAACATGTCGGCCATGGCTTCCGAATAGGCGTGGATCTCTTTGGGGCTGCGCGGGGTGTCGGAGAAGTCCTTGCCCACGGTGCTCAGTGTGGTGGTGACCAGCTTTGCCGCCAGGGCGCGCCGGGCGCTCGGCACCCCGGGCAGCGCCTCGCGCATGAAGGCCGCCACCGTGCGCCGGCCGGAGGCCTTGGCCTCGTGCGCCTCGGGGGCGTCACGGTAGAGCGGGGCGGCGTCGGCCAGGGCCTTGCGCACATCGGCTTCCTCGCATTCCGATTGCACGAAGGCGTGGACGAGCGCGCGCAGGCGTGCCAGCGGTGGCTGCGCCCGGTCCTTCAGGATGTGGCCCAGCAGGTCGGTGGTCTGCCGCCATTCGTCGCTCTGCAATCTGAACAAAATCGAGGCCTTGTTCGGAAAGTACTGGTAGACCGAACCCACGCTGACGCCGGCCCGTTCGGCCACGCGCGTGGTGGTGAAGCGTTGTGCGCCTTCCCGGGCCAAAACCTGAAGAGCCGCTTCCAGGATGGCGGCAACGAGCTCCGTGGAGCGGGCCTGCTGGGGTTGTCTTCTCGAGGAGATCGGGGGCTTGGATCGGTCGATCATGGGGTGACTCCGCAACGCGAATGGTCAATGTGAAGGTTTGTTCATATTATTCATCCATCCCAACGATCCATGAACCAACGGACACTTCACATGAACACCACCCTGACCACCGCACCCCTCGCGCCCCTGTTGGCGCGCCTCTTCATCGAGGCCGATGAAGCCTCGCCCAGCAATGCCCCGGTGATGGCCGAACTGTCCACCACCGAGTGGGCGCGCTTGATGCAAAGCAAGACCGACTACATCGAGCTGTACGGCCGCCTGAAAGACGTGCCCCTGCCCGTCTCACGCGAGACGGCACGCTTGCTCTACATGCTGGCACGCCAAGGCGGCGTGCGGACCATCGTGGAGTTCGGGACCTCCTTCGGCATCTCGACCCTGCACCTGGCCGCGGCCTTGCGCGACAACGGCGGCGGCCGCCTGATCACCAGCGAGTTCGAGCCCTCGAAGGTGGCGCGGGCCCGGGCCAACCTCGAAGCCGGCGGCCTGCTCGACCTGGTCGAGATCCGCGTGGGCGATGCCTTGCAGACCTTGGCCACCAACCTGCCCGACACCATCGACCTGCTCTTGCTCGACGGCGCCAAAGCCTTGTACCCCGAGGTGCTGGCCTTGCTGGAAAGCCGCCTGCGGCCCGGCGCCCTGGTCGTGGCCGACAACGCCGACCACAGTCCGGAGTACCTGGCCCGGGTGCGCGCCCCGGCCAACGGCTACCTGTCCACGCCGTTTGGCGGCGACGTGGAATTGTCGATGCGCCTGATCTGAATGGGGTTGGCCTTGGCTCGCTATGATGCGTTCACCATGCCGACCTCACTCAAGATCGATTTCGTGTCCGATGTGTCCTGCCCCTGGTGCGCCATTGGCTTGTCCGCGCTGGAAGCGGCCCTGGCCCGCCTGCAAGGCGAGGGCATCACGGCCCGCGTCCATTGCCAGCCCTTCGAGCTGAACCCGCGCATGGCGCCCGGCGGCCAGGACATCACCGAACACCTGACGCAGAAGTACGGGTCGACCGCCGAACAGCAGGCGCAGATCCGCGACACCATCCGCCAGCGCGGGGCCGAGGTCGGCTTCGAGTTCAGCCCGGCGGGCAGGGGCCGCATCTACAACACCTTCGATGCCCACCGCCTGCTGCACTGGGCTGGCGTTGAGCATGGTGACCGGCAACTGGCGTTGAAGAAGGCGCTGCTGGTGGCCTGCCACCGCGACCGCCAAAGCATGGAATCCCACGAGGTGCTGCTGGCGGTGGTGCAACAAGCGGGCTTGGACACGACCCGCGCGCAGTCCATCCTGGGCAGTGGCGAATTCGCAGAAGACGTGCGCGCCCAGGAGGCGCTCTACACCAGCAGCGGCATCCACTCGGTGCCGGCGGTGATCGTCAACGACCAGCACCTGATCTCGGGCGGTCAGCCCACCGCGGTGTTCGAGCAGGCCTTGCGCCAGATCGCGGCCGACGAAGCCGCTGATTGAGTTGGCCCGCGGGATTCACTTCACTTGTAGAAGGCTTCGACCTTGCCCTTCAAGGTCAGCAGCAGGGGCTTGCCCTTGCGGTCGACTTTCTTGCCGGCAGGCACCTTGATCCAGCCTTCGCTGACGCAGTATTCCTCGACGTCGAAGCGTTCCTTGTCGTTGAAGCGGATGCCGATGTCGTGCTCGAACACGGCGGCGTGGTAGTGGGCGCTGCGGGGATCGATGGACAGGCGGTCGGGCAGGGCGGGAGCTTGTGGGGCGGCTTCGGTCATGGTGCTGGCGTGAAACGGTGGTTCTGCGTCGGATCGACGAAACCCGATTCTCGCGGATTTGCGGGCCGCGTCCGCTTCAGTTCACCCGAACTGCTTCGACCTTGGGTCTGGTGCTGCCGATGGTCCAGGCCACTCGGCGGTAGGCGTTGCCGCCCAGGTCATGCTCGATGACGTCCACGCGGTCGTGCTGCAAGGCCTGGAGCGCCCAGCTGGCATTGACATCGCCCACATGGCTCGTGGTTGCCAGGGCGGGGAACATGTTGCCCCCGCCATAGACATAGGCCTTGCACAGTTGGGGCGCGAAACCTTGCCGGCGCAGCAACTGGTACATCGTGGCCAGCGCGGTGCTGGCGTGGGCCGTGGTCTGGCGGGCATTGGACCTGGCGTTCGAATGCACGATGTGGCACATGGCGCCCACCGTGTGGTGCGGGTCCGTCAGAAGGATGGCCACGCAGGAACCCAGCAGGGTGTCCAGCCGGTCACCCCGGTGGGCGCACACGACGTCACCCGGGTGCAGGATGTGCACGCAGCCGGTGGCGGTATCGGTGTCGGCGATCAAGCGGCCACCTTGCGGAAAACGCCCGTGGCCAGTGGTTTCAGCGGGGTGTCGCAAGGCACGCGCCCTTCGGCCGAGCCGATGAAGAACAGGCCGCCGGGCTTCAACTGGGTCAGCACGCGGTCGACCACTTCACGCTTGGTGGGTACGTCGAAGTAGATCAGCACATTGCGCAGGAAGATCATGTCGAAGGGGCCCAGGTCTTCGATGGGACGGCAGAGGTTGAGCTGGCCAAAGCGCACGTGCTCGCGCAGCCTGGGCTGGATCTGGACCAGGCCCTCGGCGTCACCGTCGCCACGCAGGCAGTACTGTTTCAGGCGGCGGGCGTCCACGTGGCGCAGGCGGTCGGCGGGGTAGACCGCCTGGCTGGCGCTGCGCAGCACGCGGTCGCTGATGTCCGTGCCCAGGATGGACCAGTCGTGGCCGATGCGGCCCTTGCCCTGCAGGTCGGCCAGCAGCATGGCGATGCTGAAAGCCTCGTCTCCGAAGGAGCTGGCGGCGCTCCAGATGGCGGGCGACTTGAGGCGCTGTGCCTCGATCTCTTTTTCCAGCCAGGTGAAGTGCTCGGGCTCGCGGAAAAAGTAGGTCTCGTTGGTCGTGAGCAGGTCCACGGCCACTTGGAACTCGCCCTCATCGTGGTCGCTGGAGATCAACGCCAGGTAGTCTTCGAAGCCGCCCATGCCCAGGCGCTGAATGCGCGGGCTCAGGCGCGATGACACCAAAGGCTTCTTGCTGTCGCCGAGGGACAGGCCCACGGCTTGGTACATCAGGCCAGTGAGCTGGCGGTAAGTCTCGTCGCGGAGCTCAACCATGGTCCACCCCCCATCAGTACGGGCGGAAATTGCCGCCGCTGACGGCGCGGGGCGATGGTCCGCTCGAGCTCACGGCCCGCATGACGGGCGCACCGTTGGCCCGGCGCTTGCCGTTGTCGGCTTCGGGTTTGGCTTTCCTGACCGGGGCGGCGGTCTCATCGCCGAGGTGGAAGAAGGCCACCGATTGCTGCAGCTGCTCGGCTTGGCCGGACAACTCTTCGGACGTGGCGGCCAGCTCTTCCGAGGCCGAGGCGTTCTGCTGTGTGGCCTTGCTCAGCTGCGACATGGCACCGCTGATCTGCGAGACCGATTGGCTTTGTTCGGACGAGGCCGCGGCGATCTCTTGCACCAGGCCGCTGGTCTTCTGGATGGAGGGCACGATCTCGCCCAGCAGCTTGCCCGCACGCTCGGCGGTCGACACGCTGTTGGTGGCCAGGTCGCCGATCTCCTTGGCGGCTTCCTGGCTGCGTTCGGCCAGCTTGCGCACTTCGGCGGCCACCACGGCGAAGCCCTTGCCATGCTCACCGGCACGTGCCGCTTCGATGGCGGCGTTCAGGGCCAGCAGGTTGGTCTGGTAGGCGATGTCGTCCACGATGCTGATCTTCTGCGCGATCTGCTTCATGGCCTGCACGGTCTGCGTCACGGCCTCGCCGCCTTCGCCGGCTTCGGTGCTGGCCTTGGTGGCCATGCCATCGGTGACGTTGGCGTTGTCGCTGTTCTGCGAGATGGACATCGACATCATGTCGATCGAGGCCGTGGTCTCTTCGACCGAGGCGGCCTGTTCGCTGGCCGCTTGCGACAGCGATTGCGCGGTGGCGCTCACCTGGGTGGCGGCACCCGACAGGGCATCGGCCGCGCCGCGCACTTCGTCGATGATGCCGGCCAATTTTTCGCACGTGGCATTGGCGTCGTTCTTGACCTGGTCGAAGGTGCCTTCGGCGTCGCGCGTGATGCGCTGGGCCAGGTCACCGGCGGCCATGGCGCCGAACACGCGGCCCACGTCTTCGATGATGTTGGCCAGCTTTTCGCTGGTGGCATTGGCGTCGTCCTTGACCTGGCCGAAGAGACCGGAGTAGTCGCGTTCGATGCGCTGGGTCAGGTCACCGGCCGACAAGGCGCCCAGCACGCGGCCCACGTCGTCGAAGATGACGCGGGTAGTCTCCAGCAACGCATTGACGCCGCTGCACAGCACCTCGATCTGGCCGGTCTTGCCTTCCAGGGGGATGCGTTGGCCGAGGTCGCCACGCTGGGCGGCTGTGGTGACGCTTTGCGCCTGCTCGACGGCCTGCGACAGCATGCGTGCCGCGTGGACCTGCGCCGTGATGTCGGTGGCGTACTTCACGACCTTGAAGGGCTTGCCGTTCATGTCCATGATGGGGTTGTAGGAGGCCTGGATCCAGATTTCCTTGCCGCCCTTGCCGATGCGCTTGTACTGGCCGGCGTCGAACTCGCCACGGCCCAGTTTTTCCCAGAACAGGCGGTACTCGATGCTGGCCCGGTGATCGGGGTCCACGAACATGCCGTGGTGCTGCCCTTTGATCTCTGGCAGGCTGTAGCCGACGGCGCCAAGGAAGTTGTCGTTGGCGCAGACGACGGTGCCATCCAGTGCAAACTCGATGACCGCCTGGGCTTTGTTGATGGCGCTGAGCTGGCCCGAGAAATTGGCCGCCATCAGTTTGGTGGCGGTGATGTCGGTGGCGTACTTCACGACCTTGAAAGGCTTGCCGCTCACGTCCATGATGGGGTTGTAGGAGGCCTGGATCCAGACCTCTTTGCCGCCCTTGCCGATGCGGCGGTATTCGCCCGCGTCGAATTCGCCCCGGCCCAGCTTTTCCCAAAACAGGCGGTACTCGGCGCTGGCGCGGTGCTCGGCGTCCACGAACATGCCATGGTGCTGGTCCTTGACCTCGGCCAAGCTGTAGCCCAGGGTTTTCAGGAAGTTGTCATTGGCATGCAGGATCCTGCCATCCAGCGTGAACTCGATGACCGCTTGCGCTTTGTGGATCGCGTTGATCTGGCCCGTCATGTCGGCGAGCTTGGCTTCGAGATCGCGCTGGGCTTGCTCGGCCTGTGCCTGCAGTTCGCGGTACTTCGCGTTGTTGAACAGGCGGATGATCCACGACGGATGCTTTGCGGGTGCGCTCATGCTGAGTTGTCCTTCACTGATTGAGTGTGGAACGACGCCAGCAGCGCCAGTGATTCCCTTTTTTTGTCATCACGCTTCGGCTTGACAAGTCCGTCGGTTAGACGAGCTGGTGCTGGACAAGCTGGAACGGATCCCGATCGCCCGTGGCGTTTGATCGGATCTGACTTGATATCGGCCAGACAACCGAAGCATGCAGGACAACCGGTGGTCAATGCACGTGAAATGCGCCACGAAAGGGCGTTATTTGGTGATGGGCGCGGCCCCCTGGTTGGGGCTGCGCCAGTTCAAGCCTGGTCCGCGTTCTTGCGGGCCCGGGGCGCGCGCTTGGTGGCGGGCTTCGGTGCCGATTTGGCCGCAGCCTGGCGTGGCCGTCGGCTGCGGGCCGGCTTGGCCGGCGCAGCCTCCTCGGCGGCCGTTTCCGCGTCCTCGTCCTGGGGGATGAAGGCATCGGCGTGGGAGAAGGCTGGTGGCTGCATCAACTCGGGCGCCACGGGCTCGTACCAGGTCTCCACGGTCTCCACGGTCTCCGCTGGGGCGCTCACGGCGGGCGCCTCGGTCGCCACGGTGTCTGGCTTGCCAGACGACTTGCGGCCCCCTCGGCCACCACGTCGGCGGGATTCCGACTTCTCTGGCGCGTCGTCCGCGGTCCGGGGTTCTGGCGCGGGTGTGCCGGCCTGGACCGGCTGTGCCGTGTGATGGACTTCGGTCCGGCTGGGCTGGGGCGCCTGGGCGGCGCCGCCGCCATTGCCCCGGTAGACGTAGGCCCCGGATTTTTCGTCGCGGCCGAACTCCAGCAGTCCGCGCGACTGGGCTTCTTCCAGCAGGTTGCCGAAGGTGCGGAAGCCGTAGTACGACTCGCTGAAGCCGGGGTTGCGCCGCTTGATGGCCTCTTTCAGCACCGAGGCCCACATCTTGCCACTGTCGCCGCGCTCGGACACCAGGGCCTCGAAGGTTTCCACCGCCATGTCGACGCCCTTGGTGCGGCGCGCGTCCATGGTCTCGCGGCGGCGGTTCTCGTCTTCGGGGGAGCGTCGGGCGGCTTGCTGGTTGTTCTGCGGTTCACGCCGCGCGGCCTGGCGCTGGCTTTCGCGCACCAGGTCGTCGTAGAAGATGAACTCGTCGCAATTGGCGATCAGCAGGTCGGACGTGGATTGCTTGACGCCCACGCCGATCACGTATTTGGCGTTCTCGCGCAGCTTGGACACCAGGGGCGAGAAGTCCGAGTCGCCCGAAATGATGACGAAGGTGTTGACGTGCGACTTGGTGTAGCACAGGTCCAGGGCATCGACCACCATGCGGATGTCGGCCGAATTCTTGCCCGACTGGCGCACGTGGGGGATCTCGATCAACTCGAAGTTGGCCTCGTGCATGGTGGCCTTGAAGCCCTTGTAGCGCTCCCAGTCGCAGTAGGCCTTCTTGACGACGATGCTGCCTTTGAGCAGCAGTCGTTCGAGCACGCGCTTGATGTCGAACTTGTCGTATTGCGCATCGCGCACGCCGAGGGCAACGTTCTCGAAGTCGCAGAACAGCGCCATGCTGATGTGGTCTTGGGGTGAGGCCATGGTGTCTTTTCAGGTGGATCCAGTCCGACATCATCACACGGGTGTGCGAAATGCACGCCATTGCCACTGTCACCTTCGTGCCTTGGGGAATGCCCTTTCCAAGCCGGTGAGCTAGATCAGCCCGGCGTCGATGAGGTATTTGCTGGGGCGGGCGCCGTCGTACAGGATGGTCAGCCGGTTCTTGGCGCGGGTCATGCCCACGTACAGCAGGTTGCGGTTGTCGGTGGTGTTGCCGCCGACGGCGAATTCGCCCTTGTTCAGGCCGGGCATGATGACGTGCTCGAACTCCAGGCCCTTGGCGGCTTCGATGCTCGACAACAGCACGCAATGCTTGCTGCGCATGGATTTCTGGCGCACTTCACGCGCATTCATCGCCCGGAAGAAAGACTCGACGTTGTCGAAGGTGGCGGCCGACTGGATCAGGCCGCGGACGTTGGCGCTGACCTGTTCGATGTCGTCGGCACGCACCATGACCCGGGCGGCCAGGCGCTGCGGCGCCAGCGCTTCGGTGAAGCGCGCCAGCAGCAGGTCGGTGGCGTTGGCGCGGATCACGTCCAGCGCGTCGTAGATGAGGCCGCGGATGTGGGGTGGCGCGTTGCGCAGCACCTGGTTCTGAACGAAGTGCGGTGCCAGGCCGGGCTGCTTGGCCACTTCCTTGATGGCGGCCAGTTCGTCCTTTTGCCGCTTGTCGTGGTCAGTGCTGTCGGACTCCACGAAGGAGCCGCAGAACAGCAGCAGGGCTTGGAGGATGCGCATGCGCGTGTCCACGTCCTCGATGGCGGGAAACTCTTCGCGGGCATGGGCCATCAGGCCGCGCACGAAGAGCACCTCGGGCCGCATCAGGTAGGGGTCGAAGCCGGCGGTGCGGTAGTCCAGGCCCTGGTCCAGCAGGTGGTTTTCCAGCTCGACCGACTGGTGGGGCTGGCGCAGCAGGATGGCGGTTTCTGACAGCGGTGAATCGGCGCCCAGACCCTCGCGGTGGCGGATGGCCTGGGCGATGTGCCAGTGCACTTCCTTGGCCTGCTCACAGCGCACCACGTTCACGGTGGTGCCGCGCGCGCTTTGCGACAAATAGGTTTTGACCGACAGGCGGCCCACGTGATGCGCCAAGGCCGGGCCAAAGCGGTAAGAGCTGTTCAAAGGCAGGCGCTGGGCGGTGCCGATTTCGCGGTCGAAGGCCTCGCCCATGAAGCGCGCATCGGCGCCGGCGGTGGCGTGGATCACCTGGTCGCGGTCGCCAAAGCCGATGAAGGCGGCAGGATTCTCGCGCAGCACCTGTTGCAGCACCGTGAACATGGCGCGGTTGGTGTCGTGCATCTCGTCCAGCAGGATGAGGTGCAGGCCCAGGGCCACGGGGTGCTCGCCTTCCAGCAGGGCATCTTCGCTCAGCAGCAGCTTGGCCAGGTCGTGGGTGGCGTCGTCGGGCGCGCGGAAGGCGTGGCGGTCGGGGTGGCCGCCGCGGCGAATGTGTTCGTAGGCCCAGAACACGCGCAGGGTCAGGTAGTCGTGGCCCAGTTCGCTGGCCAGGGCCGGTGTCAAGGGTTGGTCGGGGGCTTCCAGGGTCAACTGCAGCGTGCCCTTCAGGCGCGCGAAGGAGGCCAGCAGGCCTTCCACGCTGCCTTCGCCCGAGCCTTCGATGGTGAACTCGTCGCGGTGGCGTTCGTCCTGGTTGGACAGCACGCGGTCAATGGCCTGCAGCACGTGGGGCTTGAGCTGCTCGGGCGCGGTGTAGCGGGTCACACCGGGGCCTTCGATGCTGGCCAGGCGGTCGGCGCAGAACTGGTCGAAGGTCTGGATGCGCAGCTTGTTGCGCACGGCGGCGGCGATGCCGATGCGGTCGAGTGCCAGGCGCAGGGACGTGACGGCCGCTTCGGTGTAGGTCAACACCTGGATGTGGTCGAGGCTGGCACCGCGCGCCAAAGCCTGGGCCAGGCGCAGGGCCAGCGTGGTGGTCTTGGCCGCGCCGGCATTGGCCTCGACGACCACATGACGATGGCGTTCAAGCTGGATGGCCAGTTGCTCGGCCGTGGGCGTGAGGCCCTTGGGTTTGAACACCGCGTCCGTCATTCACCGTCCGGCTCGGCGTCGGTCTCGTCAGCGTCGATCTCGGCTTGCGCTTCGCGGGTGCCCTTCTTGCGCTTGTTCTTCTTCGCGGCCTTTTCGGCCTCGATGGCCATGCCGGCTGCCCACCAGGCCTGGAATTCATCGACCGTTTCCAGCGTGATGCGGCCCATGATCGACGAGCGGAAATCCGTCAGCACCAGCTCGCCGGCCTTTTGCAGGTTGATGCGGCCGCCGCCCAGCACCGCGCCGCGCTTGCGGCCGATCTCGGTCAGCAGTTCTTCGTCGTGCAGGGCGCTGGTGTCGCTGAGCTTGAAGCGCGCTTCCAGCAAGGGCGCGTAGTGTTGGCGCAGGTAGTTGATCAGCTCCAGCGCCACTTCTTCTTCATCGTAGGCATTGCGGCCCACGGCGCCGCTGGCGGCCAGGTTGTAGCCGCTC
Source organism: Aquabacterium sp. (assembly GCF_050725395.1). Classification (GTDB taxonomy): domain Bacteria; phylum Pseudomonadota; class Gammaproteobacteria; order Burkholderiales; family Burkholderiaceae_C; genus Aquabacterium. The sequence goes on along the minus strand of NZ_JBOHHL010000008.1, from coordinate 51,393 downwards.
TTCTCGACGATGATCTTGGGCCAGAGCATGCCCGGCGTGTCGAAGAGGTAGAAGTCTTGCGCCAGCGCGATGCGCTGTTCCATCTTCGTGATGCCGGCCTCGTCGCCCGTCTTGGTGGCCTTCTTGCCCGTCAGCGTGTTGATCAGGGTGGACTTGCCCACGTTGGGGATGCCGCAGATCATCACGCGCAAAGGCTTGGCCATGCCGCCGCGCGAAGGCGCCAGGGCTCGGCAGGCCTGAATCAGGCGCTGGGCCGGCGCAGTCTCTGACGCATCCAAGGGAATGGCGCGGGTGTCGGGCTGGGCGTTGTAGTGGTCCAGCCATGCTTCAGTGCGCGCCGGGTCGGCCAGGTCCTGCTTGTTGAGGATCTTCAGCTTGGGTTTGTGGCCCGTCAGCTGGTGCAAGAGGGGGTTGGCGCTGGAGCCCGGCAGGCGGGCGTCCAGCAGCTCGATCACGACGTCAGTTTCCTTGATGCGTTCGCTGATGGCTTTTTTGGTCAGGTTCATGTGACCGGGAAACCACTGGATGGGCATCGTGCTGACTTTCTGGCGAGGTTGGAGGAAACCCCGCCATTGTCCCACTCCCGGCGATCAGTTGACCTGGACCGGGATGCGCCGTGGTTGCGCGTGCGCCTGCTTGGGAATGCGCAGGTTCAGCACGCCGTGCTTCAGGTTGGCCTCGATGCGCGTCGAATCCAGCTCGCGGCTGAGGGTGAAGGAGCGGCGGTACAGCGGCAGCCGGACTTCGGCATAGGTGGGCTCCAGCCCTTCGGTTGCCAGGCCGCCCACCCTGCCTTCGATCAGCAGGGTGTCGCCGTCCACCTTCAACTCGAGCTGATCCTTGGCCACGCCCGGCAAGTCGGCCAGGAGCGTGATGCCGGTCTGGTCTTCCAGCACGTCCACGCGGGGCACCATGGCGCGGGTGGCTTGATCGGAGGATGGTTTGGTGACTTCGGTGCTCATGGTGGGGTCTCCTGTGGTTTTCACTGGATGGTGATGCGCTTGGGTTGGGCGGCTTCGCGTCGGCCGACGCTGATGTGCAGCACGCCGTCACGGTAGGTGGCCGTGACCCGCTCGGGGTCGACGTCGTCCGGCAGACTGATGGCGCGCTTGAAGCGGCCGCTCAGGCGCTCGCGGCTGTAGACGCTGACGACGGGTTGCTGGTCGCTGCCCTCGGGCAAGGAGGACGGGCGTTCGCCCGACAGGATCAGCACGCCGCGGTCCAGCGTCACTTCCACCTTGTCGGGGTCGATGCCAGGTGCAAATGCATAGACCTCGACGCTGGCGGGGGTGTGGCCCACGTTGATGGCGGGAAACGCGCCCGGGCCGGCTGACCGTATGCTGGTCGGCGCGGTGCCCAGGCCGAAGACATCGTCCAGTTCACGGCGCAGGCGCTCGAAGTCGCCGAAGACGCCGCTCGGGAAGCTTTGCAGTGATGGGTACATGGCTATCTCCTGTTGGCAAATGAGGTGACGCGGTGCGCGTCCGTTGCAGGAGATAGAGGCCGCCTGCAGGATTTCAAGAGCTGAGGTGTAATGCGCTTCTTCCCCACCCCCTTGAAAGCACAACATGTCCATCTCCATGTACTCGGCCAGCGTGCCCGTGGCCATCCGCCTCCTGAACAACCTGTCGGCCATCCTGGGCAAGGCCGCCGCGCATTGCGAAGCCCGCAAGATCGACGAAACCGCGCTGCTGAATTCGCGCATCTTCCCGGACATGTTTCCCCTGAGCCGCCAGGTACAGATCGCCGGCGACATGATCAAGGGTGGCGTTTCGCGCCTGGCTGGTGCCGAGATCCCGCGCTTCGAAGACAACGAAGCCAGCTTCGCCGAACTGCAGGCGCGCATCGCCAAGACGGTGGACTACCTGTCGACCTTCAAGCCCGAGCAGGTGGATGGCAGCGAAGACAAGGACATCGAGATCACGCGCAGCAGCGGCACCGTCAAGTACAAAGGCCAGGCCTACCTGACCGAGCAGGTGCTGCCCAACTTCTTCTTCCACGTGACGACCGCCTACAACCTCCTGCGCCATGGCGGCGTGGAGATCGGCAAGCGCGACTACCTCGGCAATTGATGGCCCAGCAGGTCAGGCCATGGATGCCAGCGCATTGGCGTCGTGCAGCACGGCCTGGTTGCGGCCCGAACGCTTGGCCACGTAGAGGGCCTCGTCGGCGCCTTTGAGCATCTCGGCCAGGTCTTCCTGCTTGATGTCCAGTTGCGAGACGCCCGCGCTGATGGTCACCTGGCCGGCGATGGGCGTGTGCCGCGAGGCCACGACCTTGACCAGTTCCTCGGCCAGGATCTGAGCGCCCTTGGCATCGGTGTCGGGCAACATCACGATGAACTCCTCGCCACCCAGGCGGGCCACGATGTCGGAGTCCCGCACGCGCTGGCGCATGGTGTCCGACAAGTGGCGGATGACCTGGTCGCCCACGTCGTGTCCGTGCGTGTCGTTGACCTGCTTGAAGTGGTCCAGGTCCACCATGACGACGCTCAATGGGCTGTTGCGGCGCCGGGCCGAAGACAAGGCGATCTTGAGCTGGGCTTCGAAACCCCGGCGGTTCAGCACGCCAGTCAGGTGGTCGCTGCGGGATTGGCGGTCGAGTTCGCGGTTGGCCGCTTCCAGTTCCTGCGTTCGCAGCTTGACCTTGTCTTCCATCTGCTCGTTCAGCGTGATCAGCCGGCGCGTCATGCTGTTGAGCGCGGTCGACAGCGCGTGCACTTCGGCGCTGCTGTCCAGCAAGGCGATGGAGGCGCCGGGCAGGCCCATCTCCACGTCGCGGGCCGACTTGGCCATGGTGGTCAGGTGGTCACTGAGGCGGCCAGCGGCCATCCAGGCCATCACGCCGGCCACGAAGGCGATCGCGAGTCCGACGATGAGGCTGCGCAGCATGGCGTCGTGGCTGTCGGCGAAGGCGATCTCGACGGGCTCGCGCACCACCACGTACCAGCCCATGTCGCTGGCCACGCTGCGCGCCTTCACGCGGACGATGGCGGTCAGGTATTCCTTGCCGTCCTGCCACTTGATCACCGAGGCCGGGTGCTCCCCGCCATCTTGGCTGGGCGCGATGGGCAGGCTCACGGGCAGGCGCATGCCAGCCTCCGCGTAGTCGGCGGTTTTGCCTTGTGGTGCATAGATGACGGCGCCAGAACGGTCGAAGATGAAGGCCGACAGTTCGCGGGCCTTGGCGTTGGCGGGGTAGAGCGACTCCACCACGTCACGTGCCCAATCCCAGCTGCCGTGGACGCCCAGCACGCCCACCACCTTGCCGCCGACCTTGATCGGGGCAGCGAAGTCCACGAAGCGCAAGGGCTCGCCGGTGGCAGAGCGCGGTAGCAGAGACGCCAGCAGTTTGGCGGCGTGGACATCGCCCACGAAATTGCGTTGGATGCCCGCGGCGAACCAGGGCCGTTCCTTGACGTTCTTGCCCAGCAGCAGCCCGCCGGTGGCCGACTTGACCACCCCTTCGGTGTCGGCCACGCCGATCCAGAGGCTGTTGGGCCGCATCGCCTGGCTGCGCGCCAGGGTCTGCGCCACTTCGGGGCCGTCCAGGCCTTCGCTCCAGATGGCGGCGGATTCGGTCAGGACCTGAACCTCGCGGCTGCGGTCAAAAAGGCCGTCCGCCAACATCTGGGAGGCATTCTTGGCGATCACGCTCAGGGCGCCCCCGGTGTCGCGCTGGATCTGGGTCGTCAGCATCTGGCCCAGGGCGAAGGTGAGGGCAGCGGCCACGACGATGACCAGCGCACCGAAAACAATCGCGATGTGCGTTCTGAAACTCAGAAGCGGAAATGGTTTTGACCTCATGGGCGCCGTGTGCAATGACTCGATGCGTCGTTATCGGCAGAGCGGTGCGCCACTTGAATTCGAGGCCCAGAAAGACTAAAGGGTCAGCAAGTTTTCACTTGCTGACCCTCGTCATTTCTGGTGCGGCTGGCAGGATTCGAACCCACGACCCCTTGGTTCGTAGCCAAGTACTCTATCCAACTGAGCTACAGCCGCCAAGACCATTAATGTAGCATCAATTTGGATGAGCTGTCAAGAAAGGCCAAAATATTTGCCATGAATTTCTCGTTCATGAGGCGTCGGCCAGGGCGGCCAACCGGTAGAAGCGCGCGGCCTCGTCGGCACGGTGCTCCTGCTCGGCCAACTGGGCCAGTCGGGTCCAGGCCAGGCGGCGGCGGTGACTGTCGAGCTGCAGGTCGTTGGCCGCCGACAGCAGCAGGCTGCGGGCCTTGCCCCAGAGTTGTCGTTCGGCCAAGGCCAGGCCCACGGCCAGCGCCAGGCCCGCGCTGCGCAGGGCGGTGGGCGTGGCGGCATCGAGGCGAGGCAGCCATTCGGCTTCCAGGCCCAACAGGCTGTTCGACAGGGCCCGGGCCAGGGCATCGGTGGCTTCCGGTGTCTGCCGGCTGATCTGGTCCCACAGAGGGGCCAGCCATTGGCGAGCTTCGGTCGGGGCGCCCAGTTCGGCCATGCGGGTGGCGCCACGTGCCACCACGATGGGATCGCGGCGGTCGACCGGGTCCAGTTGCTGCCAGATCTTGCGCAGTTGCTCGGCATCGCGGGCGGTTTCGAGCGTTTCGGTGGCCAGGATGCGCAGCAGGCCTTCGGCTGCGCCTTCGGTGAAGCCCTGGTGCTTCGCCAGGAGCCGTGCGGTCTTGAGGGCTTCCAGGGGCTGGCGCGCCAATCGGGCGGCCTGCAGTTTCAAGCGCAGAGCCTGGGTGCGGCGGGCCACGCCGGGCGGCATGTCGGCCAGGTCGCGCAGGGCGCGCGAGGCATCGCGGTCGTCGATGGCGCACTCGGCGGCCAGCAGGCGGGCGCCCTCTTCGGTGGCGCGCGGGCGGCGCGTCAACAGGGACAGGTCAAGGGCGCGCTGAAGGTGTTCGTCACGGTGTTTTCGATCCTGCAGGCGGTGCAGGCTGCCCGCGGACAGCAGGTGGGCCAGGGCGGTGAACTCGGCGTCCAAGGCCAGGTCTGGGGTGTCGGCCTGAATGGCGATGGCGCGCTGGGCTTCCCGGTGGGCGCGCGTGTAACGGGCCGCGAGGTACAGGGCCAAGGCTTCGCGCAGGGCGGTTTGGGCGGCGCGGTCGCGTTGCATCAGGCGCCAGCGCTTGGCGCGCTCGGGCAGTCCGATCAAGGAGTCCAGGCCGCGGATCGTGGAATAGATGGCCAGGAACAGCAACACCATGCCGATCACGAAGAGGTTGAACGACAGGTCGGTGCGCCAGCCCAGCCAGTAGATGCTGACCAGGCCATCGTTGCCACCCAGGCCGGAAGCGGCCACGACGGCCACGACCGCCAGCAACAGGAGCCAGACGATGGTGCGCATGCCTGCTCAGCGCCCGCCAGCGATGGCCGCCAGGGTGGCCAGCGTGTCGTCCGGACGCGGCACCAGGGATTGGGGGCTCTGCGTGGCCACGTCGGCCAGCAGGCTTTGCAGCAGTTGGGTTTTGCGCGATTGGGTGTCGAAGTACTTGCCCAGGGCGGCCTGGGCCACGTTCACATCGGCCACGGCCGAGGCCGATTGCCGGCTGAGCAGCGCCAGCCGGGCGTTCAGCAAGCGCAGTTTGAGGTTCTCGCGCAGGAAGAAAGACTGCTCGGGCGTGATCAGGATGGCTTCGGGCTGGCGGATCCGGGTGATGCGGACCAGGGCCTGCGCTTCCTGCCAGGCGTTGCGGGCGGTGAGCTGCCCCCATTGGATCAACTGGTCGCCCAGGGGCGTTTCGGGTGATGCCGGGGCTTCTGCGCTGGACGGGGCGCTGGCGGCCTGCCTGGCGCGTTGTGCGGCCTTGCCTTTGGGGGCGGGCGGCGCTGGGCGCGCCAGTGCGCGGCCCGCCTCGTCCACGGGCTGGCTGATCAGCGGCAGCTCATCGACCAGGCGGATGGCCTCGTCGAGGCGGATGGTGAGCGATGCCAGGTCGGCGACCCGCGTCGACCGGATCCGGTCGAGGTCCTTGGCGAGGGCGCGGCGCACGCCGTCCAGGCGCGGCTGGCGTGCGCGGCTGATGCGGTCTTCGGCAGATTTCATGGCGGCGATGAGAGGCTCGGCGCTGCCGGTCAGGGCCGACTGCTGCACTGCCACGCGCAAGGCGGCCTCGACGTCCACCACCAGGTTTTCGTCGCGCGAAAGGGACATCGACTTGATGAGGTCTTCGACCTGACTGCGTTGCAAGGTGACTTCGGCCAGGCGGCCTTCGAGCAAGGCGGTTCGCGCGGCGGCCTCGCGAGACACATCCTGGGCCTGCTTGGCCAGCACGCGTGCTTCGGCGGATTGGACCTGGCTGTCTTGCTGGCGGCGCACCAGTTCTTGCTCCAGCGCATCGACCTTTTTCTGGGTGGTCCAGGCCAGCCAGGCGCCACCCACGCAAACGGCGCTGAGGACCAGCACGGCCCAGCGCACCCAGTCCGAGGTGGGCACGGGCTGGTAGTCGGGTTCGGGGGGGAGGACGGCGTTGGTTTCGCTCACGATGGATTCATTGTATCGACGCGGGCGGGGGCGGATTCCGCGCGTAGTGTGGCCGCCACTGCCTCGGGCGTGGGGCGCGTGTCGATGACTTGCCCAAAACCGGCCAGGCGGGCCCGCTCGGCGATGCGGGGGTGCGTGGCCAAGGCCGTGGCGGCCTGCCAGGATTGACCGGGGGCCAGGGTATCCATGAGGTGTTCGATGGCTTCGGAACTGCTGAACAGCCAGCGGTGCTGCGGCGGCTGCTGGATCGCGGCCAGGGCCAGGGCCTGTTCGCCGGGCCCCCAGGTGGCCGGGCTGCGCTGGTAGGTGAGCAAGGGCGCGACCGTGGCGCCGCGCGCGCGCAATTGCCCGCCAAGCCAGGCGCGGCCTTTGGCATCCTGGCGGTCCCCGCCGCTGATCGTCCAGACCGACTGGCCTGCCCAATCCAGTGCTTCCAACAAGGGCCACAGGGTTTCGGAGTCGAACTGGGCAGCGTCCTCGTCAGGGCAGATGACGGGGGGCAGCGTCAAGCCTGCGTCCTGGGCGGTTTTCGCCAGTGCACGGGCCGTGCCGGGGCCGGGGGCGGCGGCGAGCGTGCCTTCGGGCCACAGGGCGTCTTCGGGCCGAAGGCGGAAAAACCATTCCACGGCGCTGGGGCTCACGAACATCAGCAAGCGCGCCTGTTGCAGTTGGTGCCACAAGGCCTGCACGGGTGCCGGGTCGGCGGGGCCCCGGATGGCGATCAGCGGCAGGGCGTGGGCGTCCACACCCTGCGCGCGCAATTGACCCACCCAGGCGCTGGCCTGGGGTTCCGGACGGGTGACCAGCAGGCGCATGCGCCGCTCAGGCCACCAGCGCGGCCAGCCAATCGGGGCCGGCTTGGGCCTTGAGCTGCCTGGCCACCTCCTGGCCCAGGGCTTCGGCGTCGGCCGGCGTGGTCGGTGACCCCGACACCTGGGCCCGCACCTGGCTGTTCTGGTGGGGATGGCCCAGCAAGGCACGCAAGGCCATGGTGCCGGGGGCGGCCGCCTCCGAGGGCGTCCATTGCGCGTAGGCGGCCAAGGGCATGGAGCAACTGCCGCCCAGGGCGCGGGAAACAGCGCGTTCGGCCAGCGTGGCCAGCCAGGTGGGCGTGTGGGCCAGGGTGGCCAGCGGGGAGAGCAGGTCCGGGTGGTCCAGCCGCACTTCGATGCCCAGCGCGCCCTGGCCGGCGGCGGGCAGCATCACCTCGGGCTCGATGACCTGGCGGATGCGTTTGGCCAAGCCCAGGCGCTTGAGCCCGGCGGCGGCCAGGATGATGGCGGCATAGTGGCCTTCGTCCAGCTTGCGCAGGCGGGTGTCGAGGTTGCCGCGCAGGGGTTCTATCTTCAGGTCGGGCCGCAGGGCGCGCAATTGCGTCAGGCGGCGCAGGCTGGAGGTGCCCACCACGGCGCCCTGGGGCAAGGCGTCCAGGCCGGCGAAGTCGTTGGAGACCAAGGCATCGCGCGGATCTTCGCGTTCCAGCACGCAAGCCAGCACGTAGCCCTCGGGCAGCTCCATGGGCACGTCTTTCAGGGAGTGCACGGCCAGGTCGGCACGGCCTTCTTCCAGGGCCACTTCCAGTTCCTTGACGAACAGGCCCTTGCCGCCCACCTTGGACAGGGAGCGGTCCAGGATCTGGTCACCACGGGTCGTCATGCCCAGCAGGGAAACGGTGCGTTGGAAACGGCTTTGGAGCAGGTCGCGAACGTGTTCGGCCTGCCAAAGGGCCAGGCGGCTTTCGCGGGTGGCGATCACCCAAGCCGAAGGGGAAGTGTCGGAGGCAGTCATCCGGCGATGCTATCAGCGCCGGAGCGCCGACGGCCTGCCTGGGTCGATCAGTCCTGGCTCATGGCCAGGGCCAAGCGCCTTTTCTCGGTCTGGTTGACGTACTGCTGCAGCGCGCGCTCGGTGGCGTTGTTCATGTTGATCAACTCGCAACCCAGGCGGGCGCCTTGGGATTCCGGGTTGATGACACTGACGTGGTGGATGACCAGGCCGATCTCCAGCCGGGTGTCCGAGTCCAGGTCGAGGAAGCACTGGCCGATCTTGACGCCGGGCGAGACCATGGGCACGTTGTGCGGCAAAAACAGCGCCACGCCGCCCAGGCTGATGTCGAGCACGCGCAAATCGAGTTGCATGTCGGGCAGGGCGGGGTGGCGCATGTGGGCCACCGGCGTGCTGCTGACCAGCGGCTTGACCCGGAAGCTGGAGCGCCGCTGAAAGCGGTACAGGGTGCGCGGGTACTGTGCATTGAGGGCAACCGTGCCATTGCCGTGCACCTGCACCACGCCATCCAGGTCGAACTGGAGCTTGATGCTGTCCAGGTACCCCACCGCCACCACTTCCTCGGTTTCGAGGAGGGCTTGCAGGCGGGTGTCACCGGTCTCGGCGCTGAAGCACACGATGCCGCGCGTCGAATCGACCGCCCACAGCATGGTGGTGTAGCTGGTCCCGCCGGGACCGCTCAGCGTCATCAGGGCATTGGCATTGAGCAGACGCTTGAGGTAGTCGTCGACTTCAATGGCCGAGGTGATTCGATAGTCGTCCATTGCCGCTTTGCTTGGTCAATGCATTTGTGAGGGATCCGACTTGCTGCCCATCATCTTGCTCAGGTCGTTGATCCAGGGTTCGGCCAGGTGGCGGATCTCGGCATCGTTGACCAGGATGCGCTGCATGATGCGGCTCTTGAGCGCGCGCTCGGTGGCACCCAGTGGGTACTGGTCGGCGGCGTGCTTGAGCTGGGAGATGAGCACGGCGCAGGCACCTTCAAGGCGGACCACGGTGTCCCAATCACCCGAGCGGGCGGCTTCCAGCATGTCGTGGCTGGCGGTTTCGATGGCTTCGTAGTAACTCAAAAGGCTTCCTGCTTGGATGTCTTCGTCGGTGGCGGTGATCAGTTCTGGGGCATTCATGGGCGGAACCCCTTCTCAAAGGTTGGTGGTGCGCGCTTGGTCGACGTTGCTGGAGCTGATGGAGCCCCAGGCATCGCGCAATGGGCCGAGGAGGTTCGCGCATTCCTCCAGGGTCTCGTCGTTCGAATGAAGGTTCGCGTACGTCAGGCGTTGGGTGACGTAGGCGTAAAGGTCGTTCAGGTTGGCGGCCAGTTCACCACCGGACTTCAGGTCCAGGCTGGCCTTGAGGCCTTCGTCGACGATGCTCACGGCCTTGCTGATGGCCTTGCACTTGGCTTCGACGTTCTTGGACTTGATGGCACCGCGTGCCTGGGCGATGGCTTCCAGCGCACCGTTGAGCAACATGCCGATCAATTGATGCGGCGAGGCGCCGCTCACACCGGTTTCAAGGCCGATCTGGCGGTACATGTTGCCTGAGGCGCGGGGACCAAAGACGTTGGTGGAAGAGGCTGTGAGGGTGGCGTACATCTGAAATGACTCTCGGAAGATGCTGCGATCAGCGTTGAGCTATTTATCGACACATCCCTGATCAGCTTGAACCTGAAACGCCATCCTGAATGCGCGAAATGGGGGCGTTTTGGCCGCTGTTTCCCCACGCGAAAAAATCAGTGCGCGGCCACCTCGCTGGATTCCAGCGATTTGTACTGGTCCAGCAGCTTCTGGGCATAGGAGGCCGCAGGCTGGTCCGTGCCGTGCGCGGGCGGGGTCTCCTGGGCCTTGGCGGTGGAGGCCAGGTCCCGCGCTTCAGCGAACACGTCCTTGACCTTTTCGGTCTGGTTGCGCAGCGCCTTGTCCAGCCGGGCGTCGTCGATCTGCAAGGCGCCACTGGCGTCCTGGGCGATGCCGATCTCGGCCAGGCGCTGTGTGGGTGCCAAGGGCGGCTGACCCAGGGCATTCAGTTCGTTGTAAGACTTGGTGAACTCGGTGATCGACTTTTTCAGCATGTCCTGGTCGATGCCCACCGACACCTTGACCGGCCCGTCGGTGACCTTGCCCAGTTTGAAGCTCACACCTTGCACGGCATCGGCCACGGTGTTGGTGGACGATGCCACCTCCACGCCATCGATCTTGGCCTTGGCGTCGCTCGCCGCTTGGGTTTGCTGGGTGCTTTGCTGTTGCTGGGCCATGGCGGGGTCGAAACCCAGGGCGGCCAGGTCGGGGCTGGGTGGCTTGCCACCCTCGCCGGAGGCCGACACCTTGAAGCCGTTGTCGGCGCCGGTGGAGGTCGAACGCAACACCAGCCGCGTGCCCGTGGCGTCACTGATGACGGAGGCCACGACCCCCACGCCAGCGGCGTTGATCTTGTCCCGGATCCGTTCCAGCGAATTGTCGTGCGGACCGACGCGCACGTCCGCCTTGGGCCAATTCGGGTTGGTGGAAAAAGCCGTTTGCGAGCTGTTCAAGCCGCCCAGTTCGATGTGCAGGGTCCCCAGTCCGATGACGGTGCCGAAGCCGGAAAACGAGGCTGAGGAGGTGCTTTGGGCGGAGGCCAGCGAGCTGACTTCGACGCTGTAGTCGCCGGCCACGGCGGTGCCATCGCTGGAGGCCGACACGGCCAAGGGCTGGCTGGATTGGGCCAGGACGTTGGCCCAGCTCATGTCTTCGGCCAGCTTCTGGGCCGCTCCCGCGTAACTGGACTCGGCGCCTTGCAGCTTGCCGAGGGGCGACAGGTTGGGCTGAACAGTCTCGCTTGGGGTCGCCGTTGTCGTCCGTGTTGGCTCAGCCGATGATTTTTCAACCGTCAGTTGTTGCTGTGTGACGAACAAATTGACATCAATGCCACTGCCCGTCCCCGCGATGGAGATTGAAGCCATGATATTGCCCCCGATACTGCTCAAGAATTGCACAAAAAACCCATTCAACATGGGTTTCGGCACCTACGGCGAGGTCTTTAGGGGGATAGGGAAGGATGTGTGAAATCCTGCCGGAGGCAGGGCAGGATTTGTTACTTCAGCAGGCTAAAGCCAATACTTACAGTCCGAAATTTGTGCCGCTGCTCCATGGACCGTTGCCATAGCTGTTGTAACCTTGAACGTACCAGGTGTAGACGCCTGCGGTCAGTGGCATACCCACAATCCGGCATAGACCAACTCCACCCTCGCAACCTGATTGCGCAGCGCTATAACTTGCAATGCTTCCATTGACATTGATTCGATAGTCGCTAGCGCCGGGAATTGCTTTCCAGACATAGGTTGGCGTTTGTGAAGTGATCGGGCTGATAGGTTCAGGCGTTGTCGGAGGCGCGCTTCCAAACAATCCGACAACTGCCACAGGGATCTGGATAGATGCTGTTGAGCCATTTCCTAGCTGCCCCCCATTTGCCCCCCAGCATTGAACGCCTGCTTGGACCAAAGCGCATGCACTGGCTGTTCCTATTGAAATTGAACTTACTGCGCCTGGCAAGCCCGCAACGCTAACTGGTGCGAACTTACTTGCGTTGTCGGAGGTGCCAAGTCCTAACTGCTTATTATTATTTAATCCCCAGCATTTCGCCTCACCATTGGAGAGTACGGCACAACTGCTATTGCCTATATTTGCCATAGGTGCCAATGCAACTACACCGTTTGCTAAACCAGTGACGGTGGTTGGCGAGACAACATTTCCATTCACCCCACCAACAATGCCTACTTGGCCGTTGGTATTTAATCCCCAGCATTTCACTTCGCCAACTGTCGTGAGTGCGCAAGTGTGATATTGTCCGGCTGACATGGAAACAACATTGCTCAGGTTAACCACATCGGTTTTTGTGCTTGCACTGGCAAGATCCCCTGTGCCAAGTTGGCCGTTGGCATTATAGCCCCAGCACTTGCCGGATTGTCCCGTTGTCCAAATGCAAGTGTGAGAATGCCCCGCAGTAATACCCGCCACCCCACTCAAACCGGGAACATCAACAGGGATCAGTGAGGAAATTGTGTTGCCATTTCCAAACTTGGAGTTGGCGTTATCACCCCAGCATTTGGCACTGCCAGTCGATAGCATGGCACAGGTGTGGTATGCGCCGATGGCCAAGGACACCGCCCCGGTCAAGTTACTGACTGTCACTGGCGTTGTGACGGGGTTGGCAGTATCTTTGGTCCCATTACCCAGTTGACCAAGGTGGTTGCGGCCCCAACATTTAACTGATCCATTAGACGCCAAAATGGCGCAAGCGTGATAAGCACCTGCTTTGATAAAACTAGCTCCGCTCGTGAGGCCAATCACATCGACTGGCGTGCTTGACGCTATCGTATTGCCATTTCCCAACTGGCCGTAGGTGTTAATGCCCCAGCATTTAACGCCACCCGCAGTCGTCAATGCACAATTGTAATTGTCGCCCGAAGTTATGCTGACCGGCATTGCAGCATTGACAGTCGAGGTATTTAAGATCAATGCCATTAATATTAAGCTGGAAGCCCAAAAACTCGCTCTTGATTGTCCCATGGCTTGGGAACTTTCTTTTTTTTCTGACATGCTGCAACTCCTTGATTTTAATGAGAGGAAATCTACATTATTGTTAACTGCTGCTGCTGTTAAGCGAGTTGATCATCTGCGACACGTAGTTGCCTTGGCTGGACAGCCCCGCCATGATCGTGTCAAGTGCGGTGTACTGGGCCTTCAGTCGCTTCTCGTACAGGTCGACACGGTTCTGCAAGCTTTCTTGCCGGGCACTGTTGTCGGTGATCGACTGGCGCAGGCCGCTGGTTCGCGAGGTGATGATGCCTTCGCTGCCCAACAGGTTGTCGCTCAGCACCCGCAAGCGGGTCATGATGCCGTCCTTGGTCGAATCGACCGAGTCCGAGTTCATGAACATTTTCTTGACCTCGGTCAGGTTGCCCAAGGCGCTGGTCAGCTTGGTGCTATTGACCTTGACCGTGCCATCGGTTTGGATTTCCAGACCTACCGACGACAGGGTCTTGAAAGTTCCGGAGGCGTCCGAGCTGCTGCCCAGGATGGAACGGAACTGGTTCTGCACGCTCAAGGCTCCGCTGTCGCCCTGCAGGGTGCCGGCACTCTTGGTGGCCTCGTCGTACTTGGTGTTCGATTTCACCAGGCTGGCCATGGACGAATACGCGGTGGCGAAATCCGTGATGGCCTTGGTGATGGCCGCAGTGTCCTGGCTGACCGTGATGTTGATCGGGCCGGTGGTGATGGTGGGCGGGTTGCTCGTCACCTTGCTCAAGGTGATCGTCAGGCCCGAGACCACTTCGCTCAGCGTGTTCGTGGCCGACTTGACGGGCACGTTGTTGATCGTGGCCATCGCATCCGACGCAGGCTGGCTCAGGTTCGTGCCAGCGGTCGTGTTCGCGGGATCGTAGGCCAGGGCCGACAGACCGGCGTCGTTCGCGTTGTCGCCATCGTTGTCGGCCGCCGTGATGCGGAAGCCATTCGCCTCGCCCGTGGTGGCCGATTGCATGACCAGGCGCGCGCCCGACGAGTCGGTGATGATCGAAGCCTTGACGCCTGAATTGCTGCTGTTGATCTTGTCGCGGATATTGGCCAGGGTGTCCGTGGCGGCGACATTGATGGTGACCGGCGTGGCCCCTGACTTCCCGGTGAAGCTGTTGCCGGCGCCCCAGGTGCCCAGCTCAAGGGTGAGGGTGCCTTCACCGAGGGTGCTCGTGGCAGAGGCCAGCGAGGTCTTGGTGACGGTGGATTGCGGTTTGGCCAGCGCGGTCACGTCCACGGCATAGGTGCCCACCTGGGCGCCTGCAGCGGTGGTGGCGTTCACGGCGGTGGCGTCGGCAGAGGCGGCGGCCGTGCTGCCCCACAGTTCGGACGACGTCAGCTTTCGCGCGGCGTCGCGCACGCTGGACACGGCGGACTGGATCTGGCCATAAGCCGAGATCTTGGTTTGCAGTTTGTCGGAGGCGGTTTGCAGGTTGACGATCGGCTGGCTTTCCAGCGCGACCAGTTTGCTCACGATTTCGTTGGCCTGCAGGCCGCTGCCGATGCCAAGGGAACTGATGCTACTGGTGGTTGCCATGTGTTGCTCCTTCAGCCCACGAAACGTCTCAACCAGTCACACGACGTGGCTCGACACAGGTGTATCGGCACCAGCTGCCGCGAACTTGAGCCCTCAGGCATCAGCCTTGCAGCAGCTTGAGCACCTGCTGGGGCAGGGCATTGGCCTGCGCGACCATGGCATTGCCGGCCTGTTGCAGGATCTGGGCGCGTGACATGGCGGCGGTTTCTGCGGCAAAGTCGGCGTCCATGATGCGGCTGCGGGCGGCGGTCTGGTTCTCGGCGGACACCTGCAGGTTCGAGATGATCGCGTCGAAACGGCTTTGCGTGGCACCGTAGACAGCGCGTTCGCTGTTGATGCGGTCCAGGGCGCCGTCGATCGCGTTGATCACGTCGCCCAGCGTGGTGGTGGTGGACGTGCTGTCGATCACGACCGGAGTGCCCCCGACGCCCCCAGTGACGGCCACGATGCTCGCATCGGCCGTCATGTCGGTGGTGCTGATGGTGATGATGTCGTTGGCCGTGGTGTTGGCCCCGATCTGGAAGTCTTGCGCGGCATCGGTGGCCAGGATGGGCTTGCCGTTGAAGGTGGTGCCGGCGGACACACGGACGATTTCTGCGGACAGTTGCTGGAATTCCTTGTTCAGCGAGTCGCGATCGCTGTCGCTGTTCGAGGCGTTGCGCGCCTGAACGGTCAGTTCCCGCATGCGCTGCAGGGCGTCACTGATCTTGCCCAAGGCACCTTCAGCCGTCTGCGCCAGGGAAATACCGTCATTGGCATTTCGCGCTGCGACATTCATGCCCTTAATTTGCGAGTTCATTCGCTCGGCGATGGCCAAGCCGGCGGCATCGTCCTTGGCGGAGTTGACGCGCAAGCCCGAAGACAAACGCTGCATCGACACAGACAGCGAGGTCTGCGACATGTTCAGATTCCGCTGGGCGTTCAGCGAATTCAGATTGGTGTTGATCGTCTGGGCCATGGGGCACTCCTGAGAAATCCTGTGACTCCCGGCGCGCACGCCGGCCTGCTAGAAAGCTGGCCAAAGATGCTGTTTGAAAAGCTTTGACCTGTAGCCCCGATTGTTCTGGAGAGTTGAAGCGGCCAATCGAAGGATGTGAGGAGGAAAAAGGGCTCAAATCAAAAGAAAAAGCCACCCGAAGGTGGCTCCTGTGGAACGCAGGGGCGAAGCCCCTCTTTTGCGACCTGGATCAGCGCAGCAGCGACAGCACTTGCTGGGGCAACTGGTTGGCCTGGGCGATCATCGCGTTGCCAGCCTGTTGCAGGATCTGGGCACGGGACAGGTTGGCCGTTTCCGTGGCGAAGTCGGCGTCCATGATGCGGCTCTTGGCGGCGGTCTGGTTCTCGACCGAGACTTGCAGGTTCGAGATCACCGAATCGAAGCGGTTTTGCGTGGCACCGAACACAGCGCGCTCGGTGTTGACGCGGTCGATGGCATCGTCGATGTTGTCAATCACGGTGGCCAGGTCATCGACCGTGGTCGTGCTGTCGATGATGTTGGTCGTGTCGGTGGTCACGGCGATGATGCTGGCATCGGCCGCCATGTTGGTGGTCGAAACTTCGATGACGTCGTTTTCGGTCGTGTTGGCGCCGACTTGGAAGGTCAGGTTGTCGGCGTCGCTGCCGATGATGGCCTTGCCGTTGAAGGTCGTGCCACCCAGAACGCGCTGGATTTCCTTCGACAGTTGTTGGTATTCCTTGTCCAGCGAATCCTTGTCGCCGTCGCTGTTGGTGGCGTTACGGGCTTGGACGGCCAGTTCACGCATGCGTTGCAGCGATTCACCGACCTTGCCCAGCGCGCCTTCAGCGGTTTGAGCCAGGGAGATGCCGTCGTTGGCGTTGCGCACCGCGACGTTCATGCCCTTGACTTGGGCAGACATGCGTTCGGCGATGGCCAGACCGGCGGCGTCGTCCTTGGCAGAGTTGACGCGCAGACCGGAAGACAAACGTTGCATGGACGTGGCCAGCGACATTTGCGAAGAAGAAGTGTTGCGCTGAGCGTTCAGCGAGTTCAGATTGGTGTTGATGATGGAAGCCATGGTGTACTCCTAAGGTGAAAAAAGCTGGCGGAAAAGCGCCTAACAAGATTGGTGCAGCGATACAGCTGCTGCAGCTCGCCTGCCCGACGCTAGTCAACCGCATTGCCCGAGTGGCTTGGCCACCTGAACCATCGGCCGGCTAACCGGACCACGTGCCTACTTACTGGATGATCTGAAGGCCGTTGAATTTGTTATCGGATCGTGCTGGCGGGGACTTGAGTTTTTTTTTGAAAGGGTCTAGGAACTTTTAGATCCGGTGAAATGAGCGCCTTGCGGCTGCCTACTTCGGGTGCTGGTTTCCAGGCTTCTTTCTAGACTGCGGCCTCATGGCTATTCACCAGAAACCCGTCAAAACTCCGAACAAGATCCATAACGGCCATCCGGCCCAGGTCTTGAGGCTCGCCCATCAAAATTGGGAGTCGGGTGTGAAATACGCCAAGTCGGGTGACTGGGCCAAGGCACAGGTCGCCTTCGACAAGGCCGTGAAAGGGCAGCCACAGGATGCCCTGTACCTCTTGAATCTGGCCCGCGCGCAGATGAAGAACGATGACCCGAGGCTGGCCCACCTCACGGCGATGAAGGTCCTCGCGCTGGAGCCTGACAATGTCACCGCGGTCGAGATGGCTTGCGAGTCCCTGAACCTGCAGAACCGCCACGCTGAAAGCGCCATGCTGATGCAGCAGTTGCCCCAGCACGTGACGCGCTCGGCGCGGCACTATCAGCTCCTGGGCGAGTCCCTGTTCAATTCAAGTCAATATGAGCAGGCCATCAGCGCCTTGTTCGAAGGGCTGGCGCAGGACATCGGTCATGTCCTGTCCCACTACCGTCTTGGCTTGTCATTCAATGCGCTCGGCCTCAAGCAAGAGGCCATCGAATGCTTTCGCACGGCATTGGCCTTGGGCATGGGCCCGGGCGATCTGGCCGCGCAAGGCCTGCTGACCTTCATCGAGCGCGAGATCTGCTCCTGGCGGCATGCGCGGACCGATCTGGAGGTTCTGCGCGGACTGGCCGCCAAACTACCAGCCGATTCAAGCGCATGGGCGTCCGTGTTCGCGCATGTCACGGTCACGGACGATCCACAAGAACACTTGCGTGTTGCCCGCTCATGCGCGCGCTTCCAAGCCCGCATGGCCGAGCCGTTCGAGCCCTTGACGCCCCGGACCCTGGGCGAACGCTTGCGCGTGGGCTTCGTGTCGGCAGACTTCCACCAGCACGCCACCGCCATCCTGATGGCCGAGGTCTTCGAACACCTGCACGCCGACCCTGGCTTCGAGGTCACCATGTATTCGCATGGTC
This sequence comes from Aquabacterium sp., assembly GCF_050725395.1. GTDB lineage: Bacteria > Pseudomonadota > Gammaproteobacteria > Burkholderiales > Burkholderiaceae_C > Aquabacterium. The sequence goes on along the minus strand of NZ_JBOHHL010000008.1, from coordinate 33,721 downwards.
CGGAAGACGGCAGCCCCATGCGCGAGCGGCTCAAGCGCGCCTGCACCAGGTTCGTCAAAGTTGATGCCTTGAGCGACCTGCAGGTCGCTCAGATGGTGCGCGATGACGGCATCGAGGTGCTGGTCGACCTCAAGGGTCACACACGAGCCTGCCGCCTGGGCATCTTCGGGTACCGCGCGGCACCGGTGCAGGCGAGCTTCCTGGGCTTCCCCGGCACGACCGGGGCCGACTACATGGACTATTTCATTGGCGATGCCGTCGTGTCGCCCATTGATCATGCGAGCAGCTACAGCGAGAAGCTGGCCCTGATGCCGCGCTGTTACCAGCCGAATGACCGCCAACGCGCCAAGCCACAGCCTTGTGCCCGCGCGGAAATTGGGCTGCCGCAGGATGCCTTGGTGCTGTGCGGCTTCAACCAGCCGTTCAAACTGTCACCGGACGTGTTCGATGTTTGGTGCCGCTTGTTGCACCAACTGCCTGATTCGGTGCTTTGGCTCTTGCAGTGGAATGACCAGTCGCCCGCGCAACTGCGCGCCGAAGCCGAAGCCCGGGGTGTGGACCCCAGCCGTCTGTTCTTCGCGCCCCGTGTCGGTGCCAAGGAGCACATGAGCCGCCTTGCACTGGCTGACATCTTCATCGACACCTGGCCTTGCAACGCCCACACCACCGCCAGCGATGCCTTGTGGGCAGGCGTGCCCTTGATCACCTATGCTGGCGAGACCTTTGCCTCGCGCGTGGCCGCCAGCCTGCTGAACGATGTCGGGCTGCCCGACCTCGTCACCACCACCCTGGCCGATTACGAGACCCGGGTGGTGCAACTGGCCACCGACCCGGCCCGGCGCCAGTCGATCCGGGACCACCTCGTCCAGGCGCGCGAAACCGCGCCCCTGTTCGACAGCCACGGCTTCACGCAAGACTTCGGCCGCCTGCTGCGGGCCATGGCCGAGCGTTGGTCGCAAGGCCTGCCTTGCGACCACATCACCCTCACCGACGGAAACGCACCATGACCCAGCTTCCCCACATCCACCTGTGCATCGTCCAGCCCAGTGGCTATGTGCACTCGCTGGGCTTCCTGGACCAAGCGCGGTACTTCCGCCACCAGTTTCGCCGCATGGGCGCGCACGTGAGCCTGGCAAAAAACCGCCTGCGGCACGACGCGGTCAACTTCGTCTTTGGCGCGCACCTGGGCTTCGACGCCACGCTGCGCCAGCGCTACAGCTGCATCTTCGTGAATCTGGAACAGCTGGGGCAGGGCGGTGCGCCCGTCTCGCGCGACTACCTGCAGTTGCTGGCCGGCTCCGCCGTGGTCGATTACGACGCCGACAACGTGGCCGCCTATTCATCGCACGCCGATGACGTGCCGCTCGTGCCTTTCCTCTATGCGCCCTATGTGTCGCAAGTTGAGTTCCTGCCGCTGGAGGACCGCCCGATCGACCTGCTGTTCATTGGCAGCATGAACGAGCGCCGCCGTTCGATGATCAGCCGCATCGAAGCCCAGGGCGTAAAGGTCAGCCTGTTCGACAGCCCCCTCTACGGCCCCGAGCGCGACCAGATCATCGTGCAGTCCAAGGCCGTGTTCAACGCGCATTTTTACGCCAGCAGCCGCTTCGAGCAGGCCCGCGTGTCGCACTGCCTGTCGGTGGGCACGCCGGTGATTTCGGAACGCTCGCCGCTGGCCAGGCCGCATGCCGCCTTCGAGAACAGCGTGATCTGGCTGGAGGATGCCCAACTGGACACCTACTTCGCCGAGCAGTTCTGCACACCCGCTTTCTACGAGCAGGCCATCCAGGGGCTGGTGAACTTCCAGGATGCCGACCCCCTTGAGGCCTACGCCGACCTGCTGGCCTTCGCCGCCGGTTATGGCCGCACGCACCAGCAGTCACGCCCACACGAGGCCTGGCAACCGAGCCGCATCAACCTGGGCTCGGGCAAGGACTACAAGCCGGGCTGGCTGAACATCGATGTGCTCGACCGCGCCCAGCCCGACCTGGTGCTGGACCTGGGCCGGCCGGTCACCTGGCCCGTGCAGGCCGCCACGCCTTATGGTGGCCCGGTCTGCCTTCAGGCCGAGAGCGCCGACACGGTCTACGCCAACAACGTGCTGGAGCACGTGCCCGACCTGCCGGAGCTGATGGGCAACTGCCTGAAGCTGTTGAAGACCGGCGGGCGCTTCATCATCGAGGTGCCCTACGAACACGCCGCGACCGCCTGGCAGGACCCCACGCACCTGCGTGCCCTGAACGAGAAATCCTGGCTGTACTACACGGACTGGTTCTGGTACCTGGGCTGGTTCGAGCACCGATTCACGCTGGACCAGTTCACTTACCTGGACGACAAGCTCAAGGAATGCGGCCGCGAGAAGGCCGCTTTTATGCGCGTGGTGCTGACCAAGGTGGTGACCACGATGAAGGAGCGAACGGCGGCCCGCGTCATGCGCGCCGACTTTGCGCTCCCCGACGACCTGCCCATTGGCGATCAACCCGTGGCCGCGGAGCCCCTGCACCCGCACGCCGCGGGTCTGGCCGCCTGATCAGAACAACCGCTGCCCCGTGAGCCGTTCGTGCTCGCGGATGGCGAAGCGGTCCGTCATGCCGGCGATGTAGTCGGCCACGGACCGGTGCAAGTCCTCGCGCTGGGCGAAATCCAGCTGCATCTCTGAGGGCTTCTCGACATAGGCCGCGAACAGTTCGGCGATCACCTGCTTGGCCCTGACCGTCGTCTCGTTGACCTGCGGGTGCCGGTACAACTCCTTGAACAGAAACCGCTTGAGCTGTGTGCTGGCTTCCCGCATGGGCTGGCTGAAACGCACCAGCGACGGGCACAGGCGCGCGGCGCCGGCCGAGGTGGGCGCGTGCTCGGTGATGGCATCGCGCGTGGCGTCGATCACGTCGTAGACCTGCTGCGACAGCATGCGGCGGATGGTGTCGAACAACAGCCGCCTGCCCTTGACCTCCGGGAACTCCGACAAGGTCTCGTCCCTGAAGCGGGTGAACAACGGTACGTCTTCCAGCTGCTCAATGGTGATCAGGCCCGAGCGCACCCCGTCGTCGATGTCGTGGGCGTTGTAGGCGATCTCATCGGCCAGGTTGCACAACTGCGCTTCCAGGCTGGGTTGCGTGCCTTGCAAAAAGCGGTGGCCGATGCCCTTGGGTTCGCGCGCTTCCAGCAGTTCGGCGTTCTTGCGGGAGCAATGCTTCAGCACGCCTTCGCGGGCCTCGAAGCTCAGGTTCAGGCCATTGAAGGCGGGGTAGCGTTCTTCCAGTTCGTCGATCACCCGCAGTGATTGCAGGTTGTGCTCGAAGCCGCCATGGCCGCTCATGCACTCGTTGAGCGTGTCCTGGCCCGCATGGCCAAAGGGCGTGTGGCCCAGGTCGTGTGCCAAGGCAATGGCCTCGACCAAGTCCTCGTTCAGGTCCAGCGATCGGGCGATGGAACGCCCCAGCTGCGCCACCTCCAGCGAATGCGTCAGGCGCGTGCGGAACAGGTCCCCCTCGTGGTTCAGGAAGACCTGCGTCTTGTAGACCAGGCGCCGGAAAGCCGTGCTGTGCACGATGCGGTCGCGGTCGCGCTGGTAGTCATTGCGCGTGGGGGCGGGTGCTTCCGCGTGCCGCCGGCCTTTGGACTGGTCGGGGTGAGAGGCATAAGGCGCTAACCACATGAGCTTTTGATGCGAGAGCCAAGGATTCCAAATCTTAGTGTCTTTGTGCAGGAATCACTGAACACTTCATTCATCCGCCAGCGCGTGACCCCGTTGGCGCCCGGGTTGGGGCAAGCTGGCGTCTTACCGTTTTTCCGTGGCTGAAGCATGAAGGAGTCTGTTCATGAAGCACGTGGTCATCGCCGCTGTCCTGGCTGCCTGCGTGGGCTCGTCCTTCAGCAAGGAACAGTCGCCAGCGTGTGCGGCGCTTCAGAGCGCCAAGGAAGCCTCGACGGCTGGCAAGAAGTTCGAGCAATACCGATTGGTCACCAACGAGGGTGAACAACTGATCACGACGCCCGAGCAAGCCATCGAACTCTGGGCGCCGCTGTGCCAACGGCCGCAGCCCGCAGGAGGCAAGCTGGGCGTGTCCAGCAAAGCCGCCGCTCAGAAATCCGGTTGATCAGGCCGTGTGCGCCGCGATGACCTCGCGCACCATGGCGTCAGGCGCGGGCCGCATGCTGGCGGTGCCCAACTGGTTGATCACCACGAAGCGGATCTCGCCGTCCTCGGCTTTCTTGTCGACGCGCATCAGTTCGATGTAGCGGTCGGCGCCCAGGGCCGGGCCCACCACAGGCAGGCCGGTGCGTTCGACCAAGTCCTTGATGCGCAGCGAGGTGGCCTGGTCGATCAGACCCAGTCGGGCCGATAAATCAGCCGCCATCACCATGCCGCAGCCCACGGCCTCGCCATGCAACCATTCGCCATAGCCCAGGCCGGCTTCGATGGCGTGGCCGAAGGTGTGGCCGAAGTTCAGGATGGCGCGCAGGCCGGCTTCCTTTTCATCCTGGCCGACCACCCAGGCCTTGATCTCGCAGGAGCGGCGGATGGCGTGGCGCAAGGCGGCGCGGTCGCGGGCCAGCAAGGCGTCGAGGTTGGCTTCCAGCCAGCTCAGGAATTCGGCGTCGGCGATGGGCCCGTATTTGATGACTTCGGCCAGGCCGGCCAGCAGCTCGCTTTGCGCCAGGGTGTCGAGCGTGTCGATGTCGCAGATCACTCGCTGGGGCTGGTAGAACGCCCCGATCATGTTCTTGCCGACCGGGTGGTTGATGGCGGTCTTGCCGCCCACGCTGGAATCGACCTGGGCCAGCAGGGTGGTCGGCACCTGCACGAAGGGCACGCCGCGCATGTAGCAGGCGGCTGCGAAACCGGTCATGTCGCCCACCACGCCGCCGCCCAGGGCGTACAGCACCGTCTTGCGGTCGCAGGCGTGCTCGAGCAGGGTGGTGAAGACCTGGTTGAGTGAAGGCCAGTCCTTGAAGGCTTCGCCATCGGGCAATTCGACCGACAGCACGCGCTTGTGGTGGGCCTGCAGGGCCTGCGTCAGCCTGGCCGTGTACAGCGGGCCCACGGTGGTGTTGGTGACGATCAGCGCCGTGGCCGATTTGGGCAGGCCAGCGTAGGTTTCGGGCCGGCCCAGCAGGTCCTGGCCGATGAGGATGTCGTAGCTGCGGTCGCCCAGATCGATGGCGACGGTGGCCGTGGGTGACGTGCTGGAGGGGATCGATGCCATGAGCGCTGGAGGGTCCTGAAGAAGGTCCCCAGGCCCGCGTCCCAGCCGCGACGCATGGGGCATCCAATCAAAAAAAGGTGACGAGCCTGACCCCGGCACTGGAGGCAAACGGTTAGGGCTGCTTCGTTCCCAATCTGACCCGGTTGGCCGCGCCCCCATGCGGGAAGGCCCGTCACCGACCATTGTAAACGAGGACTCAGAACAGGGTGCGGCAAACCTCGGGCGATTGGGGCAAACCGTGGGCGATGTCTTCCTGGACGAAGCTCACCTGGCCTTGCCAGCGTTCGTTGGGCCGGTGAAAGCGCAGCACGGCAAATCCATCCCCGGGGCGCGGGTACCAGGTGTCCACATGGCAGATCAGTTCGGGGTGTGGGCCTGGGCGGCGCAGGGAGAAGGATTCGCGGGGCACGAAGTCCTCGCGCCGCGAGTTGGCGAAAGGGTAGGGTGCGTACAGGGCGGGGCAGTGCACGGACCAGGCGGTGATGTTGCGCTCGGGCTGGTCGGGGCAAGTGATCGTGATTTCGCACACGCAGCCCAGGTGTTCATCGCCTGAGACGAACACCACGTTCTTGGCCTGTTGCTCCCACAAGAGGCCCAGCAGGTCATGCTGGGCGGCCGGGTAGCCGTCCCAGGCGTCGGAGTGCAGCGCGCCGGCCTCGCTGGCCACGCTGGTGTGCCGGCGTGGCAGCAGCATGGAGGGGCTGGCCACGACCTTGGGCGCCCAGCCGCTGGCGTGTTGGCCCAGCCAGGCCTTCAGGGCGTGTCGCTGGACGCTGGACATGATGCGGGCCTGTCCCAAGGTGCGCGCCTGGCGCCGTTCGCGTTCGGTGCGCGTGTCCATCATGAAGCAGGCGATGGGCCCCTGCTGGAAGTGAGACCAGACCGGCCTGCCCGTCTGATCGGCGCTGCCCCGCAGGTGGGCGAAGTAGGCGGCGAGGCCGTTGTCTCGGACGTGGTTGTTGTCGCCGAACCTGGTGTGCAGCGGGCCGATGGGTGACCAGTTGTCGTGGAATTCGTGGTCGTCTGGCAAGGCGTGCACCATGGGGCCGGCCAGGGCCTGGCGCACCACCCGGCGCGACAGCCAGTGCCGGTAGGGGCCGTGGTAACGGTCATCGACCGCGGCCGGGTCGAACAGGCCGGCGGTGGCGTCGTTGTAGACCTGGTCGCCGACCAGCAACAAGGCATCCAGGTGGGTGTGGCGCCGCCATTGGCCCAGGCGGTGGTAGGACAGGTCGGCGGGGCCGGGTGTCCAGGTGCTGGCGGGCGGCGCGCCGTCGATCATGCCGCTGGCGTATTGGCAACTGGCCACGGCGATGTGGGTGGCGTCGCGGCCTCCGTGGGGCTCGGCCTCCGGCCACCGCGTGTGCCGGGCGGCGACCAAGTCGAGTTGTGCCAGGCCCTGGAAATCGGCCAGGGTCAGCTGCTGGTCAATCGCCTCGGTGATGCCTTGCTGTGACCAGTTCACCGGCGTGGACGCTTCGTCCGTCAACAACAGGGCCGCGCAATGGGTGTGCTGCCGCAGCCAGTCGTCGGGGATGTCAAAGAAGTGCACGGTGGCTGCTCGCGCAGGCCAGGGCCACAGGTGAACGTGCCAGCCGGGCGAATCCGGCGCGGCCGGTGCCACCAGCGCAGCGTACTGGGGGGCGCATTGACCGGGCGCCGATCCCATGGCAACGCGCACCACATCGTGGCCACCTTGGGCGCACTGGTGCAGCACCATGTAGGGACCATGGCCCGGCGATGTGCAGGCGAGCCTCCCTGGGCCCTGGGACGTGTTTTTTGACATGACTGCATGGCGACGACAACAAGCACCGGAGCTTGCTCAATGCAAGAAGCGTGTGATGTGCGGAAAAACGTCGCGGTGGGCGTGCTTTCCCACCAAACAGTCTTGGTGGCCATGGCCAGGAATGGCTTGGCACGTCAGGCGTGCGGCATGGCTGGGGCCCAAACTGTCCACGAAGTCGCGGAACAGGCGCATGCCGGTGATGTCGGACAGGCCGTTCTCCTCGCCGTGCACGTACAGGCAGGGAAAGGTGAACACGGCGGCCATGCGGGCGGGCGTCACATACACCGGCTGGCCTTGCTGGTCGGTGAGGCAGCGCCAGCGCGCGAAATGGATGGCCTGGCTGACCGAGGCCAGGTTCATCGGCCCGAAGTGATCGTCGATGGCGGCCAGCAGGTCGGCCGAGAGGTTCAAGGCGTTGAAGTCCCGCCCGTACAGCGCGTCCATGCGGTGCCGGGTGCCGGTCCAGGGGGTTTCGCGCCATGGTGGCCAGAAGGGATTCTCGACGCTGTATTCCGGGTCGGGGTAGGCCTGGGATGCCAGCAGGCGGTCGAGCAGGGTGTCGGCCAGGGTGGGGTGTTCCGGGCGGAAGTCGAAGCGGCCCAAGGGCATGAACTGGCGCAGGTAGCGCCCCAGGTAGGCGCGCATGACGTTGGCCGGGCTGAACACCACTTTGGGCGCGACTTGAGAGATCACCAGGCGGCGGATGCGCTGCTGCAAGGCGGCGCGCAAGTTGGGGCGCGTGTCGATGGGGTCGGGGCTGGTGGTGGGGGCGCCCAGCAAGGCCATCCACAGCATCGCCGAACCCATGCAGTGGGCCACGATGTCGATCTGCGGATGCCCTGTGGCGCGGGTGATGTGGTCCACGGCTTCGGGGATGTCGTTGTAGGCAACTTCTTCGAAGCTCCAAGGCTGGCTGGCGCTGGGCATGCCGGGGCTGGTGCGCATGTCCAGGATCCAGATGTCGTGGCCTTCCTTCCACAAGGTTTCGGCCAGGTTGGGGCGCACGGCCGGGTGGGCGAAGGTGGTGCCGCTGGCGCTGTAGCCGTGGATCATCAGCACCGGTCGGCCGGTGGTTTGGGCATAGCGGGTGAGCCGGATGCGCACGCCGGGCGGTCCCATGTCCAGTTCGATGATCTCGGGGGGCGGGAGCTGCGGGAGTTGGCCTGGCAAACGGTGGGCCAGTCGAGGCGGCGGCGTGTCGGGTTTGCGGAAGGTCCAGATGTGGGTGTGCAGCAGCACGCGGGTCACCCAGGCCAGCAGGCTGCCCAGGTCGGCCAGGGCATCTGGCATGGTCTCGAAACGCAGCAGGCGCAGCAAGGGCACGCCTTGTTCGGCGAAGTAGGACAAATTCACCTGCAGCGGGATGTCGGCGCCGGCCCAGGGTGGCTGGCCTGGGTGGTGCGTCAGGCTCATGCTGGTCAGTTGCGCCCAGGGGTTGCCGCGCCGTGTGTAGCTCAGGCGCTTGTGTCCCGCCAAGGTCTGGCCCTGCCAGGCCTCCTTGAGTTGCCTGACCCAGGGCGCGTCGTGGTGGGCGGTGGCGTCGAGCGTGCTCAGCGCGTAGTCGAAGCGGCGCACTTCGCCTGCGCGGGTCGCCAGTCGCAGCAGCCCTTTCGCCTTGCCCCAGGCGCCGAGCTTGGCGGCCGACGGTGATGGCGAATCTTTGCCCAGCAAGTGCAGCACGGTGTCCCGCAGTCCGCGGTTGAAGAACCAGGCCCAGCCGGCGCGGGTGGCGCGGGTCCACGGCGCTGAGGCCTCGCGTTGCATGAATCGGAGCTGGCCCGACAAGGGCGCGGACAAGACCACCTGGCCCCATTCGAATGCCGTGGCCACGCGGGATTCCGGGCCCTTGACCAGGGCGAACTCCAGCAGGCTGTGCTGTGGGTCCAGTTCGACCGTGCGGGCCTCGGGATGGGTCCTGAGCAAGGCCAAGGCTTCGACCGGGCGAAAACGCAGGGTCAGGCGCAGGGCCAACTGGTGGTCCGCCGGCCAGGCGGGCTGCATCCAGTCCTTGGGGTTCACCCAGCCATGCAATTGCTCGGTGACTTCGACCGTGGTGGGGGCCTTGTGCCGCGCGGTGGCCGAGTACAGGCTCGACGGCTGGCGGTAGACGCGCGGTGCGGTCACGGGGGTGTGTTGCGCTGGTGCCGGCTCGGTCAACTTCCAGAAAACCCGCAGTCGGTCGATGGCGCGTTGGGCCACGCTGGCGATGGTCAGCGCGGGATTGATGCCCAGCGAGGTGGGGATGATCGACCCATCGAGGACGACCAGGTCCGGGTAGACCTCTTCCCCCGAGCCCTTGAACACCTGGCCCAGGTGGTTGACCACGCCTTGGGTGCCCGATTCGCCCATGGCGCAGCCGCCCAGCGGGTGGGTGCTGATGGCGGGGCCCTTCTGGTCGCCGGTCAAGGCGCTCATGCTGGCCGGCAGGGGTTGCCACAAGGGCATCGGCAGCACCTGGCCTCGGGTGCCCGAGGACTCGGTCCAACGGCGTACTTCGGCCAGTTGCTGCTCGGGTCGCTGGTCTTCGCGCAGGTCGGGCCAGGACACGGTGAGCAGGCCTTCGCCACGGCTCGGGTCCTGCCAGTCGACCATGTCCGGCGGACACAAGCGGCCGCTGGCGCTGTCGTGGCCGATGATGGCCAGCACCTGCGTGTGCCTGAGTGGCTGGTCTTGCAGCACCAGCGGATCGCCGTCGTCCGGGTGGTGCTGGCTCAGGTCGAAACGGTCCAGGTCGTGCAGGGCCTTGGCGGTGGTGAACATCTCGGCGAACAGGCGCTTGAGCGGGCCCGGGATGGCCAGTTCCTGGACCACATGGCCAAGGCCCGGACCCTGCCCCGGCGCCTGTCGCACATCGATCATCCCGGAAATCGTGGGCCCCACCTGGCGTTCGGCCGGATCGTCCTGTTCATCGGCCACGGCGTTGACCGGCGAAGTCTGGCCATGCACGGCGGCGAGCACATCGCCGTTCGTGGAGAAACGCTCGCCCAATCGGCTCGACAGCGCCAGCCCATGGGCCCGTGAGCGCATCAGGATTTCGCACGACCCGAAGGTGCCTGCCGCCAGCACCACCCGCTTGGCCCGGACGGTGAAAGCCTGGTCGGTCTGGGCCGCGAACAGGGGGTGGGTGTGTTCGACCCACACCCGCCATCCACCGCCGGTCAGTGCTTCCACGCGCTGCACGCTGGCCCCGGTGACCAGCGTCGCGCCTCGGTGCCGCGCGGTGTTGAGCAGGGTTTTGTCCAGCGACTGCTTGGCGTTGTGGTTGCAGCCCGTGGCGCAATCGCCGCAACGCTGGCAGGCGGACCAATCCACGGTGATGGGCACCGACCTGAACCGGCCTTCGGAGACCGCCGATCCCCGCGACAAGGCTTCGAGCGCAGCGTGCTTGGTCAGGCGCTGGGAGTCGGCGGGCATGGGCCGCGCGCCAAGCCGCGCCTGCAAGCCGTGCGACAAGGCCACGAGCTGGCTCGCGTCCTGCCTCAAGGCAGTTGGCCAGGCCGCTTGCGCGAAGACGCTGGGCGTGGGCATCTCCATCACCCCCGCGTTGATCAGCGAACCACCGCCCAGGCCATTGGCCACCACGGTGCACACATCCGGGCCCAGGCGCACGTCGAAGAGGCCCGTGCGCAAGCCTTGGGCGCTGGGGCCGCCTGGCGTGGTGAAGCGCACGTGTCCGGGCAGCTCGGACAGGCGCGCGGGAAAGCTGCCTTGTGCATAGGGTTGGCCGCGTTCGAGCACCCACACCCGGCTGGCCTGGCCCGTGTGGCCATCAAGGACGCCGGCCAGCGCGTCCGCCGTCACCGCACCGCCATAACCGCTGCCCACGATGAGCACATCGCAATCGAAGGTGCCAGGTTTGGCGGCGGCACGCTCGGCATGAGGACCATCTTGCCGGGCCATCAACGATTCCAAGCCCATGGAAAAAAGATGCTCGGAAGGATCGGGTGGCATGGTCAGTTTTCTTCTTCGAGTGCCAGGCGGATGGCGTGCAGGAGGTTCTCTGCGGACACGGGTTTGTGCAGCAGCAGCAGGCCTTCTTCTTGCGCCTCGCGCAGCCGGTCGGGCGCGGTGTCGCCGCTGACCAGCAGCGCCGGCAAGCCCGGCTGTTGCTGCCTGAGCTTGCGGATGGCCTTGATGCCGTTTTCCTCGGCGCGCAGGCGGAAGTCCACCAGGGCGATGTCGGGTGGATCCTCGGCGGCCAGTCGAATGGCCTCGTCCGTGCAGGCGGCCAGCGTGACGCGGCACCCGCGCGAGGTGAGCAAGGCCTTCATGGCCGCGCGCACCTCGGTCTCGTCGTCGATGACCAGCATGTGGCACATGGGCACGGCGGTGTCGGCATCGTCGGCCACCGAGGTTGGCGGCAAGGGCGAGGTGGCCGCGTTCAGTTCCAGCGTCACCTGGGTGCCCACCCCGGTCTCGGATTTCAGCGCCACCCTGATGTCCAGCAGCTGCGCCATTCTCTGCACGATCGACAGGCCCAGTCCCAGGCCCTTGGTGCGGTCGCGCTCCGGGTTGTCGAGCTGGAAGAATTCTTCGAAGACCTGCTTCTGGTGCTCGGCCGGGATGCCGCGCCCGGTGTCCTGCACCCGTATCAAGACCCGATCAGGACGGTCGTCTTGATCGAGGAGGGTTTCGGCCGCGAGCCACACCGTGCCGGCATCGCAGTATTTGATGGCGTTGTCCAGCAGATTGCGAACGATGCGGCCCAGGTGCACCTCGTCGGAATGCACGCCCAGGGTGCCTGGGCAGTTCAGCACCAGGCGCAGGCCCTTGCTCTGTGCGAGTGGCGTGAACTCATGGTGCAGTTGCCGCAACAAGGGGGCCAGGTCCATGACGCGTGCCTGCGTCTGGATGATGCCGGCGTCCAGCTTGGACAAATCCAGCAGGCCCGAGAGCTGTTCGCCCAAGGCCCGGATGGCTGTGTTCATGTGGCCGACGATGTCTTGCGCGCGGTCCGACAGGTTCTCGTTGTTGAGCGAGGCGCTGAACAAGGTGAGCGTGTGCAGCGGCTGGCGCAGGTCGTGGCTGGCCGACGCCAGGAAGCGCGTCTTGGCCACATTGGCGTGCTCGGCCGCCTCCAGCGCATCGCGCAGGTCGCGGTTGAGCTCGAACGCCCGCTGGCGCAGGTTCACGGCGCGTTGCAGGGCCTGGTAGTTGCCCCGCGCCAGCGACATCAGCACCAGCAGGTACATCACGATCAGCACCGACATCGAGGTGCCCAGCCAGCCCTGTTGCGCATTGGATGGCACGATGGCCCAGCCCAGTGCCAGCCCGCCCATGACCGGCACGGTGTAGGCCGAATAGATGGCCGTGTGGCCCGATGTGCTGCCCACCGCGCCGCTGGACAAGCCCGCCAGCAGCATGGTCAGCACCGAGCGCTCCAACTCGGTCATGTGCGGGAAGAAGAGCACGCACAAGGCGTGGGTGACACCATTGAGTCCACTCAGCGCGATGGCCTTGTGAAGCGCAGGGCGCAGGGCGCGGTCATCGTCCGGGGGCGGGACCAGCAACTTCCAGCGCAGGATCAACACGCCTGTCACCATCAGCAACCAGGCCATCACCAGCCAGGTCGGATGGCTGCGCATGGCGATCGACATGATCAGCACGGCGGCCAGGAACACTGGCCAGGGGATCAGGCCGACCTGGCGCGCCACCAGGCTCAGCACCTCGTGCTCTGCCGAACGCGGCGGGCTCAAGGGTGCATCGGCCGAAGCTTGCACGCCAGTGTCCATCACACGTCGCGCTTTTTGCGGGGGGCTGGGCGCTGCAGGGTGTCCAGTTGCCGGAACAAGCCCAATTCGTGGGCGCGGTACATCGCTTGGGCGCGGCTGCTCACACCCAGCGTTTGGTAGACCGCCCACAGGTGAGCCTTGACCGTGCCTTCGGCGATGCCGATGTCGCGCGCAATGACCTTGTTGGGCTTGCCCTGCAGCAGGCTGCGCAACACGGCCAGTTGCCGGTCGCTGAAGGTGACCGGTGCGGCCGGCGCTTCGTCCTGGCTGGCCGCCGCAGCGTGGCCGAAACCCGGTGCGCTGACGGCTTTCGGGGGCAGATAGATGCCCTGGTCCAGCACCGTGCGCAGCGCCTCGATGGTCACGTCGGAGTCGGTGTCTTTGGGGATGAAGCCAGAAGCGCCTGCCTGGATGCAGGCGTGGATGGTGTCCAACTCGTCGTCGGCGGAAATGATCACCACCGAGGCGGACTCGAACCGCTGGCGCACGTCGCGCAAGGCGTCGAGGCGGCTTTGGCCGGGCAGGTTGAGGTCCAGCAGGACCAGGTCGAAACCATCGGGGGGGTGCTTGCAAGCGTCTGCGACCCTCGCTGCCTGCACCACTTGATTGTGGGCATCCAGCGAGAGCAGCAGACTTTGCAAACCCTCTCGGAAGAGAGGATGGTCGTCGATGATCAATACACGCATGGTTGCAACTTCTCCAACCCACGGATAGAGGCCACTGACGTTCCCTGAGCAGATGCCTTTTTTGTCGTGAACGGACAGCGTTTGAACAATCCGTTGAACAAAATAGTAACAAGAATCATGCGAGGAAATGGCAGGCTAAACCTCGGTTTAGCCTGCACTGAACGGTTTCAGCGCAGTTGGAGTTCGTCGGCGCCGTAGACCACGTTCAAAGGTTCGATCACGACCTGCTTGGGGCCCTCTTCGACGTGGCCCGCGATGATGGCCGGGATGCCCAACCCTTGCGAGATGTCGACCACGCGTTGCGCGTCGGCGGCCGCCACGTACAGCGCGAAGCCGGCACCCATGTTCAGCGTGCCGTAGGCTTCCTGGTCGTCCAGTTGGCATTCGCGCTGCAGGTAGGCGAGCACGGGCGTCACGGCGGGCACCTGGGTGATTCGGTAGGTGAGTTGCTTCGGGTGGCGCAGCAGTTTGCGCCAGCCGTGGCCGGTGACGTTGGCGCAGTAGTGCGGGTGGATGCCGGCGGCGGCCAGGGCCTCCGTCACGGGCGAGTACAGCACCGTGGGAGCCAGCAAGGCCTCGCCATAGCTTTCGCCGTTGCCGATGTCGGTCAGGTAGCCCTGGGGCAGGCGCTCGGCCAGCTTGCGCGCCAACGACAGGCCATTGGCGTGGATGCCGCTGGACGCCAGCAGCACGATGGCGTCGCCCGCGCCCAGCTTGTCGCCCACCGACAGGCGGGTCTTGGGGCTGATGATGCCGGTGCAGGACGCGGCCAGGTCGACGCGGCCATCGGCCACGATACCGGCCAGCGCAGGCGTTTCACCGCCGCCCCAGGCCACCTGGCAAACGTCGCAGGCTTTTTTCCAGCCAGCCACCAGGGCTTGCGATCGCTCGGCATCGCCGAACCAGTCGGAGCCGCCGGCGGCCCAATAGGCCTGCACCACCAGGGGCGTGGCGCCCACGGTGATCAGGTCGTTCACCGCCATGGCGATCGTGTCTTGCGCGATGCCGTCGTAATAGCTTTTGCCGGTCAGCTTGGCCATGTCGTCGGCCACCAGGGTCTTGGTGCCCAGGCATTCGACGATGCTGGCCAGGTACATCGGGCCCACGTCGACCACGTAGGCCGATTCGCCGCGCGAGGCGCCCACTTCGCTGAAACCATGGCTGGCCAGGTGCACGCCGGTCTGGGCGGCGGCACGCTGCGCGGCCACCTTCAACGGGTCGATCAGGTCGTAGTTGACGCCGGCCTGGTCGTAGGTGAGGGGGGTGGACGGATTTTCAGCAGTCATGGCGCAGCGATGGGAAAGGCAAAAGCGCGATTATCCGGCACTTGTTCAAAACCGCGGCATGAAGCCACTCACCGCATGGTGAACAGCAGCGCGTAGCCCACGGCGGCCACCACCAACAGCGCGGGGATGGCGTAGAGGTGAAAACTCAGCCAGGCCCGGCGGTCGCCGGACAGGCGCAGTGCGATCAGGTTTGCCAGCGAGCCGACCATGAACCCGAAGCCTCCGACGCTCACCCCGTAGGCGATCACACGCCAGTTGTGGGAGTACTCTGCCAAGGCAATCGCCGCGGGGACGTTGCTCACCAACTGGGACGCGACGATGCCCGTGAAGTACAGGTGCGCAGGCTGATCGAGGCCCAGGCTTTGCATCGCATCGCGCACCACCGCCAGCCCAGCGATCAGCCGCAGGTCGATGAACATCAGCACGAACACCAGCAGCAGCCGCCAATCGAGCTGGGCCAGCACGCGCGGGCGCAGCACGAGAAACACGGCCAACACGGCCCCCACTGCAGCACCGGCGTGGTGCATGTCGGTGGCGATCAGGAAGGGGAGGTACAGCGTGAGCGACAGGCCGAGCAGCGTGTGGTCGAGTGGTTCGGCAGCAGTGTCGTCGCGGGCTTGAATTCGCCCGCCGCCAAACGCACAGGCCGTCAGCACCAGCAACAGGATCATCATCAGCGACACCAGCGGCAGCATGTGCCAAACGAACTCGCCGAACGAGACCTTCGACAGTTGCCACAAGAACAGGTTTTGGGGATTGCCGATCGGCGTCAGGGCCGAGCCGGCGTTGACGGCCATGGCCTCGAACACGATCAACTTGGTGGAGGGCATTTTCGCGATGCGGCACATGCCGATCGTCAGCGGCACCACGATGAACAAGGCCACATCGTTCGTCAGCACGGTCGAGAGCAGCGCGGCAGCCGTCACCAAGCACAGGGCGGCTTGGCGCTCGGTCGATAGCCTGCTGATCAGCGCGTGGCCGAGCCGGTGCAGCGCGCCGCTGACCTCCAGGCCTTTGGTGAGCAGCAGCAGACCCGTGAGGGCGGCGATCGTCGGCCAGTCCACGAGCGACGCGTAGGAGCTCACGCGACCCGGCGCGAACGCACTGAGCCATGCCAGGCCGGCGAGGAGAACCATGAGGAAGGTGTCTTCACGCAGACCGCGGAGCAGCTTGGCCAGCCCTGAGGCCACATCGTTCTTCATGTTGGGTCGTTCAAAAGAAGGCCGATCACTGGCTGATCTTCAAGGCCTCGTCGACCTGGTATTCGAAGTAGCGCTGGCCCGAGAACGCGATGGTGGCCATCAGCACCGTGGCGCCCAGCAGCAGGGCCAGGACCACGCCAATGACGGCTGCCCAGCCGCTGGCTGGGGCATCGGGGCTGCCGCGCAGCGAAGGGTTGAAGCGCGCATGCCATTTGTCATCGGCCATCAGGCCATAGACGATGGCCTGCAGCATGGTGTAGGCCACCATGAAACCCAGGATGGGGATCAGCAGCCACGAGAGCTTGTCGTCCTGGCCCAGCTCGGCCACGCGGTGGATGCCCAGGGCGCCGATCAAGGTCGGAATGGGGTGCAGCCAGCCCCAAAAATCGCCAAATCCGTGGAGGTAGAAGCGGTGCAATCCCACCGGTCCGCCGATCAGCGTCACCCACGTGGCCAGGGTCTTGGACTTGTAATTCAGGTCGATCGCGGGGGTGTTTGTCATGGGGCGGCGCCATTGAATGCGCACAAAACGATTTGCTCGGACTATAATGCGCGGTTTTCCAGCATGTGTTTTGCCCGGCGGTTCGCTGTCACGGTGTGTCTCGGGCAAGGCGCGTATCTAAATGTGCTGGAAGGATCAAGGTGTCGGCCCAGGTTTTGTCCAAGATGGACAGCTCAGGCCGGCCGACAGGTCGCCGGACCCCGAGTGTCTCCCGGGAAAGGCAGCCGCCCCATTCATTTGAAGGACACATCATGGTCGTGATTCGACTTGCTCGCGGTGGCTCCAAGAAGCGCCCCTTTTTCAACATCGTTGCCGCTGAAAAGCGCAACCGCCGTGACGGCCGCTTCCTGGAGCGCGTGGGTTTCTACAACCCTGTGGCTTCCGGTCAAGCCGAGTCGCTGCGCGTCGCTTTCGACCGCGTCGAGCACTGGGTGAGCCACGGCGCACAAGTGTCGCCCACCGTGGAACGCCTGTTCCGCGAAGCCAAGTCCAAGGCTGCTCCGGCCGCTTGATTGGCATGAACGATCGCGCGGCGGCGCCCTCTGCAGGGCTGGACGATGACATCGCCTGGCCCGAGGACGCGGTCGAAGTCGCGCGCATCGGCGAGGCCTGGGGCATCCAGGGTGGATTCAAGGTCCAGCCTTTTTCGGGTGATCCTCAGGCCCTGTTCTGCACCAAACGCTGGTTTTTGCGCCCCGCTGAAGTTCAGCCGGGCGCGGTTGCACGTCCTGGTGCGTCGGCTGCCACCGCAGCCCCTGCCGCCAAGGCCCCGGCCAAATCCGGTGCGCCCGCCGCGGTGCGCCTCAGTGCCCCCCGCACACTCAAGATCAAGCATGCCCGCGAGCAAGGTGACGGCATCGTCGCCACTGCTGATGGCATCACCGACCGCAATGGCGCCGAAGCCCTGCGTGGCGCGCGCGTGTTCGTGTCGCGTTCCGCCTTCCCGACACCCGATTCCGACGACGAGTTCTACTGGATCGACCTGATCGGCCTGACCACGGTCAACCGCGAGGGCGAAGTCCTGGGCACCGTCGCCGACCTGATCGACACGGGCCCCCACAGCGTGTTGCGCTGCGTGGACGAGGCTGGCGTCGAGCGTTTGATCCCTTTCGTGTCGGCCTACATCGACAGCGTCAGCTTGGCTGACAAGCGCATCGTGGCCGATTGGGGCCTCGACTACTGAACAAGGCGGCACGCTCGTGCGCTTTGACGTCATCACCCTGTTTCCCGAGTTGTTCGCGCCCTTCCAGTCGGTGGGCGTGACGCGCCGCGCGTTTGAAAACAAATCGGTTGATGTGCGCCTGTGGCCGCTGCGCGATTTCGCGGAAGACACCTACCGGCGCGTGGACGACCGCGCCTATGGCGGTGGCCCCGGCATGGTCATGCTGGTCGAGCCCTTGGGCAAAGCGCTGGCCGCCATTCAGGCGGATCAGGCCGCCCAAGGCTTGTCGCCCCTGCCGGTGGTCCTGTTCAGCCCGGCTGGCAAGCCCCTGACCCAGGCGCGTGTGCAATCCCTGGCGCAAAGCGCTGGGGCTGTGCTGCTGTGTGGACGCTACGAGGGCATCGACCAGCGTTTCATCGATGCCCATGTGGACGAAGAAGTCAGCCTGGGCGACTACGTGTTGTCGGGTGGCGAGTTGCCGGCACTGACCCTGATCGATGCCGTGGCCCGATTGCAGCCCGGCGTGCTGAACGATGCAGCCTCGCACCAGCAGGACAGCTTTTCCGATGGTTTGCTGGACTGCCCGCACTACAGCCGCCCTGAAGTGCTGGCCATCAATGGGGTCGATCGGCCCGTGCCCGAGGTGCTGATGTCGGGTCACCACGCCCACATCGCGAAGTGGCGGCGCGAGCAGCAACTGGCGATCACGGCCCGCAGGAGGCCGGAATTGATCGAAATCGCCCGCCAGTCTGGCGCGCTCAGCAAAGAAGATGAGCGCTTCCTGAAAACTTTCCTGCTATAATCGCGGTCTTTTCCCCGATCCTCTATCTGGCCCGCCACACTGGCGACTGTGCGCAGACACGATCACTTAGGAGTTATCCATGGATCTGATCCAGCAGCTTGAGCAAGAAGAAATTGCTCGCCTGAACAAGACCATCCCCGTGTTCGCCCCTGGCGACACCGTGATTGTCAGCGTCAACGTCGTTGAAGGCACCCGCAAGCGCGTGCAGGCTTACGAAGGCGTCGTGATTGCCAAGCGCAACCGCGGCCTGAACAGCAGCTTCATCGTGCGCAAGATTTCCAGCGGCGAAGGCGTGGAGCGCACGTTCCAGCTGTACAGCCCCCTGATCGCCACGATCGAAGTCAAGCGCCGCGGCGACGTCCGCCGTGCCAAGCTGTACTACCTGCGTCAACGCAGCGGCAAGTCGGCTCGGATCAAAGAGAAGCTCGCTTAATTTCAGCGACTCCCTCAACCGCCTGTTGCTCACGCCCAGGCGGTTTTTTGCTTTTCAAACCACACGACATGGCCCTGCCATTTGACCCGCAAGCCACCGAAGTCCTTGGATACGACCAGCACCTGCCGGCCGTGCCGGCGGATCGCTTGACGGCACCCGCCTTGCGGCAGCGTTTCCTGAACCCGCCCGAGTGGACCCCCGATGTCGAGATCGAGCGCTGGTTCAACGAAGGCAGCCTGCGCCCCGCGGCCGTGCTGATCCCTTTGGTGATGCGGGGTGACGAGCCCACCGTGTTGCTCACGCAGCGCTCGGCCCACCTGAAAGCGCACGGTGGTCAGATCAGCTTTCCGGGCGGGCGGCACGAAGCTGCGGATATCACTCCTGTGAACACCGCCTTGCGCGAAGCCCACGAAGAAGTGGGCCTGCACCCCGAGCGCGTCGAGGTACTGGGCAGCCTGCCCACCTACACCACCAATTCCGGCTTCCTGGTGACCCCGGTGGTGGGCTTGTTGCAGCCCTGGGACCTGGACGACGAGTTGTTGCGGTTGGAGCGCCAGCCCGGCGAGGTCGACGAGATCTTCGAAGTGCCACTGCGGTTCCTGATGGACCCGGCCCACCACCAGCGTCGGGTGCTCATCTTGGGCGGCGCGCCGGTCGAATTCCTGGCCATGCCCTGGTCATCGACGCTGGCCGAAGAGCCTTATTTCATCTGGGGCGCCACGGCCGCGATGTTGCGAAATTTGTACCGATTCCTGGCCGCATGAGGCCTGTGCCCGGTTTTTCACCTTGGGCAGCGGGGTGCACCGCTATGATCACCCAATGAGTTTCTTCGCCGTGCTGTTCGCCTTGCTGATCGAACAGCTCAAGCCCCTGTCGACCCGCAATCCGATCCACCACAGCCTCACGCGCTGGGTGCTCTGGACTGGGCGCAATTTCGACGCCGGTGCACCCTCGCATTCGCGCGTGGTGTGGGCGATCACGGTGCTGGGGCCGGCCACGGCGCTGGGCTTGGTCTACGTGCTCCTCAACCGCTACAGCACGGTGCTGGCGCTGGTGTGGGACGTGGCTGTGCTTTACACCACGCTGGGCTTTCGGCAGTTCAGCCACCACTTCACCCACATCCGCGATGCGCTCGACAAAGGGCGCGAGGACCGCGCGCGCGAGCTGCTGGCCGAATGGCGCCACGTGGACGCCAGCGAGCTGCCCCGCGCCGAATTGCTGCGCCACGTGATCGAGCATTCGCTGCTGGCGGCGCACCGCCACGTGTTCGGCGTGTTCTTCTGGTTCGTGGCCTTGTCCACCTTGGGGCTGGGCCCGATGGGCGCGGTGCTGTACCGCATGGCCGAGTTCACCAGCCGCTATTGGGCGTACAAGAGCCATGTCACCGGCGCGCCCACGCACGATGGCTTGATGAACCTGTCGCAAAAGCTGTTCTCGTGGCTGGACCACGTGCCATCGCGCATGACGGCCTTCGGTTTCGCCGTGGTCGGCAACTTCGAGGACGCGGTCGAGGCCTGGCGGCGCCACGCCCAACTCTGGATCAGCAGCAACGAGGGCACGATCCTCGCGGCGGCATCGGGCGCGGTGGGCGTGCGGCTGGGCGGCAAGGCGCCCCCGGCCGCCTCTGAAACCCTCGACGTCAGCCGCACCTTGACGGGCGGGGACGACCCTGACGCAACCGCGTCGGCCGGCAGCACCACCGGCGCACCGCCCCAGATGGCGCACCTGCGCAGTGTGGTGGCCCTGATCTGGCGGTCGGTGGTGTTGTGGATGCTGTTGCTGGCGCTGCTGTCGCTGGCCAACCTGATCGGTTAGTCAGCCGCCCACCTTGGCGATCGTGCCCTGCGCCGTGGCGCACAGCTTTTCGCTGCCATCTTCCAGCACGCTGAACACATCGCACCGGCAGGTGGCCAAGGTCTTGCCGGCATAGACCACCTGGGCCCGTGCCACCAAGGCGGTGCCCACGCCGGGCCTCAGGTAGTTGATCTTGTACTCGGCCGTGAGCACGGCCAGTCCCAGCCGTGACCCACCAGCGAAAGTCAGGGCGTTGTCGGCCAGGTAGCTGACCACGCCACCGTGCGCGAAGTCGTTCTGCTGAAGCAGTTCGGCGCGCATGGGCAGCCGCAGTTCGACGCCCTCGGGGCTGTAGGCCGTGAGTTCGGTGCCCAGCAGGCGGCTGAAGTTCTGCATTTCCAGCACCTGGCGGCCCATGGCAAGCATGTCGTTCATGGGGTGTCCTTGCTCAGTCGATTTTGATGTTCATGGTGATGCGGGCGTGGAACACCTTCGTGCCTTGCGCGTCGAAGACATCGACCGGCACCTCGTGGTCGCCCGGCTCGGTCCAGGCCACCTGGCTGCCGTCGGCCACCGCGCGGACATCGCTCTTGGCCTTGGCCAGGTATTGCACCGTCATGCCCTTGGGGATCCAACGCGCGCCGGCGGGTATTGAAGCGTCGGTCATGGTGCCGGCCACCAACTCGGCCGCGTTGCACAAGGCGATGGCGTGGATGGTGCCCAGGTGGTTGGTGATTTCACGGCGAAAGGGCACGGTGGCTTCGGCGCGGCCTGCGCGAAGGTCCACGAATTGCGGGGTGATGGTGCTGAAGTAGGGGGCGAACTGGCACACGGCGGCGGTGAACTGTTCGGCTCCCGCGCTGTTGTACAGATTGAGAAGTTGGCTCATGGGGATGGTTCGCAGTGATGAACGAAGGATGTCGTTTGCAGAATAATATTCTGGAATATTATTCGGTGTCAAATACGGACCCATGAAAGCCTTGATCGCCTTGTGATGACCGCCACCACCTCTGCTGCCTTGAATGCCGTGCTGGAGCGCGCCTACCCGGGTGCGAGGGCGCACTTGAAGCGGCGCATCCTCGCGGGCGCCTTGGCCTGCTTCAATGAACATGGCATCGAGTCGACCACCATCGACATGCTGAAAGAGCGCTGCGATGCCAGCGTGGGCAACCTGTACCACCACTTCGGCAGCAAGGAAGGGCTGGTGGCTGCGCTGTTTTTTTGTGCCCTGGCCGACCAGGCGGGCCTGACCGAGCCGCGGTTCGCCCAAGCCCGCAGCGTGCGGGAAGGCGTGGCGGCCCTGGTGACAAGCTATGTGGACTGGGTGACCGCGCAGCCGGAGCTGGCCCGCTACCTGTACCAGGCGCGTTCCAGCGTGGCCAAGGGGCCGCATGGGGCGGAACTGCAGCAGCGCAACCGGCAGCGCGGCAAGGCGCTCATCGCCTGGTTCAACCAGCCCGAGCGGCTGGCCGTGTTGCGAGAATGGCCGGCCGAGCTGTTCGCGTCCCTCATCATTGGTCAGGCCGAAAGCTACTGCCGGGCCTGGTTGTCCGGGCGGGTGAAGACCTCGCCACAGCAGTACCGCGACATGCTGGCCGAGGCCGCGTGGAGTTCGGTGGCCCGTCCTGGCGCGCTGGACGACGCGGCTTGAGCGTTGTCGGGGTCAGGCGTTCAGGGCCCGCGCCTTGGCCAGCCAGTCGCCCAGCGCGTTGACGATGTCGGCCTGGCTGAACGAGCAGCTTTCTTCCGAGAACAGTGCGCTGGATTCCAGCTGCGTGAGGATGCGTTCCAGCACCTCGTGGTAGCGCGGGGGCAGGGCCGGCTGGTGGTCCTTGGCGGCGGTGCGCCATTGCTGGACGAGTTGGGTCAGCGGCAGGCTGCCTTGCTTGAAGGCGTCGAGCGTGGCGGGCAGGGGGCTGAGTTGGTCGGGCATGGCGGTGCGGCGGGCTTGTCAAAAATCACCAGCGGGTCTGGCTGAGTTCGTCGAACAGGGCGGTGTACAGGCTGATGCGCATGGCGCTGATCTCGCCTTTTTGCACAGCGGCCTGCACGCCGCAGCCGGGCTCCTGCCGGTGCGTGCAGTTGGCGAAGCGGCAGTCATTGGCGTGGCGGGCGATGTCGGGCATCAGGTGGGGCAGTTGCACGGGCGTGACGTGGTGCAGGCCGAACTCCTGGAAGCCGGGCGAATCGATCACGGCGGCGCGCTGGTCGGCGTCGCTGGTGGCTTCGCCTTCGACCCAGTACCAGGTTGAGTGCGTGGTGGTGTGCTTGCCTGAATTGAGCGCCTGCGAGATCTCGCCCACCTCGGCCCGCGCGTGCGGGGCCAGGGTGTTGATCAGCGTGCTTTTGCCCGCGCCCGAGGGGCCCAGCACCAGCGTGGCCTTGCCGCGCAGCTTGGGCAGGATGATCTCCTTGGCGGCCTCGCCCTGGTGCTTGAGCGACAGCTCGATCACCTCGTAGCCCATGTCGCGGTAGGGCTGGAGGCGTTGGCGCGCGGTGTCGGTGCCAGGCAGGTCGGTCTTGTTCAGGACGATGCAGGGCGTGATGCCGGCGATCTCGGCGGCGATCAGGGCGCGCGTGAGCTGTGCTTCGCTGAACACTGGCTCGACCGCGATCCACATCAGCAGCAGGTCGAGGTTGGCCGCGAAGGACTTGCTGCGCCATTCGTCCTGGCGGTAGAGCAGGTTGCGGCGGTCTTCGATCTTGACAATGACGCCTTCGTTCGAGCCGTCTTGCGTGAGGTGCCAGGTGACGCGGTCGCCTACCACCACATCGCTTTTCTTGCCGCGCGGGTGGCAGATCAGGCGGCGGCCGTCGGCCGTTTCAACGAAGCAGTGGCGGCCGTGCGTGGACACGACCAGGCCGTTTTCGAGCTCGGTGCCTGCGGGGACGTCGTGGCTTTTGGGGGTGGACGGGGACCGGGTGGAAACGCGTTGGTGGGATCGCATGGGCTCAGGGGCTCAGTGCATCAACGCGGGCGGCGCAGATGAAATCGTTCAGGGACAGGCCGCCCACCGAGTGGGTGGACCAGCGCAAGGTGCAGCGGTTGTAGCTCACGGCCAGGTCGGGGTGGTGATCCTGCTGGTGCGCGATCCAGGCCACCGCGTTGACGAAGGCCATGGTGTGGTGGAAATCCTTGAAGTTGAAGCTGCGGCGCAGCAGGCCGCCCGGCACGGTGGTGTCGATGGACCAGCCGGGCACCTGCGTCAGCATCATCTGGCAGCCCCGTTCGGACAAGGGGTCGCCGGTGCGGTGCGCGCAGTGTTGTTGGGCCAGGGGCAGGGCTGAGGTCATGGTGGCGGGGGGCACAAGCGTCACAGGCCCATGGCCGCCATGCGTTCGGCGGCAGGTGGGTGTGAGTAGTAAAAGCGCACGTAGAGCGGGTCGGGTGTGAGGGTGGACGAGTTGTCCTTGTACAGCTTGATCAGGGCCTGGCGCAAGTCGCTGGCCTGGGCGTGGGCGCAGGCGTAGGCATCGGCCTGGAATTCGTCGCGGCGCGAGAAATGCGCGAAGACGGGCGCCACGAAGAACATCACCACCGGCACGGCCAGCATGAAGAGCAGCAAGGCCAGGGCATCGTTGGGCGCGCCCAGGTTGGGCGTGACACCCAGGCCCTCGTAGAAGAACACCTGGCGCGACAGCCAGCCCAGCAGCGCAAAGCCCAGCAGGCTCATCACGAACATGCCGACCATGCGCTTGAACACGTGTTTGTGCTTGAAGTGGCCCAGTTCGTGGGCCAGCACGGCCTCGATCTCGCCGTGGTTGAGGCGGCTGAGCAGCGTGTCGTAGAACACCACGCGCTTGGACGACCCCAGGCCGGTGAAATAGGCGTTGGCGTGGGCCGAGCGCTTGCTGCCATCCATCACAAACAAGCCCTTGGCCGCGAAGCCGCATCGGCTCATCAGCGATTCGACCTTGTCTTTCAAGGCCAGGTCTTCCAGGGGCGAGAACTTGTTGAACAGCGGCGCGATGAAGATGGGGAAGACGATCATCAGCAGCAGGCTGAACGCCACCCAGGCGCCCCAGGCCCACAGCCACCATTGCGGCCCGGCGGCGCCCATCAACCACAGGATCAGCGCGGCGATGGGGGCGCCCAGCGCCAGGCCCAGCAGGCCTTCCTTGACCTGGTCGCCGAGCCACATGTCAAACGTCATGCGGTTGAAGCCGTGGCGCTGCTCGATGCGGAAGGTGCTCCACGCGGCCAAGGGCAGGTCGACCAGGCCACCGATCAGGCCGAAGGACAGCAGCAGGGCCAGTTGGTAGGCGAGGTTGCCGAAACGCGGTGCCAGGGCCTCGCGCAGGGCCACGTTGAGGGCATCCAGGCCGCCCAGCAGCGTCCAGCCCACGAGCACGGCCGTGCTGATGGCCGTGGTGATCAGGTCGAAGCGGAGCTTGTCGACGGTGTAGTCGGCGGCGCGCTGGTGGTTGTACAGGCCCACGGCCAGGTCGAAACCGGCGGGAACCTGGCCACGGTGAAGGGCCACGTGCCGGATCTGGCGGTGAGCCAGCCACCATTTGGTGGCCACGGACGCCAGCAGGAACGCGGCAAAAACCAGAGAGAGGGTGCTCGATTGCATGGCCGCAAGTGTACGAGTTGCCCGACAATCCTGGCTCGACCATCCCTTGTTTGCCCCTCATGCTCGATACCACGCCTTCCAACCCCGCGCCGACCCTGGCGTCCAGCGACCAGAACCTGATCTGGATCGACCTGGAAATGACTGGCCTGAAGCCGGACACCGACCGGATCATCGAAATCGCCGTGGTGGTGACGGACCCGAACCTGACCGTGCGCGTCGAAGGCCCGGTGTTCGCCATCCACCAGTCCGATGCGATGCTCAACGGCATGGACGCCTGGAACAAGGGCACGCACGGCCGCAGTGGCCTCATCGACCGGGTCAAGGCCTCGACGGTGGACGAGGCACAGGCCACGCAAGCGGTGATCGCGTTTCTGAAGCAATACGTGCCGGCCAACAAGTCGCCGATGTGTGGCAATTCCATTTGCCAGGACCGGCGGTTCCTGGCCAATTACATGCCCAAGCTGGAGGCCTTTTTCCACTACCGCAACCTGGACGTGAGCACGCTCAAGGAGCTGGCCAAGCGCTGGAAGCCGGGCTTGTCGGAAGGCTTCAAGAAGGCGCAAAAGCACACGGCCCTGGCCGACATCCACGAGTCGATCGATGAACTCGCCTACTACCGCGAGCATTTCCTGGTGAAGTGAGCGGGGTTGATTCGATCCGCTGGCCCCAAAAAAAACCGCCCCTTGCAGGGCGGTTTTTTTGTCAAGCCAGGCTGAAAAAATCAGGCGCGGCGGCGCTTCATGAGTGAGCCCACGGTCAACAGGCCAGCCAGCGCCAGGGCGTAGGATTCTGGTTCCGGCACGGGCGAGATGCCACCGCCCAGGTCGGACGTGCTGAGCGCCGTCTTGTACACGCTGATGCCGGTGAGGGCGCCGTTGGTGATCTCGTAGCCGTCGACCTCGTCCGTCAGGATGTAGGCGGCGAAGCCGGGCGAGTTGAAGACGGCCAGGCCGGCGCTGTCTTCGAACTGCAGTTGTTCAACGCCATTGAAATAAGCGGTGAAAATGCCGGCCGAGGTGCGGCTCACGGTGACGTTGAAGGCTTCGTAGGGCGACAGGACGCTGGCGAAGCTTTCAGCCTGGGGATGGCCCAGACCGTCGTAGAACACGAAGCCACCGCTGTTCAGGTAGAAGCCGGCTTCCGAGGAGCGACCAAAGAAGTCCAGGATCTTGCGGCTGGAGTCGGTGCGGCCGACGTAGGCGAAGTCCAGGCTGATGGTGTATTCGCTGCCCGTGCTCAGCACGTTGGCCAGGCTGACGCTGGAGGTGCCCCACAGCGCTTCATTGGTGTGCAGGCCATCGGCTTGCACATCGGCGTTGACCAGGGTCAGCTGGGTGTTGGCGGCGGCGTTGAAGCTGCTGTCGAACTGGACCGAGTAATCGGCCACGGGGGCCGCTTGGGCGGTGGTATGAACGCCGACGATGGCGATCAGGCTGGCGATGGCGGCACGGTACAACATGAAGGTACTTTCCTTTGCTATGGCCTGCGTTGGCCAACCAATGACTTGCGAACTGGTATCGATTGTTGCGATTCCTGACGTCTCGTGGGAAATTCGCGCCCCCTTGATCACAGGGGTTCCCCCTCATTCAGGTGAAGGAAACGGCACAAAGTCGCATTTTTCAGCCAGCCCTGGATGGTATCGGCCTCGACCTGCACGCCGAGTTCACGCCCTGCCCTTCGAAGTTCGGACAAGGCCTGGTTGATTGGCACTGCCGCCGCGCCATGCTGCTTGGACAATTTTTCACCATGCGCATCGGTGACCAGCGGGGTGTGCAGGTAACTGGGCGTTGGCAGGCCAAGGCAGCGCTGCAGCCATTGTTGGCGGGGCGTGTTGTCCGCGAGGTCTTCGCCGCGCACGACGTGGGTGACCTGCTGATCGGCATCGTCGACCACCACGGCCAGTTGGTAGGCCCACAGGCCATCGGCCCGCTTGATGACGAAGTCCCCGACGGTCTCCACCAGGTCCTGCGCCTGCGGGCCCAGGCGGCGGTCGACCCAGTGCCAGCAGGCTTGCTCCACGGGCGGCGCTTTCAAGCGCCAGGCACGGGCGGGGCGGCCACGCAGCCCGCCGTTCTCGGGCCGGCAGGTGCCCGGGTAGACCAGTTCGCCATGTCGGGGCTTGAGTCGGCCCAGCGCGGCGTTGGCTTGCGCGATGTCGGCGCGTGTGCAGGCGCAAGGGTAGGCCAGGCCGCGCGCCACCAGCGAGTCGAGGGCGGCCTGGTACAGGGGGCCGCGCTGGCTTTGGTAGACCGGTGGGGCATCGGGTGACAGGCCGCAGGCCCTCAGTTGTTCCAGGATGGTCAGATCGGCGCCGGGAACGCAGCGCGGCGTGTCCACGTCTTCGATGCGCACCAGCCACTGGCCTCCATGGGCGCGCGCGTCCAGCCAACTGGCCAGGGCCGCGACCAGCGAGCCCGCGTGCAGCGGGCCGGTGGGCGAGGGTGCGAAGCGGCCGACATAAGGGCTCACAGCTGCAAGTCTCCGTGCCGCGACAACAAGGCGGTGCGGGTGGCGGGGCGGCCCAGTTGCTGAAGCCACCAATCCAGGGCATGGCCGGGCCGGGTCGAGGGTTGGCGCCAGGCATAGTGGACCGGGCTCAAGCGCGGTGGCTGGTCCACGCTCTTGCGGATCAGCCGGCCGGCCTCGATGTGCGGTCGCACGATGGGTTCGGGCAGGAAGCCGCAGCCCAGGCCTCTCAGCATGGCTTCCAGCTTGGCGGACATGGAGGGCAGGGTCAGCACGTCCTGGCCGGGCTGGATGCCGACGGTGAGGGGCTGCAGGTCGCGCGCGGTGTCGGCCACCGCGATGATGCGGTGAAGCGCCAGCGTGCTGGTCGACAAGGGCTCGGGCTCGCCCGCCAGCGGGTGGTGCGGCGCCACCGACAGAACGAACTCCAGGTCGCCCAGCAATTCGAAACGCAGGGTGGACGAGGACTGGCGGTCGCCCGGCACGCCGATGGCCAGGTCGGCTTGCCCCGAGACCAAGGCCTCCCAGGTGCCATTGAGCACCTCGTTGCGGATCTTCACGCGGGTGGGCGGGTTCAAGGCGTAGAAGGCCTCGATGAGGTCGAACACGGCGCTGGGCGCCACCGCGTTGTCGATGGCGATGGTGAGTTGGGTTTCCCAGCCCGATGCGACGCGCTGCACGCGGTTGGCCACGGCGTCCATCTGCTTGAGCAGCAGGCGGCCTTCGTGCAGCAGCTCTTCGCCGGCGGCGGTGAGTTTGGCCTGGCGGGAGCGGCGGTCGAACAGCAGCACGTCGAGCGCTTCTTCAAGTTGGCGCACGCTGTAGGTCAGGGCCGAGGGCACCTTGCCCAGTTCGCGCGCGGCCGCCGCGAAACTGCCGGTGCGGTCGATGGTGTCCATCATCAGCAGGGCGTCGGGGGTGAGGACTTGGCGGCGTTCGGACATCGCAGTGCCGTTCAAATGGATCGAATGATGCCATCAGATGCCGGTGAACGGTCGGCCCGGCCCGACCGCCTACAGTGGATGTTCCACCGAGTTGTCTGGACAGGAGCCCGCCACGCCATGAAGACCCTTCGCCGATCACAGGAACGTGGCCATGCCGACCATGACTGGCTTCAAAGCTTTCACAGCTTTTCCTTCGCCGATTACCATGACCCGGCGCACATGGGCTTTGGCCCCTTGCGGGTGATCAACGAGGACGTGATCGCCCCTGGCCGCGGATTTGGCCAGCACGGCCACCGCGACATGGAGATCCTGACCTGCGTGCTGGAAGGGGTGCTGCACCACGAAGACAGCCTGGGCAATGGCGAAGACATCCGGCCTGGCGATGTGCAGCGCATGAGCGCCGGCACGGGGATCGTGCACAGCGAGTTCAACCGCGCGCTCTACGATCGCACGCACCTGCTGCAGATCTGGATCACCCCGACCCGCACCGGCCTCCCGCCGGGTTATGAGCAGAAGCGATTTTCGGAGGGCGACAAGCGCGGTCGGCTGTGCCTGGTGGCCTCACCGGACGGCCGCGAGGGCTCGGTCACGGTGCACGCGGACGCCAGCTTGTCGGTGGGGCTGTTCGATGGGGACGAGCAAGCCGAGCTGGTGCTGAACCCAGCTCGCAAGGCCTGTGTGCACGTGGCGCGGGGCCGGGTGGTGGTCAACGGCGAACGGCTGGACGCTGGCGACGCCCTGCTGCTTGAAGGCGAGTCCGGCTTGAAATTGGAACAAGGGCAGTTGGCCGAGGTCTTGGTGTTCGACCTCGGCGCCTGAGGGATGGGCGCCTGAGGGCTCGGCGCTTTGATCGGCAGATCAGCGCGTTTGCACTTCCAGCGAATAGGCCGCGTGTTCGTCGATGCCGATGGTTTCGACCAGCCAAGGCAACGCTTCGGCCAGGGTGTCGTACAGCGTGTGCGGCGGGTTGATCACGAACATGCCGCTGCCGTGCAGGCCCAGGCCATCTTTCGAGGCGCCCTTGATCCGCAAGGTGGCGTGCAGCCAGTCGACCGACAGCTCGGCCGCCGCGCGCTTGAGCTGCGCCGGCAACTGGTTGGACTCGCGCCGCGCGACCTCGGGGTACCAGATGGCATAAACGCCCGAGGAAAAGCGCGGCACGGTGTCTTTCAACACCTGCACCACACGGCGGTAGTCTTCCTTGATCTCGTAGGACGGGTCCATGTGGATCAGGCCACGGCGCGGTGGCGGTGGCACGCAGCCCTTGAGGCCGCCAAAGCCGTCGGCGGCCTGCACGCTCACGCCGCGTTTGACCGACGAAAAGTGGTTCTGCAGGTTTTTGATTTCGCTGGGGTGCAGTTCGAACAAGCGCAGGTGGTCGCCTTCGCGCAGCATTTGCGCGGCGATCTGCGGCGAGCCGGGGTACCAATCCAAGCGGTCGCCGGTGTTGATGGCGCGGAGCTGGTCGAGCAGGTCGGCCACGCCTTTGGGCAAGTCCGCGGCATTGCGTGATTGCCAGACCTTGACGATGCCATCGAGCGCTTCGCCGCTCTTGGCCGCGTAGGTGCTGGTGAGGTCGTAGACGCCGCCGCCGGCGTGGGTGTCGATCACCCAGAAAGGTTTGTCTTTGAGCAGCAGGTGCGAAAGCAGCTGCACCAATACCATGTGCTTGAGCACATCGGCGTGGTTGCCCGCGTGGAAGCCGTGTCGATAACTGAACATGGCGCAAGGGTAGCGGCTTTTTGCAAGCGGAGATCCACGCGCGCGAAAAGATCGGTGTTCGCGGCATGATCGGGGCATGAGCAATACCCCCCTCCCCGTTCGACTGCTCGTGATTTCGGGCAGCGCCCGTCACGGCTCCCACAACCGCCAGCTGGCCGACCTGGCCGCACGCAAGGCACAAGCCTTGGGTGCCGAGACCACCTCGGTCGACCTGGCCGGCCTCGACCTGCCCATCTTCCACGCCAACTGGGAAGAGCGGCATGGCGTGCACCCCGGTGCCTTGAAGCTGCGCGAGCTGTTCGCCACGCACGATGGCCTGCTGCTGACCTGCCCCGAGTACAACGCCTTGCCCACCCCCTTGCTGATCAACAGTTTCGACTGGTTGTCCACCGTGGCGGCCAGCGATGGCTTGCCGGCCGGCTCGGCCACCACGCCCACCAAGCCCGCCGGGCTGTTGTCGGCCTCGACGGGGGCGTTGGGTGGCATCCGGGCCTTGCCCATCGTGCGCACCTTCCTGAGCACCAATTTCGCCATGGTCGTCGTGCCCGAGCAACTGGGCGTGCCGATGGCCGACCAGGCCTTTGACGACGCTGGCGACCTGAAGAGTCCCGGACTGGACAAGGTGCTGGACAAGGTGGTGGCCTCGGTCGTCCAGCAAGCCCGCTGGCGCAAGGCCGGCTGAACCGGTCCCCGCGAGCGCGAGGTACCGACGACTTCAGCGGGCCAGGAAAGGACTGGCCGCTTTCAGAGTCCCTTGAGGATCTTCCTCTTGCGGGATGTGGCCCAGCTCGGGAAAGGTCACCAAGGTGCAGTGCGGGATGTCCCGGCAGAACTGCGGGCCGTTGGCCGGCGAGACCATGCCATCCTTCAGGCCCCACAGCACCAGCGTGGGTTGCTGCACGCGCCGGATCATGTGAGCGCTGGCACCCCATTGCGCCTGGTCCATGCGCTGGAACAGCGACCGGCGGTTGCCCACGCGCAAGGCCAGTTCGAAGTAGCGCTGAACCTTGTCGGGGGTGACCTTGCCGGGGTCGCCGAACACGCTGCGCACGCTGGATTCGACCACGGCGCGCGGCAGGATGCGTTCGGAGATCCAGCGCCAGCTGCGCGCGCTCGCGATCTGGAAAGCGATGGGCATGGACAGGCTCGACTGCGCATAGCCGTCCGAGTCGATCAGCACCAGCTTGCGAACCCGTTCCGGCGCCAGGATGGCCGTCTGCCAGGCGACTTCGCCACCCAGGGCATTGCCCACCAGCATCACGCGCTTGACCCCCAAGGAGTCCAGCAGGCGCAACAGGAAGCGGGTGTAGGAGTCGATGTGGTATTCGCCCTGGGGGCTGGGGCCGGTCAGTCCAAAACCGGGCAGGTCGACCGAGATGACACGCCGGGTGGCTTGCAGGTCATGCTGCCAGCCTTCCCAGGTGTGCAGGCTGGAGGCCATGCCATGCAGCAACACGATGGGCACCGGATCGTTGCGCGGCCCGGTGTCGCGGATGTGCGCCTGCATGCCATCCAGTTCGATGAAGGTCGAGGGCTCCTTGGCCCACTTGGCCACCAGGGGGCCGATCTGGCGATCAGGTTCCCAGGACACGGTGACGGCGATGGCCACACCCAGGCTCAGCAGGATGCTGGACCACCAAACGCGGTTGAGCCAGTTCATGCGGTGGTCAGTGGGTGGCGCGAACCGGCTGGCGGGGCTTGTTCATGCGCTTGAGTTGCCGCATCACCAGCACCTGGTACCACGAGCCCAGCAAGCGCACGATTTTGTCCAGGCGCTTGGCATCGGGGCCCACCAGCACGCGGCGCTCGTTGTTCTCGACGGCGGCCAGGATCTGCAGTGCGGCGCTCTGCGCGGTGGTGACGTTGATCATCTTGTTGGCGCGGCGCTTCTGTTGCTCGGCCGTGATGCCGGTGACCTTCTCCATCGCGGGGTCGACCTTGCCGGCCAGCGCGATGTTGGTGGCGATGCCGCCCGGGTGCACGCAGGTGGCACTGACGCAGGCGCCTTCCATGTCCAGCTCCATGCGCAGGCATTCGGTGTAGCCGCGCACCGCGAACTTGGCGGCGTTGTAGGTGCCCTGGCTGGGGATGGCCAGCAGGCCGAAGAGGCTGGAAGTGTTGATGACGTGCCCGTCGCCCGACTTCTTGAGGTGGGGCAGGAAGGCCTGCGTGCCGTGCACCACGCCCCAGAAGTTGATGCCCATGATCCATTCGAAATCACTGATCGACACGGATTCGAGCGGCACCGTCAACGCCACGCCGGCGTTGTTGAAGACCAGGTTGACCCGGCCATGGTCGCGCGCGGCCTGGTCGGCCCAGGCGAAGACCTCGTCGCGCTTGGCCACGTCCACCTTGGTGATGGTGACCTTGACGCCATGCGCGCCCGCCAGTTCGGCGGTCTTGACCAGTTCGGCCTCGTTGACGTCGCTCAGCGCCAGGTGGCAGCCGCGGCTGGCCAGTTCGACGGCCAGGGTCCGGCCCATGCCGGAGGCCGCGCCGGTGATGGCGGCGACCTTGTTCTTGAAGGATTTCATGGGGCTCAGGCTCCGGACGTGACGCGGCTGATGAACTGCGCGGATTCTTTCAGGCTCTGGCGCCCTTCGGGCAACATGACCATGGTGGGCCACACGTGCGGCAGCTTCGAGCGCAGGTGGATCTCGCTTTGCACGCCTTGTTGCTGGGCGCGGTCGTGCAGGCGGGTCGAGTCGGACAGCAGGATCTCATGGCGGCTGGCGTGGATCATCAAAGGCGGCAGGCCTTTCAGATCGGCGAACAGCGGCGAGGCCAGCGGGTGCGTGGCCGACTGACCGGCCAGGTAGAAGTCCGCGGCCTGGGGCAGGGATTCGGGGTTGAACATCACGTCCGCGTCCGACAGCGTCTTCATCGTTTCGCCAGAGCACGACAGGTCGGTCCAGGGCGAGAACAGCACGGCGCCAGCAGGCATGGGCAAGCCCTGGTCGCGCGAAGCGACCAGGCAGGCCAGGGCCAGGCCACCGCCGGCCGAGTCGCCCGCGAACACCACGTTCTTGGGCGAGATGCCCTGGGCCAGCAGCTCCTTCCACCAAGCCACGGCGTCGTCGACCGCGGCCGGGAAGATGTGCTCGGGCGCCATGCGGTAATCCACCGACAGCACCTGCGCCTGGGCCGACTTGGCCAGGTAGGCGCAGGCCGGGCGGTGCGTGCTCAGGCCGCAGAAGAAGTAGCCGCCGCCGTGGAAATACAGCACGGTCTGCTTCGGGTTCGCCGCACTCAGCCATTCGGCCGCGCACAGGCCGGAGGCGCTCTTGGCGGCCACAGGCGTGTGCTTGATTTCAGGCGGCGGGGGCGGGTAACGCTCGGCCCCCTTGTTGACCACGTGCCGCACCTTGGCGACGACGATGGGACCACGGCCTTTGCGCTTGAACCCGCAGGCGTCGA
>NZ_JBOHHL010000007.1:0-149389 GCF_050725395.1 Aquabacterium sp. | reverse complement strand
AGGTAACGGTGAAGATTGATCCGTGGCCGGGGTCGCTGGTTGCGGAGGCCGTGCCGCCCATCAGTTCGGCGAGGCGGCGGGTGATCGACAGGCCAAGACCCGTGCCGCCATGTTCGCGCGAGATTGTCTCGTCTGCCTGGACGAAAGGCTGGAATAGCCGGTTGAGGATTTCGTCTTCCATGCCCGGCCCGGTGTCGGCGACGCGGATCTCGGCCATCCACGCGCCATCGGGAAGCGCCTTTGCTGACGCAATGATCTCGACGCGGCCCATCTCGGTGAACTTGATGGCGTTGGAGAGCAGGTTCAGCAGCACCTGTTTCAGGCGCGTGCGGTCGGCCATCACGCTCAGGTCGCAGGAAGTGGGAAACAGCGTGCGGATGCCGCGCTGGTCACCCAGTGGTTCGACCATGGTCTGGCAGTCCTGCAGGATTTCCTGGAGTAACACCGGTTCCAGCGACAAGGACAAATGGCCGGATTCGATCTGGGCCAGGTTGAGGATCTCGTTGATCAACTCCAGCAGGTGCCGGCCGGCCCTCAGGATGTGCTCGGTGAAGGTCTTCTTCTGCTCGGGCGTGGGCGACATCACGTCCGAAGTCAGCAACTGCCCGAAGCCGATGATGGCGTTCAGCGGGGTGCGCAGTTCGTGGCTCATGCTGGACAGGAACTCGGACTTCGCCTGGTTGGCACTTTCGGCGGCCTGGGTGGCCAGGGCCAGTTCGTGGTTCGAGCTTTCCAGCTGCCGGGTGCGCTCCTGCACGCGCTGCTCCAGCTCCTGGTTGAGCCGCATGATCTCGTGCTGGGCGTTTCGCCGTTCGTCCACCTCGCGCACTTTTTCGCGGTTGGACGCTTCCAGCGCCTGCGTGCGCCGCTCGATCTCGGTCAGCATGTTGTTGAAGGAGTCGACCAGTTCCCCCACTTCGTCATTGCTGTTTTTTTTCACCCGCCGTGAATAGTCTCGCTGGGTGACGACCTCGCGTGCGGTCCTGCCGATGTCCAGGATGGGATGCGTCACGATCTTCTGCAGCCATGTGGACACCAGCAAGGCCACCAGCATGGACAGGCACGACACCCCGACGGCGATGCCGGCGTAGCTCACCACGCGGTCGAACAACTCATAGTCGGCCTTCAGGTACACCGCGCCCACCACGTCCTGGTTCTCGATGATGGACTTGAACACGATGAGGCTGCCTTTGCTCACCGTGATGCTGTCCGGCTCGGACCTCTTGGGGAAGGTGTTTCCATGGGCGGTCTGCGCGCTGTAGCTGGCGAAGAGGGCGCCTCCGGGGCCGTAGATGGCGGCGGCCTGCACCTTGGGTTGAAAGCGGAGGGTGGCCAGGTTTTCGGTGGCCACGCGGCGGTCATCGAAATTCAGGGCGGGCGCAGAGGTGCGGGCCAACAGCTCGGCTTGGGCGGTCATGTCGTTGACCCAACTGCGGTGGTAGGCCCGCAGGTCGTAGATGATCATCGCGCCGAGCGCCACCACCAGCGCGGCCAGCGTCGACAGCAGCATCACCGCGAGCAGCTTGCGTTGCAGTGAGCCCCGCAGAACGGTCATCACAAGGGACCTCCGATCACTTTGCGCGCCACGGACAGCAACCGGGCACTGAGTTTGATGCTGTTGATTTCGGCGGACGGCAAGGCGATGTCGAAGCGCACCTTGTCGCCTGCCACCACGAAATTGATCACGCTGCTGGGCGGCGGGTCCTCGGTTTCCGTGACGACGAGAATCGGCTGGCCTTTGGTGGCAGCCAGCGTGTCCGCCAAAGCGGCACCATGCGAGCGTGCGATGAACAGGATGTGGACGGTGTTCAAGGCAGCGCCCCGCCCCAGTTTTTTCACCAGCACCGGCCGGCCGTTGATGGTTCGGCCGGTTGAAATCTGGGCGATCTCATCGGCGACGGCATCCGCGCCCATCACGCCGATGACGACCGGGCTGTCGGGCAGCGCGAAGGCCTGGGCAGGCCAGTCCACGTAGGTGCCGAACTTGTAAAGGAACGCCGCCTTGACCTGGTACTCAACGACCTCGGAAGTGCCGGCCAGGGCATTGACGGCGCAGGCCAGGCAAATGGCCAGGCAGATCAGGGCGCGCGGCAAGAGGGCGCGTCTTCTTGGCCGCCCTTCTGGCATTCCCGTCACTTGGGGCCTTTGGATCAACGAGGACCTCCGTTCAAAACCGGCTGACGACCTGGAAGTACACGGCCGAGGCCAATGCACTGCGCGTGGGCGCATTGAAAAACTCGGCGTGCGCTGGCATGAACAGGTTCCTGCCGCCCATCGAAAGTTCCAGCTTATTGGTGGGGCGCCAGCCCAGCCGCAGGTCGATCGCCGTGTAGGCCGGAACGGCCGGCAGGGGCAGGGCAGAGACTCGCCGCACCGTGGCGTCCAGTTCCCAGCGCTCGAAGAAGTTGAGGGTGGAGCGCAGGTTCCAGCTGAAGTCCGGGTCATTGCCCTCGGCGGCGGTGCCATTATTCTGGCCAAAGCTGCCGGGTTTGAGTTGGAGATTTTTGTGCAGGGTGGTCAGGCCGGCGCTCAAGCGCCATGAAGCCGTGGCTTGGTAAGTGCCCCAGGTTTCAAGGCCGGTGGTGTGGCCGTCCATTTCATTGGACCACCGCAAGGGCAGGCTCAATCCCCCGTTGACCAAGGTCGGCTCCAAAGTGCGCAGCCTGTCATAAACGGTGTGGAAAACCGTGACCGACCAGGAGGTCTTGGCCGACGGTTGGCCACGGTATCCCAGTTCATAGACATTGGCCACTTCCGACTTGAAGTTGGGACCGCCTTCGATCAGGAAAGGGGCGCTGGTCGGGTAATAGAAGTCCCGGTCGATGCGGGAAGGTGCGCGGGCAACGCGCGACGCGGCCATCCACAGCGAATGGTCTTCCGCCACTTTCCAGGCCAGCCGGGCGCTGGGCAGGAAATCAGGCTTGGTGTAGTGGTTGGTTTCAATCCTGGCGCCCAGGGTCAATTGAAGATTCTGGCCAAGGTCGACCCTGTCTTGTGCGAAGAGGCTGCTCCACACCTGTTCGGACCGGGCCGGCAGAAAGGCGATGAAGTCGCTGTTGGTCACCTTGTCCACGCCATAACGGTACTCACCGCCCCAGATCAAGGCATGACCGGCCATGGGCTGCAGCGAATGCTCGAATTGCAGGTCGAGCACGTGCAACTCGTCCTTGAAGGTGCCCGGCACGTCGCGCAGGGTATGGTCGTAATAGGCCTGGAACTTGAGTCCCGACCCTCCCGCCAGGCGGTGTGTCAGCCGGCCCAGCAGGTTGGCCCCCGAAATCGAAATCATGTTCAGTGGCCTGACCACGCTGCCCAGCGTGATGGTGCCGGGGGCCGCCTGGCCTTCGCTGGCGTCGTAGGCATCGCCCTGGAAGGTCAGCTCATCGCCTTGGTCACGCGTCCAGTCGGCGCGGAAGCCTCCCTGGACCTTGTTCCAGGCATCGCCAAATGGCGCCCCATCCTCTCTTCGGGTTTCCTGGCGGTCGAAGTACTTGCCATAGACCCGGAAATGCCCATGGTCACCCAATCTTCCCCCATAGCGCGCGCCGCCCCCCGATTCACGGTTGCCTCCGGTGGCCGTGGCCAGGACACCCTGGCTGTCCTTGGCCGAACGGGTGATGATGTTGATGACGCCGTTGACCGCATTGACCCCCCACAAGGTGCCCCCAGGGCCACTGATGATTTCGATGCGCTCCACGTCTTCCAGCATCACATCCTGGGCATCCCAGAACACCCCGGAAAACAAGGGCGTGTAGACGGTCCTGCCGTCGATCAGCACGAGCATCTTGTTGCCAGCCGTGTTGTTGAGGCCCCGTGCGCCGATCGAATACTGGCTGGCGCTGCGCTGGCCGACGTGCAGATTGGGCGCCAACCGCAAGGCGTCGGGCAAGGTCATCACGCCAGAACGGCGCAGGTCTTCGGCGGTGATGACGAACACCGAGGCGGGCGCGTCTGACAAAGGCTCGGCATGCTTGGACACCGACGTGATCTGCAGGTTGCTGAGTTCTTCCAGACTGAGGTCTGCCAGATCAAGTTGCCTGGCCAGCGCTGGTTTGACGCCGAATCCGAGGCTGGCCATCAAGGACAGCGTGGCCATCCAATGCACCGACATGTTCATTGCCATGTGATTCCTTTGATCAAAGGGCTGGATTCACGAGCACCGGATCGGACAATTTACGCTCAAAGCCGCAGGTCAACCAGTCTCATTCTGCATGCCCTCGCCCAAGGCAGGCGAATCGTGGCGCCACTTCTACACAAAGCCATGAAAAAAGGCACCCGAAGGTGCCTTTGGCGTGCGAGGTGCAGGACCTGTGGATCAGGCGGTTTCGCCCACCACGGCCACGGTCACTTCCACGACCACGTCGGTGTGCAAGGACACGGACACGGTGTGTTCGCCAGTGACCTTCAGGGGGCCATTGGGCAAGCGCACTTGGGCCTTGGCCACATCGTAGCCAGCCTTCTTCAGGCCTTCGGCGATGTCGGCGTTGGTGACCGAACCGAACAGGCGGCCGTCGACGCCAGCCTTCTGGCTCACGGTGACGGTCTTGCCGGTCAGGCGATCGGCCAGGCCTTGAGCCGCGGCGTGCTTGTCGGCCTGGGCCTTTTCGATCTCGGCGCGGCGAGCTTCGAATTCGGCGATGGCCTTTTCAGTGGCACGGCGAGCGCGGCCGGTGGGGATCAGGAAGTTACGGGCGTAGCCGTCCTTGACCTTGACCACATCACCCAGTGCACCCAGGTTCACGATTTTTTCGAGGAGGATGATTTGCATGTCGAAAACTCCTTAGACCTTGTGCTGGTCGCTGTAAGGCAGCATGGCCAGGAAGCGAGCGCGCTTGATGGCGGTCGTCAGCTGGCGTTGATAGATCGCGCGCGTGCCGGTCAGGCGAGCGGGGATGATCTTGCCGTTTTCGGCGATGAAGTCGCGCAGGGTGTCGACATCCTTGTAGTCGATCTGTTCGACGCCGGTGACGGTGAAGCGGCAGAAGCGCTTGCGGCGGAACAGCAGCGACTGGGTGTTGCGCTTACCTTTGCGGTCTTTGGAGAACTTGCCGTTCTTGGAACGTGGAGCGGGCATTTGATGACCTCTTTAAACAGTGTCGTTGAGTTCGGTGATGTGCAGCAGCACGCCGCGTCCGTTGCGAGGGGCACCCAGGAAACCAGCCAGCCCGAAGGGCACGCCAATCTCGAATCGGACCAATTGCTCGGCAATCGATCCCATGGCCACCGCCTTGATGTCCAGGGCCACCTTGCGGGGCTGCTGGGCTTCGACGACATCCGATTCGTGTTTCAGAACCAGGTCGAGGGCGGGTAATCCGGCCGGGGTGTATCTCAGCGCTTTGCGTTCGATGATCTGGGCTGTCAACAGCACACGGTTCATGAGAACGCGGACGCGATGCCTTGCGGCATCAATCAGGCAGCAGCTTGTTGCTCTTGGTGACTGGCCTTGCGGGCTTCATCACGCTCAACTTGCTTCATCATGATGGACGGGCCGGTGGGGGCCTTGTCGTTCACCACGGTCAGGTGACGCAGCACGGCGTCATTGAACTTGAAGCCGGTTTCGAGCTCGACCAAGGTTTCCTTGGTGGTCTCGATGTTCAGGCACAGGTAGTGGGCCTTGGCCAGCTTGACGATCTGGTACGCCAGTTGACGGCGGCCCCAGTCTTCAACGCGGTGCACCTGGCCACCGGTGGAGGTGATCAGGGTCTTGTAGCGCTCCAGCATGGCTGGAACTTGTTCGCTTTGATCCGGGTGGATCAACAGCACGATTTCATAGTGACGCATAAATGCTCCTTATGGATTCCCCGCCTGGCGCCTTTGAAATGAAGTCACCGGACAGGATGGAAGCCGTCGCGAAGCGTCAAACCCGCGGACGGCAAGGGATTGCTCGCTGAACTACGCGAGCAAAATGGGTAGCCAAAGATTATAGCGCGAAAAGGCGCCAGCGCCAAGGACGCCATGCCGGCGCCCTTGGGGGCTCACCTGGCAGCCAGGCGCTGCCAGGTTTCAACCACCGTGTCCGGGTTCAGGGACATCGACACGATGCCTTCCTCTGCCAGCCAATCGGCGAAATCGGGGTGGTCACTCGGGCCTTGTCCGCAAATACCAATGTACTTGCCTTGGGCACGGCAGGCCGCGATGGCGCGCGAAATCATGGCCTTGACGGCCGGATCGCGTTCGTCGAAGTCCTGGGCCAGCACTTCCAGGCCGGAGTCGCGGTCCAGGCCCAGGGTGAGCTGGGTCAGGTCGTTCGAACCGATGGACATGCCGTCGAAATACTCCAGGAACTGGTCGGCCAGGATGGCGTTGCTGGGCACTTCGCACATCATGATGACCTTGAGGCCATCCTTGCCCCCTTGCGATTCGCGCACCAGGCCATGGTCGGCCAGCATGGTGGTGACTTTTTCCGCCTGCTTCAGGGTACGCACGAAGGGCACCATGATCTCGACATTGGTCAGGCCCATGTCGACGCGCACGCGCTTCAAGGCTTCGCACTCCATGGCGAAGGCCTCGCCGAACTCGGCGCTGATGTAGCGCGAGGCGCCGCGGAAACCCAGCATGGGGTTTTCTTCTTCCGGCTCGTAGCGCGAACCGCCGATCAGCTTCTTGTACTCGTTGGACTTGAAGTCCGACAGGCGCACGATGACGGGCTTGGGCCAGAAGGCGGCGGCGATGGTGGCGATGCCTTCGGCGAGTTTGTCAACGTAGAAGGCGCGCGGGCTGGCGTGGCCACGGGCGACCGACTCGACGGCCTTTTTCAGGTCGTTGTCGACGTTCGGGTAGTCCAGGATGGCCTTGGGGTGCACGCCGATGTTGTTGTTGATGATGAACTCAAGGCGGGCCAGGCCGACGCCGCTGTTGGGCATTTGGGCGAAGTCGAAGGCCAGCTGGGGGTTGCCCACGTTCATCATGATCTTGATGCCGACGTGGGGCATTTCGCCACGCGTGACTTCGGTGACCTCGGTTTCCAGCAGGCCATCGTAGATGTGGCCAGTGTCGCCTTCGGAACAGGCCACGGTGACCAGAGCCCCGTCCTTGAGCTTTTCGGTCGCGTTGCCGCAGCCGACCACGGCCGGGATGCCCAGTTCACGCGCGATGATGGCGGCGTGGCAGGTGCGCCCGCCCCGGTTGGTGACGATGGCGCTGGCGCGCTTCATGACGGGTTCCCAGTTGGGGTCGGTCATGTCGGTGACCAGCACGTCGCCCGGTTGCACCTTGTCCATCTCGGACAGCGAGTGCACCACGCGCACGGGGCCGGTGCCGATCTTCTGGCCAATGGCGCGGCCTTCGGCCAGCACGGTGCCGGTGCTCTTGAGTTTGTAGCGCTGCTCGGTCTTGCCTTGCTGCTGGCTCTTCACGGTCTCGGGACGGGCCTGCAGGATGTAGATCTTGCCGTCCACGCCGTCCTTGCCCCATTCGATGTCCATGGGACGGCCGTAGTGTTCTTCGATGACCAGGGCGTACTTGCCCAGCTCGGTCACGTCTTCGTTGCTCAGGCTGTAGCGGTTGCGCAGTTCATGTGTGGTGTCCACCGTGCGCACCAGCTTGCCGTCCTTGGCCTTTTCCTCGGGCG
Source organism: Aquabacterium sp. (assembly GCF_050725395.1). GTDB lineage: Bacteria > Pseudomonadota > Gammaproteobacteria > Burkholderiales > Burkholderiaceae_C > Aquabacterium. The sequence continues at coordinate 141,819 of NZ_JBOHHL010000007.1, read as the reverse complement.
AGGCAAACTCCATCTTGATCAGTTTGGAGCCCAGGTTGCGGCGGATCACGGCCTGCTTGCCGTTCTTCAGGGCGGGCTTGTGCACGTAGAACTCGTCAGGGTTGACGGCGCCTTGCACCACGGTTTCACCCAGGCCGTAGCTGGAGGTGATGAACACCACATCCTGAAACCCGGATTCGGTGTCGATGGTGAACATGACGCCGGCGGCGCCCAGGTCGGAGCGCACCATGCGCTGCACGCCGGCCGACAGGGCCACCACGTCGTGGGCGAAGCCCTTGTGCACGCGGTAGGAGATGGCGCGGTCGTTGTACAGCGAGGCGAAGACTTCCTTCATCTTGTGCAGGATGTCTTCGATGCCGACCACGTTCAGGAAGGTTTCCTGCTGACCGGCGAAAGAGGCGTCGGGCAGGTCTTCGGCCGTGGCCGAGGAACGCACGGCGAAGGAGGCCTGCAGGTTGTCGCCCGCCAGGGTGACGAAGGCCTCGCGGATGGCTTTTTCGAGGTCGGCGGGGAAGGGCTGGGCTTCGACCCACCCGCGGATTTCGGCGCCAGCCGCCGCCAGGGCGCGCACATCTTCGGTGTCGAGGGCGGCCAGGCGCTTGCTGATGCGGTCGGTCAGGCCGTCGTGCTTGAGGAATTCGCGGAAGGCGTGGGCCGTGGTGGCGAAGCCGGTGGGCACGCGCACGCCATCGGGCAGTTGGGAAATCATCTCGCCCAGGCTGGCGTTCTTGCCGCCAACGGACTCGACATCGGTCATGCGCAGCTGTTCGAAGGGCACGACCAGGGCGGTCGGCTCAAAGAGGGTAGACATAGACAAAGCTCCAAGATAAAAAAATGGGTCTGCGCCGGAGCGGCCACCGCCCTGTTGTTGTGTTTGTGGGGCGGGCGGCCGATCTGGACACGAAGTTGATCGGATTGTAGGGGGCAGCCTATGATCCTGGCTTGTTCAAGCTCTTTCCCCAGGGCCTCGAACCGGGGTGTCTGCACGCATTCCGGGGGAGGCGGGGCACCACCATGTCCGACCGCAGCGTTTTTTTCGTGTCCGATGGCACCGGCATCACCGCCGAAACCCTGGGCAACTCCATCCTGGCCCAGTTCGCGGTCAAGCCGCGCCACGTGCGCCGGCCTTTCATCGACACGGTGGACAAGGCCTTCCAGGTGGTGCGCGAGATCAATGCCGCGGGCGAGCGCGAGGGCAAGCGCCCGGTGGTGTTCACCACCCTGGCCAACGACGACGTGCTCAACATCCTCAAGGCGTGCAACGGCAAGGTCTTCGACATGATCAAGACCTTCGTGGAGCCGCTGGAAGAGGAATTCGGTCTGAAATCCAACCACCGCGTGGGCCGCTTCAGCGACGCCAGCAAGGACCGCGAGTACAACGACCGCATCGACGCCATCAACTTCACCCTCGAACATGACGATGGCCAGTCCGGGCGCAGCCTGGAGACCTCGGACGTGGTGTTGGTGGGGGTGAGCCGCAGCGGCAAGACGCCGACCTCGCTCTACCTGGCGATGCAGCACGGCATCAAGGCGGCCAATGTGCCGCTGATCCCCGAGGACTTCGAGCGCGGTTTCCTGCCCGCCATGCTCAAGCCGCACAAGAAGAAATGCTTCGGCCTGACCATCGACCCCGTGCGCCTGTCGCAGATCCGCAATGAACGCCGGCCGGGCAGCAAGTACGCCAGCCTGGAGAACTGCCGGGACGAGGTCAGCCAGGCCGAGGCCATGATGCGCCGCGAGGGCATCGCCTGGCTGTCGTCCACCCACAAATCGATCGAAGAGATCGCCACCACCATCCTGCGCGACCTGCGCCCTGACCGACTGATCTATTGATGCCTGAATTCGAAGAATCCCGTCCCTTCACCGAGGCCAACGCCTTGAAGCCCTTCATCAGCACCGACGACGATTCGATGTCGATGCAGTTCGACCTGAGCCTGATCCAGAGCCGCATGAGGCTGGACGACCCGATCGCTTTGGACTTGCAATACACGCGGGCCATGATGGCCTTCTTGATGCTGAACCCCGAGCCGGCCAAGGTGCTGATGATCGGTCTGGGTGGTGGTTCGCTGGCCAAATACTGCCATGCGCATTTGTCCCAGGCCGACATCACCGTGGTCGAGATCAACCCGCACGTGATCGAGGTGCGCGATGCCTTCAAGGTGCCGCCCGACAGCGACCGCTTTCGAGTGCTGTGCGATGACGGGGCGGCCGTGGTGGCGAAGACCAAGCAAGGCACCTATGACCTGATCATGGTGGATGGCTTCAACTACGAAGGCCAGCCCGAGACGCTGATCAGCCTGGATTTCTACAAGTCTTGCCGCAAGGCTTTGACCGGGTCAGGCATCCTGGTGGTCAACCTGTCGGACGTCGAGCCCGAATGCACGCGCCTGGTCGGGCGCATCTGGCAGACCTTTGGCGAGCCGGTGATGGCGCTGGACATCGAGTGCGGCGGCAACCGCATCGTGGTGGCCAGCACGGAAGAGGTGTTCCGCGAGTGCGCGGGCAGTTTTGGACGGCGCTGGGCGGTGTTGCCGGAGGTGCACAAGGAAACCCTGCGTTTCACGATGGCCTCGATCGAGTACGAGCTGGAACCTTGGCAAGGTGCCAAGAAGCCTGCCAAGGTCGCCAAGCCCAAGAAGCGCGGTCGCTGATCCATCCCTCGGTGCTGTGCTCACCTTGTTCCGGGGGTGAGCAGGGTATGTGCGAGGTGCAGTGCGTTGCACGGTCTTCGTAAAGTGTCTGGATCGAATCCACACCAAAGAGGGCAAGCCATGACGATCCACGCTTCTACCGCGCCGCGCGCTGCCGCGGCCTTCAAGCGCCGCCTGCTGGGCGCCGCCGTGTTGTCCCTGGCCTTCGGCATGGCGCAGGCCCAGGTGCATGGGCCCGATCCCACGGTGGCATCACTGGAAGCGGCCGCCGGGCCTTTTGCGGTGGGCAGCTCGGCGGTGGGCACGCCGAGCGGCTATGGCGCGGGCACGGTCTTTTATCCCACCGTTCGAACCGAGGGCCAGTTTGGCGTGGTCGTGCTGGCCCCGGGGTTTCTGGCGGTGCAGGGCTACTACCGTTGGTTGGCCGAGCGCGTGGCCTCGCACGGCTTCGTCGTGGTGACGGTCAACTTCAACAGCACCTTCGACCAGCCCGACTCGCGGGGAACGCAAATGGCCAAGGCGCTGCAGCAGGTGGTGGCGCTGAGCAAGACGTCGACCGCACCTTACTCCGGCGTGATCGACACGACGCGACAAGCGGCCATGGGCCATTCGATGGGCGGTGGCGGCACGCTGGCCGCGGCCCGCGACAACCCCTCGTTGAAGGCGGCGGTGGCCTTGGCGCCCTGGCACACCAGCAAGGACTGGTCGATGGTCCAGGTGCCGACCTTGATCATCTCGGACGAGAAGGACTTCATCGCCACCAACAGCGCGCACTCGAACCCCTTCTACGCCAGCTTCAATGCCTCGCTGCCCAGCGCCAAGATCGAACTGGCGGGCGCCGACCACCTGTGCGGCATCCAGATCAGCGCCGAGAAGTGCAAAACCGCACTGGCCAAGTACTCGGTCGCGTGGCTCAAGCGCTTTGTGGATGGCGATGCCCGCTACACGCCATTCGTGAGGAGCAAGACCGCGGAGATGTCGGTGTTCGACACGCGCGGGCAATACTGATTTTGAAACTCGGAGCGGTCACCATGCGCAGCTTGAAACACGGCACTTTGACGTTGATGGCTGGCCTGTTGGTGGCCACACTGGCACACGCAGAGCCGGCACCGCACGGCCCCGTCCCCAGCACAGCCCTGCTCGAAGCCAAGCAGGCTACTGCGCCTGGCTGGCCGAGCGGGTAGCCTCGCATGGCTTCGTGGTGGTCAGCTTGAACACCAACAGCTTGTTTGATTCACCCGATGAGCGCGCACCTCAACTGGCCAGCGCGCTGGCGCAAGTGTTGGCCTTGAGCCAGACCGCCACCTCGCTTCCTGAGCGGCGGCAGCGCTGAATTGTCCCGGTACTGGTCGCGCGGCGCCTGGTGATCAAGCGTAGTCGCTGACCGGCACGCAGGAGCAGAACAGGTTGCGGTCGCCGTAGACGTTGTCCACGCGGCCCACGGGCACCCAGTACTTCTGTTGGCGCAGGCTGGCCACCGGGTAGGCGGCTTGCTCGCGGGTGTAGCCGTGCGTCCATTCGCCCTTGAGCAGAGACGCGGCCGTGTGGGGCGCATTCTTCAACGGGTTGTCGTCTTGAGGCCATTGGCCTTGCTCGACCAGGCGGATCTCTTCACGGATGGCGATCATGGCGTCGCAAAAGCGGTCGAGTTCGAACTGCGATTCGCTTTCGGTGGGCTCGACCATCAGCGTTCCGGCCACGGGGAAGCTCAACGTCGGCGCGTGGAAGCCGTAGTCGATCAGGCGCTTGGCCACGTCTTCGGCGCTGACGCCGCTGCTGTCCTTCAAGGGGCGCAGGTCGAGGATGCACTCGTGGGCCACGCCGCCGCCCTTGATGGCCGGGTTGCCGCCGCTGAAGTGGATGTCGTAGTGGTCGGCCAGGCGGGCGGCCACGTAGTTGGCGTTGAGGATGGCGATCTCGGTGGCATCTTTCAGGCCATCGGGGCCCATCATGCGGACGTACATCCAGCTGATGGGCAGCACGGCGGCGTTGCCCAAAGGCGCGGCGCTCACGGCGCCCACTTGGCTGTCGGTGCCGATGCCGGCGGCGCGGTGGGCGGGCAGGTAGGGCACCAGGTCTTCGACCACGCAGACGGGGCCGACGCCGGGGCCGCCACCGCCGTGGGGAATGCAGAAGGTCTTGTGCAGGTTGAGGTGGCTCACGTCGCCGCCGAACTCGCCGGGCGCGGCCAGTCCGACCAGGGCGTTCATGTTGGCACCGTCCACGTAGACGCGGCCGCCGTGCTGGTGCACCAGGGCGCAGAGCTCTTTCACGCGGGTTTCGAACACGCCATAGGTGGAGGGGTAGGTGATCATCACGGCGGCAAGGTTGGCGCTGTGCTGCTCGCACTTGGCCCTCAGATCGTCCAGATCAACGTTGCCATCGGCATCGCACTTGGTGACGACCACTTTCATGCCGACCATCTGGGCACTGGCGGGGTTGGTGCCGTGGGCGCTTTCAGGGATCAGGCAGATGTCGCGGTGGCCTTCACCCCGGGCATCGTGGTAGGCCTTGATGACCAGCAGGCCCGCGTATTCGCCTTGCGAGCCGGCGTTGGGCTGCAGGCTGATGCCCGAGTAGCCGGTGGCCTGGCACAACCAGGCGCGCAGTTGCTCGTCGAGCAGGGCGTAGCCCTTGAGCTGGTCTTGCGGGGCGAAGGGGTGGATGTTGGCGAACTCGGGCCAGGTGATGGGGATCATCTCGCTGGTCGCGTTCAGCTTCATGGTGCACGACCCCAGGGGGATCATGGTGCGGTCCAGCGCCAGGTCCTTGTCCGCGAGCGAACGCAGGTAGCGCAGCATCTCGGTCTCGGAATGGTGCGTGTTGAAGACCGGGTGCGTCATGAAGCTGCTGGTCCGGCGCAGCGACTGTGGAATGGCCAAGGCCACGCCCGATTCAAAAGCGGCGAACGACGGCAGGGCTTTGTCGGCCGCGAACACGGCCCACAGGTCGATGACGTCATCGCGCGTGGCGGTCTCGTCCAGCGAGATGGTCAGGCTGTCGGCACTGGCGATGCGCAGGTTGATGCCGGCCTTTTGCGCGGCGGCGACGATGGCGTCGCGGTCGTTCTTGTCACCCCCCTGAGCCAGCACCTGGATGGTGTCGAAATAGGTGGTGTGAACCACCGTGCGGCCCAGTGCCTTCAAGCCTTCGGCCAGGATGGCGGTGTAGCTGGCCGCGCGCAGGGCGATGCGCTTCAAGCCTTCGGGACCGTGGTAGACGGCGTACATGCTGGCCACGACGGCCGGCAACACTTGTGCCGTGCAGATGTTGGACGTGGCCTTTTCGCGGCGGATGTGCTGTTCACGTGTTTGGAGGGCCAAGCGGTAGGCGGGGTTGCCATGCGTGTCGACGCTGACGCCGACCAGGCGGCCCGGCATCGAACGCTTGTAGTCGTCGCGCGTGGCCATGTAGGCGGCGTGCGGGCCGCCGTTGCCCATGGGCATGCCGAAGCGCTGCGTGTTGCCCACGGCGATGTCGGCGCCCAACTCGCCGGGTGACACCAGCAGGGTCAAGGCCAGCAGGTCGGCGGCGACGATGGCCAGCGCGCCCTTGGCATGCAAGGCATCGATCAAGGGCTTGAGGTCGCGCACCTGGCCGTTCACGCCGGGGTACTGCATCAGTGCGGCAAAGCAGTCGTTGCTGGTCAGGTGGTCGGCCAGCTTGGCGGCGTGCACCTGGTCCACCGTGATGCCCAGGGGTTTGGCGCGCGTCTGGATCACTTCCAGCGTTTGCGGCAGCACGTCGTGGCAAACGATGAAGCGGGTGCTCTTGGACTTGCCGGCGCGCGCGGCCAGGGTCATGGCCTCGGCGGCCGAGGTGGCCTCGTCCAGCATCGAGGAATTGGCGATGGCCATGCCGGTGAGGTCGCACACCATGGTCTGGAAGTTGACCAGCGCTTCCATGCGGCCCTGCGAGATCTCGGCCTGGTAAGGCGTGTAGGCCGTGTACCAGGCGGGGTTCTCGAGGATGTTGCGCAAGATCACGCCCGGCGTCAGCGTGCCGTGGTAGCCCTGGCCGATGAAGTTGCGCATCAGGCGGTTCTGGCTGGCGATGCGCTTGAGGTCGGCCAAGGCCTGCGCTTCGCTCAAGGCGGCCGGCAGTTCCATGGGCGCGGGGCGCTTGATCGAGGCGGGCACGATGCCGTCGATCAAGGCTTGGCGCGAAGCCACGCCCACCCTGCTCAGCATGTGCGCCTGCTCGGCGTCCCGGGGGCCCAGGTGTCGGGCTTGGAACTCACGGGCGTTTTCCAGTTCAGCGAGGGTGGGGGTGTGGGTCAGCATGGTCGGGCTTGGCAATCAGGTACAGCGGGGCGGGGCGAATACGGGTCAGGCGTTCTTGACCAGGTCGTCGTAGGCGGTCTTGTCCAGCAGGGCGTCCAGCTCGGACGGGTTGGCCAGCTTGACCTTGAAGAACCAGCCGGCGCCCAGCGGGTCGGTGTTGGCCAGCGAGGGGTCGTCGCGCAGGGCTTCGTTGACTTCGGTGATCTCGCCGGTCACGGGCATGTAGACATCGGCGGCAGCCTTGACGGACTCGACCACGCCGGCCACGTCTTGTGGCTTGAAAGTGGCGCCGACGGCGGGCAGGTCGACGTAGACCACGTCGCCCAGAGCGTCTTGCGCATGCACGGTGATGCCGACGATGGCCGTGCCGTCAGCTTCGATCTGCAGCCATTCGTGTTCGGGGGTGTATTTGATGGTCATGAGGTTTCTCCTGTGCGGCTCAGCCGCGGTAGTAGCGATTGGGAACGAAGGGCAGGGTGGACACGGTCATGGGCACGCGCTTGTCGCGCACCAGGGCGAACACCGGCGTGCCGACGGCGGCGTGGGTGGATGACACATAGGCCAGTGCGATCGGCTGGTTGATGCTGGGGCCGGGCGAGCCGCTGGTGACGATGCCCAGTGGCGTGCCGTCTTCGGCGATGACTTGGGCGCCTTCGCGCACGGGCACGCGCTCGCTCCCGATCAGGCCGACGCGCTTGCGTTGCACACCTTGCGCCAGTTGCTCGTCGATCACGCGGGCGCCAGGGTAGCCACCAGCGCGGGCGCCACCAGCGCGGCGCACCTTCTGGATGGCCCAGGTCAGCGCGCCTTCCACAGGCGAGGTGTCGGTGTTGATGTCGTGGCCGTACAGGCACAGGCCGGCTTCAAGGCGCAGGCTGTCGCGCGCGCCCAGGCCGATGGGCTTCACTTCGGGCTGGGCCAGCAACGCGCGGGCCAGGGCTTCGGCTTGAAAGGCGGGCACCGAGATCTCGAAGCCGTCTTCCCCGGTGTAGCCGGAGCGGGTGACGAAGCAATCGGCGCCATTCAGCACGAAGTGGCCCCCGGTCATGAAGGTGAGTTTTTGCACATCGGCATTCAGGCGCGCCAGGGCGGTCACCGCTTGCGGGCCTTGCAGGGCCAGCAGGGCCTGGTCGGGCAGGGGCTGCACGGTGCAGCGCTGGCCGATGTGCTGCTGCAGGTGGGCAATGTCCTGCTCCTTGCAGGCGGCGTTGACGATCACGAAGAGGTCGTCTTCGCGGCGGGTGACCATCAGGTCGTCCAGGATGCCGCCGGTGTCGTTGGTGAACAAGGCGTAGCGTTGCTTGAACACCGGCAGGTCGACGATGTCGACGGGCACCAGGGTCTCCAATGCCTTGTCGGCATCTGCGCCCTTGAGCAGCAGCTGGCCCATGTGCGAGACGTCGAACAGACCTGCGGCAGCACGCGTGTGCTTGTGCTCGGTCATCAGGCCGGTGGGGTATTGCACCGGCATGTCGTGGCCGCCGAAGGGCACCATCTTGGCGCCGAGTTCGATGTGCAGGGCATGGAGGGGCGTTTTGAGCAGGTCTGCAGACATGAGCGTGCCTGACCGCCAGGCCAGGAAGAGGGCATTGACATGGTTCCAGGGGACGCCATGCCTGTTAAGCAAAACGCCTTCCCGGTGCTGCCCTCGCTGTCCGCTTTACCTGAGAGATTGACCCGTCGCCACGGCATGACCATGGCGGCGCGGGCTTGCCCCTTCGGTGGGTTGGCTCCAAGGCCAACCTCTCTCCAGTGAGGATCACCTTGCGAACAAGGTGTTGCCAGTCCTTTTGCCTGAGCGTTCGGATGGCAAGCCACCCTGCGCCTTCGGCGACCCGCTGTGCCCGTGTAACGTGCGGCAGGGTTCTCTCCTAGCAGCGCGGATTGTATGCGAGGAAGTGCCGGGCGTGGCTCCCTTGAAACAGGTGAACCAACGGACTTTGGGGACTTGGCACGATGTTTGTGTGCGGGTGCTAAAACCTGGTTTCTGCCCCTCAACCACACCACTCAATCCTCACACGGCATGGTCACCAAGGCACCTGCGCGCAAGAGCGCCATCAATTCCCCTTCCACCAAAACCACCGCCGCCAAACGCAATGCACCCTTGCTGCGCGACATCCGCCTGCTGGGCCGGATCCTGGGCGATGTGATCCGCGAACAGGATGGGCGCGAGGCTTACGAGCTGATCGAGCGCATCCGCCAACTGGCCGTGGCCTACCGCGCCCGCCGCGACGACGTGGCCGGCAAGGACCTGGACCGCCTGCTCAAGAACCTGTCGGCCGACCAGAGCGTGTCGGTGATCCGCGCCTTCAGCTATTTTTCGCACCTGGCCAACATGGCTGAGGACCGCCACCACGTGCGCCAGCGCGAGCACACCGCCAAGGTGGCCACCCCCGGCTCGCTGGCCGCCTGTTTCCAGCGCTTGGCCGACGAAGGCGTGCGCACCGACGACATCGCCGCCTTGCTCAAGCGCGCCTACCTGTCGCCGGTGCTGACCGCCCACCCCACCGAAGTACAGCGCAAGTCCATCCTGGACGCCGAGCGCGCCGTGGCCGAATTGATCGCCCGCCTCGACACCGCCGACGAGGACGAACGCCAGGAGATCGAACCGGCCCTGCGTGCCCGCGTGACCCAGCTCTGGCAGACCCGCATGCTGCGCTTCACCAAGCTGACCGTGGCCGACGAGATCGAGAACGCACTGAGCTACTACCAGAGCACTTTCCTGCGCGAGATCCCGCGCCTGTACGCCCAGCTGGAGCGTGCCTTGCCAGGCCGCGAAGTGGCGTCCTTCCTGCGCATGGGCCAGTGGATCGGTGGCGACCGAGACGGCAACCCCAATGTCAGCGCCCAGACCCTGCAACTGGCCATGTCGCGCCAGGCCGAGGTCGCCTTGCGCCACTATTTGACCGAGGTGCACCAGTTGGGGGCCGAGCTGTCGATGTCTGGCCGCCTGGTGGGCATCACGCCGCACATGGCGGTGCTGACCGACCGTTCCCCTGACTTGAACCCGCACCGCGCGGACGAGCCCTACCGCCGGGCGCTCACCGGCGTCTATGCGCGCCTGGCCGCCACGCTGGAAGAACTGACCGGCACCAAGGCCTTGCGCCACGCCGTCGCCCCCCAGAATCCCTATGCCAGCGCCGACGAGTTTCTGGCCGACCTGCGCACCGTGGACACCTCCTTGCGCACCCACCATGCCGCCGTGCTGGCCGACCTGCGCGTCAAGCCCCTGATCCGCGCCGTGCAGGTCTTCGGCTTCCACCTGGCCACGCTGGACCTGCGCCAAAGTTCGGACCAGCACGAACTGGTCATCGCCGAATTGCTGGCCACGGCCAAGGTCGAGCCCGACTACGCCAAGCTGGACGAGGCGGCCAAGCAAGCCTTGATGCGCCAATTGCTCTGCGAGGCCCGGCCCTTGCGCGTGCAAGGCGCCACTTACAGCGACCTGGCCAAAGGCGAGCTGGCCATCTTCGAAGCCGCCGCGACGGCCCGCCGGCGTTACGGCCCGCAGGCCCTGATCCACTACATCATCTCGCACACCGAAACCGTGAGCGACCTGCTGGAAGTGCTGCTGCTCCAAAAGGAATGCGGCCTGATGCGTGGGACCTTGGACGATGCCGATTCACTGGCCGAACTGATCGTGGTGCCCCTGTTCGAAACCATCGCCGACCTGCGCCACGCCACCGACATCATGCGCGGCTTCTACGCCGTTCCTGGCATCGCCGACCTGGTCAAGCGATCGGGAGGCGAGCAGGACATCATGCTGGGCTACAGCGACAGCAACAAGGACGGGGGCTTCTTCACCAGCAACTGGGAGCTGTACCGCGCCGAGATCTCGCTGGTTGCGCTGTTCAAGGAGCTGCGCGCCAGCCACGGCATTGGCCTGCGCCTGTTCCACGGCCGAGGCGGCACGGTCGGGCGGGGCGGTGGCCCCACCCACCAGGCCATCCTGGCGCAGCCCCCCGGCACTGTGAACGGCCAGATCCGACTGACCGAACAAGGCGAGGTGATCGCCTCCAAATACGCCCACCCCGAGATCGGGCGGCGCAACCTGGAAACGCTGGTCTCGGCCATGCTGGAAGCCAGCCTGATCCAGCCCAGCAAGCCTGTGCCCGGCAACTTTCTGCAGACGGCCGATGCGATCTCGCAGGCCAGCATGGCCGCCTACCGCAAGCTGGTGTACGACACCCCGGGCTTCACCGACTACTTCTTCGCGGCCACGCCCATCCGGGAAATCGCCGAACTCAACATCGGCTCGCGGCCGGCCTCGCGCAAATCCACGCGCCGCATCGAAGACCTGCGTGCGATCCCGTGGGGCTTCTCATGGGGCCAATGCCGCGTCGCCTTGCCCGGCTGGTTCGGCATGGGCTCGGCCATCGAGGGCTTCTTGAGCAAGCCGGGCACCGAGCGCAAGGCCCAACTGGCATTGCTGCAGCGCATGCACAAACAGTGGCCCTTCTTCGGCACCCTGCTGTCGAACATGGACATGGTGCTGGCCAAGAGCGACCTGGCCATCGCCGAGCGCTACGTGGCCCTGGTGGAAGACAAGCGCCTGGGCAAGAAGATCATGGCCGCGATCCGCGCCGAATGGGACTTGACCAACCAGGCCCTGAACCTGATCACCGGCGCGAAGGCACGCCTGGCGGCCCAGCCCGATCTGGCGGACTTTCTGGCCTACCGCTTCCCCTACGTCGACCCGCTCAACCACTTGCAGGTCGAACTGATGCGCCGCCACCGCAAGGCGCAGGACACGCGCGCTTCCGAGGTCGAGGGCGAGACCGTGGCCGAACGGGTGCAGCGCGGCATCCACCTGTCGATCAACGGGGTGGCGGCCGGCTTGCGCAACACTGGTTAAGGGGCCGGGGGCTTGAAGCCGGTTTCCCGGTAGATGGCCTTGAGCGTGTCCTGGCCGACGCGGCCGGTCATCTGTGCATGCACGGGGAGCAGCGCTTTCTTGAGCGCCAGGAGTTCCTCTGGCGTGGGCATGTGGATCTCGGTCTTGCCGGCGGCCTTCACGTTGGCCATGGCATCGCGGTTGGCCACGAAGGCCTGGTCATTGGCCACCTTGGTCGATTCCTCAACCGCCTGGGTCAGCAGCTTTCGCAAATTGGCGGGCAGGCCATCCCAGAACTTCTTGTTCACGACCAGGGCATAGCCCAGGTAGCCGTGGTTGCTCACGGTGAGGTGCTTTTGCACCTCGTGCATCTTCTGCGTGTAAAGGTTGGACGGCGGGTTCTCGGTGCCATCCAGCATGCGGGTCTGCAGGGCTTGGTAGGTTTCTGAAAACGCCAACACCTGGGGCTCGGCCCCCAGGGCCTGCATCTCGGCCATCAGCACGCGCGACGATTGAATGCGCATCCGCAAGCCTTTGAAATCAGCCGGCTTTTTCAGGGGCTTGTTGGCGGTGAACACCTTGAAGCCGTTGTCCCAGTAGGCCAGGCCGGTGATGCCCTGGGCTTCCAGCTTTGAGAGCAGGTTCTGGCCAACCGGGCCTTGCGTCACGCGGTGCAATTCGGCGTAGTTGTTGAACAAAAATGGCAGGTCGAAGACCTCGAATTCCTTCACGCCCAGGGGCGCGAACTTGGACAGCGAGGGGGCCAGCATCTGCACCGAACCCAGTTGCAAGGCCTGCAGTTCTTCCTTGTCCTTGTAGAGCTGGCTGTTGGGATAGACCTCGACCTTCACCTGGCCCTTGGTCAACTCCTCGGCGCGTTTGGCGAAGAAGGCGGCGGCCTTGCCCTTGGGGGTGTCCACCGCGACGACGTGGCTGAACTTGATCACGATGGGCGCATCGGCGAAGGCGTTGGCCCCTATGCTGGTCAAGACCATGGCCAGTGCGAACCGCCACGGCGTGGTCATGCGCATCTTCATCGTCGGATTGTGGGTCATCGGGTGCCCAAGGTGGCATGTGGAGTTCCACATTTGAACATCGTGGTCCGGGATCACTGTAGCGGCCGGCATAGACTTGAAGCCATGAGTCCCACCATCAGTGCGCCGCCTCGCCCCACGCTGGCCATCCCGCCGCGGCCCCGGCTGCGCCCCTGGGATTCCTGGGTGTCCATCCTGCCGCACCTTTGGGCCTGGCCGCTGCTGTTGTCCCTGGTGTTCGCAGGAGGGGTGATGGCCTGGTTGCGTGCGGCGGAACGGGCCGACCGGGAGAGCCAGCGCGCCGAGATGATTTCCGACGCGCTGTCGCTGGAAGCGCAGATCAGCAGCCGAATCGACGTGGAAACGGCTCGCCTCAAGGACTTGGCCGATGCGGTCAATGCCAAGGGTGTGTCACGCGGGGGCTTTTCCCAGCATGCCCTGGTGCTGGATGGCTTGCGTCGTTTCTGGATCAGCCTGACCTGGCTGGATGCCAATGGCCGCATCGTGGTCCAGGTGCCCGACGACAGCCTGCCGGCCCACGGGCTGGGGCGCAATGGGGCGGACGAAGGGGGGCTGGCCGGGCACCTGGCGGTGCCCTTGGCGACCACCGCAGGCCAGCCGGCGGGATTGCTCGTGGCACGCTATGCCGCGGCCGAATTGCTGCGCCAGAAAGTGCCCTGGTGGCTGGCCCGCAAGTACGACATCCGGCTGGTCGACGAGCTGGACGAAGTGATCGCCTCCACCACCGATGGCCCGCGCCTGGCGCACCAGGCCTGGTACCGCATGCCGGCCGGTCCCTCGCTCCCGCAGGCCTTCATCGAGCTGTCCGCCCGCCAGTCCATCGTGCCCTGGTGGCGCAGCCTGCCCGTGTTCCTGATGAGCGGCTTCGTGCTGCTGATGTTGGGGGCCAGCTGGATGCTCAGGCGCCAGATGCGCGGCGTGTCGCGCGCCGAGGAAGCCTGGCGCACCGAGGCTGCCTGGCGCACGGCCATGGAGGATTCCCTGGCCGTGGGCATCCGCGCCCGCGACCTGGATGGGCGCCTGGTCTACGTCAACAAGACCATGGCCGACATGCTGGGGTACCAGCCGGAAGAGCTGATCGGCGTCATGCCGCCCATGCCCTACTGGCCCGAAAGCGAGCGGGAAGAGGCGATGAAGCGCCACCTCCGCAACATGGCCGGCGAGTCGCCCAGCGAGGGTTACGAGTCCCGCTGGCAGCACCGCGACGGCCGCATCCTGGAGGTGGTGGTGCTGGAGGCCCGGCTGGTGGACGCCAAGGGACAGCACATCGGCTGGATGGCCTCGATCCTGAACGTGACCGAGCGCAAGCGCATGGAAGAGCGCGAACGCAAGCAGGCCGACACCATGGCCCACCATTCGCGCCTGACCATGCTGGGCGAGGTGGCCTCCACCCTGGCGCACGAGCTGAACCAGCCCTTGTCCGCCATCGCGAGCTACAACGCTGGCGTGCTGAACGCACTGAGCCGGCAGGCCGACAGCGATCCCGCCTTGTTGGCGGCCTTGCAGCGCATGGGCGAGCAGGCCTCGCACGCTGGCCGCATCGTCAAGCGCATCCGGGAGTTTTTGACGCGGCGCGAGCCTCAGCGCGAGCCGTGCGACCTGAACCACGTGGTGGCTTCGGCCGTGGCCTTGCTCAGCCGTGATATCGCACGGCATGGCATCGCCGTGAGCACGGAGCTGGACCCGAACCTGCCCACGGTCATGGCCGACCCCATCCTGATCGAGCAGGTGGCCGCGAACCTGGTGCGCAACGCTTGCGATGAGCTGGCGCATGCGAGCCAACCCCGCCGCGTGCGCATCCAGACTCTGCCGGGCGCCGGGGGCCGTTTCGCCAAGGTGGTGGTCACCGACAATGGTCCGGGCCTGGGCGGCCGCAGCATCGATGAACTCTGCACGCCCTTTTATTCGACCAAGTCCGACGGGATGGGCATGGGGCTGGCCATCTGCCGCTCGATCATCGAGCTGCACTATGGTGGTTTGGATGCCGAGGAGGCGCCGGGTGGCGGGGCGGCGCTGTCCTTCACCGTGCCCTGCCTGCGCCCCGAAGACACCGAGAACATTGAGGAGGATCCTGCATGAAACCGGACCAAGGCATCGTTTACCTGGTGGACGACGAAACCGTGGTGCGCGACGCACTGGCCTTCTTGCTGGGGTCGCGCGGTCTGCTGGTGTTCAGCTTCGATGGGGGGCCGGCCTTGCTGTCCCACCTGGCCACCAGCTTGCGGCCTGTGCGCGGCGTTTTCCTGGTCGATGTGCGGATGGAGCCGATGTCCGGCCTGGTGCTGCACGAGGAACTGCTGGCGCAAGGCATCCGCAACCCACTGCTGTTCCTGAGCGGGCATGGCGACATCCCCATGGTGGTCGAGGCCCTCAAGAAGGGGGCCTTCGATTTCCTGGAAAAGCCCTATGCCGACAACACCCTGGTCGACCGCATCGAGCAGGCCCTGACCATCGAGCGGGCCATGCTGTTGGACGACGCCCGCCAGGCCGAGGGCCTGGCCCGGCTGGCCAGCCTGAGCGACCGCGAGCGCGAGGTCATGCCCCGCGTGGCGGCGGGCAAGCTCAACAAGGTCATCGCCGACGAATTGCACATCGCGGTGCGCACGGTCGAAGTCCACCGTGCCCGTGTTTTCTCCAAACTGGGGGTCCGAACGGCGGCGGAACTGGCCACGTGGCTGTCGAATTTCGGGGGTATTGACTCATCTGCGAAAATACCCAGATAAGGAACGGGATTTTCCCGCTGACGCTGATGAATTTGCCGCAAGACTCCAGTCGCCCCCAGGCCCCTGTTTCGCAGCAGGTGACCCTGGTGGCCCAAGCCCGTGTGCCCACCGACCACGGTACGTTCACCATGAAGTTGTTCCAGGAGGCGCCTTCAGGCCTGGAACACGTCGCCCTGGTCATGGGCGAGGTTCAAGGCACGGCGCTGGTCCGCGTCCACAGTGAATGCATGACGGGTGACGTGTTCGGCTCACTGCGCTGTGATTGCGGTCCCCAGCTGCATTTCGCACTCGACGAGATCGGCAAGCAGGGCAGTGGCATGGTGCTCTACCTCCGGCAGGAAGGGCGCGGCATCGGCCTGATCAACAAGCTCAAGGCCTACGCCTTGCAGGACGAGGGGCTGGACACGGTCGAAGCGAACCTTCGCCTCGGCTTCCCGGCCGACCTGCGCAACTTCGAGGTGGCGGCGCAGATGCTGTCGCAACTGGGCGTGGACGCCGTGCGCTTGATGACCAACAACCCCCGCAAGGTGGCCACGCTGGAGAAGCATGGCGTGAAGGTCGTCGAGCGGGTGCCGGTGCGCAGCCCCTCGCAAGCCGAGAACCACCATTACCTGGCCACCAAGGCCTTGAAGCTGGGGCACCAGATGGACTGGTTGCCCGAGTACATCCCGGTCAAGGCCGAGGACGACGGCGAGCCCTCTTCAAAGCTTGGGTAAATCGATGGCCTGGGGCTGGTGCCCTTGGCGCATCAGCCAATCGCGCAAAGCCAGTCCGGTGCTGGAGGGCCAGTAGCGCGCCTTGCCGGGCTGGATGCGCTTGTAGTCCACCAGTTCATCGCCCAAGGTGATGATGCCCGTGGCGGGCACGTGGTACGCGATGATGATCTGGTTCTGGCGCGCGAAAGCATAGTGGCCGATGAAGTGCGCGCCTTGCGCCTGCAGGCCCAGCTCCTCCATCACCTCGCGCTCGATGGCTTCTTCGGGGCTGGGGTCGGATTTCTCCAGGAACCCCGTGATGAGCGCGTAGAAAGGCACGGGCCAGGCCCGGTTGCGGGCCAGGATGATCTCGCCTTCGTGCTCCACCACGGCGGCCACCACGGGCACCGGGTTGTCCCAGTGCACATAGGTGCAAGCCAGATCGTGGCAGGCCAGGCGCATCACGCTGTCGAGCTCTCGCTCCAGCAAGGGCTGGGCACATTGGGGGCAGAACTTGAAAGCCATGGTCGGTCTCGCTCAGGCGCGGGCCGCCAGCAATTGCGCATCCTTGGCCGCGGCGCGTGCCGCCGCTGGGCGCGAGGTCACCCGGTCGATGTAGGCCTGGATCACTGGCGTCAGGGGCACCAGCTGGAACATGGTCGTCCAGCGCAGGGCGTTGGCCCACAGCACGTCGGCGGCGCTGAACTGCTCGCCGAGGATGTAAGGGCCTTTGGCCAGTTGGTCGGTCAGGGTCTTGAACATGGTGTCGAAGTCGCCGTAGGGGCAGGTCGACGCCGGCGGAGGCGCGTTCTTCTGGGCTCGGTCGATCAAGGCGGGTTCGAAACTCGAACCGTAGAACGCCAGCCACCGCAGGAAGGGGCCGCGCAGGGGTGAGCCCACAGCCGGCGCCAGACCGGCTTCCGGGTACAGCTCGGCCAGGTATTGGTAGACGGCGGCCTGTTCGGTGACCAAGGCTTCACCGTGCACGATGGCGGGCACCTTGCCCATGGGGTTGATCGCCAGATAGCTGGCCTGGCGTTGTTCACCGAGCTTCAGGTTGAGCGCGAAGGTCTCGTAGTCGGCGTCCAGTTCCTCCAGCAGCACCAGCACGCCGGCCGAGCGCGATTGGGGTGAGTGGTAGAAGGTGACGTGTCGGTCGGTCGCGCTCATGAGGCCTCCGGTTTTTGGGGGTGGTCAGCCATTCTGCACGAGCAGCAAAGCCAGCGCGATGATGGCCGGCAAGGCCTGCACGAAGAAGATCTTGCGGCTCACCGTGGCTGCGCCGAACACACCCGCCACGATCACGCAACCCAGGAAGAAGACCTTGATGTCGTGCCCGGCCGCGCCCAGGTACAGGCCCCACACCAGGCCTGCCACCAAGAAGCCGTTGTACAGGCCCTGGTTGGCCGCCAGGCCCTTGGAGGCGGTGGCGAAGTCCTGCTTCAGGCCGAAAGACTTGCGCCCCAGCGGCTTGTCCCAAAAGTACATCTCGAGCACCATGAAATACAGGTGCAGCAGGGCGACCAGGGCGGTCAGGACAGTGGCGGCGGTGGTGATCATGGCGATCCTCTTGATGACGATGGCGCCATTGTCGCCGCCCAAGGCTATTCTTTGCGCCGGAACGCGAACCACCCCGCCAGGATGGTGAAGGTCACCACCAGGAGGGCGATGATCAGGAAGCCATGGGGACTGTCCGCCAGCGGGATGCCGCCCACGTTCATGCCCAGCAGGCCCGCCACGATGTTGATGGGCAAGGCCAGCACCGTGACGACGGTCAGGGTGAACAGGCTTCGGTTGGTCTGCTCGCCCACCTGCGCGGCGATCTCTTCCTGCAGCAGCTTGATCCTTTCCTGCAACTCCGACAGGTCCCGCAGGATCATCGAGAACTCTTCCGTGGCTTGGCGCAGTTCTTCCAGATCGTGTCCTGTGATCCAGGGCGGCGGTTGCCGCAGCAGCCGGAACAGGGCGCCGGGTTCGGGGGCCAGCAGCCGCGCCAGCCTGACCAGCACGCGCCTGAGCTTGCCCAGGTCCACCCGTTTGTGCTGGAGCCTGCCCAGCAACAGGCTGTCCTCGATGGAGTCGACCTTCAGCGTGGCTTCGCGCACGATGCGCACCAGCACATCGCCCTGGTCGTGCATCAGATGATTCAAGAAAGCGACCGAGGACCCGAAGCTGCAGCCATCGCGCACGGCCTGGCGCAGGCGGTCGATCGAGCGAAGCGGGTGAATGCGCGCACTGACCGCCATGCGTGGATTCACGGTGATCCACAGCGTTTCGATCTCGGACGGGTCGAACGAAAATTCGAAGGACACGTCGTTCAGGACGGCCACCAGGGTGTCGCTGGCGTCTTCAATGCGGGTGGACCGCGAACCTTCGCGCAGGGCCTCGAAGAACTCGGGCACCACCTTCAGGTTCTGGTCGATCCAGCTTTCGGCGGCGGCATCCGTCAGGTTGAAGTGCAACCAGACGAAGCCGTCTTGAGTCTGCGTTTCCTCGCCGTGCAGCCAAGCGACCGCCTCTGGCAGTCCGATCGGGGTGCCGGGCTGGCCAGGCGTGAACAGGTATCCGTGGATGAGCCCGTGCTTGTCGGATCCGTAGGTGATCTCCATCCGGGGCGCGAAACGCGAAAAATGACCATGGTCCTCGTTTTGCATGACGGTTTGGTGACAGGCAATGCATTCGCGGGGGACACCCCGGCGGTGCCCGCATTTACAATGGGAGCCCCTCTCGAGAGCTCTTTTCATGACAACCCACCACTCACGCGCCCTGTGCAAGGGCCTGCCATTGCTTCGCTGGAGCCAGGCATGAACGCCAAGATTCCACTCATTGGGTTCGCCAGTCTGGGTTGTCCAAAGGCTTTGACCGATTCCGAACTGATCCTGACGCAACTGGCCGCCGAGGGCTACCAGACCGCGAAAACCTTCCAGGGCGCGGACCTGGTCATCGTCAACACCTGCGGCTTCATCGATGACGCCGTCCAGGAAAGCCTGGACACCATCGGCGAAGCCCTGGCCGAGAATGGCCGTGTCATCGTCACCGGTTGCCTGGGCGCCAAGTCGGGTGCCGATGGCGGCAACCTGGTCCGCCAGATGCACCCGAAGGTGCTGGCCGTGACCGGCCCCCACGCCACCCAAGAAGTCATGGATGCCGTGCACCTGCACGTGCCCAAGCCTCACGACCCCTTCATCGACCTGGTGCCCGAAGCGCGCGGCATCGCCGGCATCAAGCTCACGCCCAAGCACTACGCCTACCTGAAGATCAGCGAAGGCTGCAACCACCGCTGCAGCTTCTGCATCATCCCCAGCATGCGCGGCGACCTGGTCTCACGTCCGATCGGTGATGTGCTGAGCGAAGCGCGCGCCTTGTTCGAATCAGGCGTCAAAGAATTGCTGGTCATCAGCCAGGACACCAGCGCCTATGGCGTGGACGTGAAGTACCGCACGGGCTTCTGGGACGGCAAGCCCGTCAAGACCAAGATGTACGACCTGGCCGAGCAACTGGGCGCCTTGGCCAAGGAGCATGGCGCCTGGGTGCGCATGCACTACGTCTACCCCTATCCGCACGTGGACGACATCGTGCCGATGATGGCCGAGGGCCTGATCCTGCCCTACCTGGACGTGCCTTTCCAGCACGCCCACCCCGATGTGCTCAAGCGCATGAAGCGCCCGGCCAATGGCGAGAAGAACCTCGACCGCCTGCGCCGCTGGCGCGAGATCTGCCCCGAGATCGTGGTGCGCAGCACCTTCATCGCCGGTTTCCCGGGTGAGACCGAAGAAGAGTTCCAGTACCTGCTCGACTTCCTGCGCGAAGCCGAGATCGACCGCGCTGGCTGCTTTGCCTACTCGCCGATCGAAGGCGCACCCGCCAATGCCCTGGCCGATGCCTTGCCCGACGAGGTGCGCGAAGAACGCCGCGCCCGATTCATGGCCGTGGCCGAGGAGGTCTCGATCGCCAAGCTGCAACGCCGCGTGGGCGCGACCATGCAAGTGCTGATCGACAGCGCGCCCGCGCTGGGCCGCCGTGGCGGGGTGGGGCGCTCCTACGCCGATGCGCCCGAGATCGATGGCACGGTGCGCCTGCTGCCGCCCGAGAAGGCCAGCAAGACCTTGAAGGTGGGTGAATTCACCAAGGCGCGCATCGTGGCCGTCGAAGGGCATGACCTGATCGCTCAGCCCTTCTGAGTCAAGCTCAGCTGGAATGCATGTTGCACAAGGCCTGCGACATACCCGCCTTGGATGCGCAGGCCGGCCTCACCCACCGGTGCCGAGAAACCAAAGGGATGCCGCCATCGGGAATCGGCCGGCGCGGGCATGATCCTTGGTGGGGCTCTCCAGCAGGACCAGGCATCGACCAAGGTTGAGGCGATGGCCTTCCAATCCTGGTAGCTTGGTTTTCCGTGCTTGTCGTTGTCGTTCTGGCGCACGTACAGCAGGTTCAGATCCGCGATGGGGTGGTGCCTGAAAGTGAAGGCACGGCCTGCCTGGGCGAGGGTGTAGTCAATCAGGCCCATCGGATCCTCGCCTCGGTTCAATTCGGGCTCCAGCCTGGATGGAAACAGCCAGGCCGGCGATCCCTCGCGTTCCAGGCAAGGCACCTGTGACTGGATGCCTTGCGGCACGCCGTCAACCCATCTCCAACTCACTTCCGACACGGGGTGTTCCACGTCGATGTAGCGCCAGGGCCAGGACACCGCTTCCGTCAGCGAGGCCATCCACGGCGAGGGCAGGGCAGCCGCGCTCACCGCGGGCGGAGACGACCGTGACAGCGAAAACCTGCGCTGCCACGATGGCTGCCAGACGCCGCTTTGCCAGGCGCCCAGCGCCGTCACGTGCTGGTAGCGGGTGTCGAACACCTGGTCCGGCGACCAGGCCAACAGGGCATCCGTCAGAAAGTCGTCCAGCCTGCGCCAAAGCCCTGGCGCGGGGGGCTTGGCAAAGGCCCAGCGGTAATCCAGTTCGGCCGCGGTGGTGCCTTTCCCTTGCCGCAGGACCAGAGGCAAGGTCAAGTCCAGGTCCGCATCCTGGTAGCGTACCTGCAGCTTGACCACACCACCCGTTTCAACCCGCGACACGACGGTCAGCCTCTGCCCCGTCATGACGTTCGTGACGCTGACCGGATCCTGCCCGTGTTCGTACCAACCGCAAGCTGCCGCCAAATCGACGCCCTCCAAAATCAAGCTCAGTGTCTCATTCTGCCGGCCCGAGTGCCTGGCATCGCTTTTGCTGAATCGGACTGACAGCCCCAGATCGGTGCCAATGCCCCCTTGCCAGGAGTCCCCCTTGAGCCATTCCGCCAGACGCACTTTTCTTCACCTCGCAGCGGCCTCGGCTGTGATGTTGTCCACCACGCTGGCCATGCCTGCCTGGGCCCAGGCCAAGCTCAAGGTGGCCGCCATTTACACCGTGCCGGTCGAGCAGCAATGGGTGTCGCGCATCCACAAGGCGCTGAACGAAGCCAAGGCCCGGGGCGAAATCGACTATGTCTATTCCGAGAACACCGCCAACGCCGACTATGAACGCGTGATGCGCCAGTACGCCGAGGGCGGCAACACCCTGATCCTGGGCGAGGTGTTCGGTGTGGAAGCCGCGGCCCGCAAGGTGGCCAAGGACTACCCCAAGGTCAGCTTTCTGATGGGCTCCTCGGGCAAGCCGCAAGCGCCCAACTTCTCGGTCTTCGACAACTACATCCAGGAGCCCGCCTACCTCAGCGGCATGGTCGCGGGCGGCGTCAGCAAGAGCGGTCACATCGGCATGGTGGGCGGCTACCCCATCCCCGAGGTCAACCGCCTGATGCACGCCTTCATGCTGGGCGCCAAAGAGATCAATCCCAAGGTGAAGTTCACCATCAGCTTCATCGGCTCGTGGTTCGATCCGCCCAAGGCCAAGGAAGCCGCCTTCGCCATGATCGACAAGGGCGCGGATGTGCTTTACGCCGAGCGTTTTGGCGTGAGCGACGCGGCCAAGGAAAAAGGCAAGCTGGCCATCGGCAATGTGATCAACACCCAGCCGCAGTACCCGGACACCGTGGTGGCTTCGGCCTTGTGGAACATGGAGCCGACGGTGGACCTGGCCATCAAGAAGGTCAAGGCCGGTCAGTTCAAAGGCGAGGACTACGGCCCTTATTCGATGATGAAGTTCAAGGGCAGCGAGCTGGCGCCGCTGGGCACGTTCGAGAGCAAAGTGCCCGCCGAGGTGGTGGCCAAGGTCAAGGCCAAGCAGGCCGCCATCCTGTCGGGGGCCTTCAAGGTGCCGGTGACGGAAACCGAACCCAAGTCGAATTGACCGTTGGCTGATGCCATGACGGTGCTGCGGCTGCGGGGCATCACCAAGCGCTTTGGCTCGTTGGTGGCCAACGATAACATTTCGCTGAGCTTGAAAGCCGGCGAGGTGCTGGCCCTGCTGGGCGAAAACGGCGCCGGCAAGAGCACGCTGGTGTCCATCCTCTTTGGGCACTACGTGGCCGATGCCGGTGGCATCGAGGTGCATGGCCAGCCTTTGCCGCCGGGGCAACCCAAGGCGGCTTTGGACGCTGGCATCGGCATGGTCCACCAGCACTTCACGCTGGCCGACAACCTCAGCGTGCTCGACAACGTGATGCTGGGCACCGAGCCCTTGTGGCGGCCCGCGTCAAGGCGTGCGGTGGGCCGGCAGCGTCTGCTGGACCTGTCTCGGCGCTTCGGCCTGGCCGTGGTGCCCGATGCCCAGGTGGGCAGCCTGTCGGTGGGCGAACGCCAGCGGGTCGAGATCCTCAAGGCCCTGTACCGCGGCGCCCGCGTCCTGATCCTGGACGAGCCCACCGCGGTGCTCACGCCGCAGGAAAGCGAGCAGCTGTTCGCCACCCTCGACACCTTGGTCAAGGATGGCTTGGCGGTGATCTTCATCAGCCACAAGTTGGACGAGGTACTGCGCGTGTCGAGCCGCGTGGCAGTGCTGCGCGGCGGCAAGCTGGTGGCCGAATGCGCGGCCCAGGGCACGACCAAGGCCGAACTGGCGGCCATCATGGTCGGGCGCGAGGTCAAGACAGCGCGGCGCGTGGCAGCCAGCGGTCCCCCATCGGGCGCGGTGGTCTTGCTGGGCAAGGGCTTGCACACGGCGGCCGGTGACCACGGTACCGCGCTGCGGGGCGTTGATTTAAGCGTGCACGCTGGCGAGATCGTTGCAGTGGCAGGCGTGTCCGGCAATGGCCAGGTCGCTTTGGCCAAATTGCTGCACGGCCTGCTGCCCGTCGCGCAAGGCCGGCTTGAGATCGCCGGCAAGCGCCTGAAGGCAAAGCCGCGCGACTGGGTCTCGCTGCCCGTGGCCCGGATCCCAGAAGACCGCCATGCGCAAGGCGTCGTCGGCGACCTCAGCTTGTGGGAGAACACCATCACCGAGCGCCTGTTCGACCAGCGCTTCGCCCGCTGGGGCTGGGTGCGCCGTGTTGCCGCGCGGGCCCATGCCCGGCGCATCATCGAGCACTTCGATGTGCGGGGCGGTGGCCTCGACATGGCCGCACGCCGGCTCTCGGGCGGCAACATGCAGAAGCTCGTGCTCGGCCGTGCGCTGGCCTTGGGCGAAGGCACCGTCCAGGGTGTGCCCACCTTGATCGTGGCCGCGCAACCCACCTGGGGCCTGGACATTGGCGCGGTGGCCTTCGTGCACGAACAACTGATCCGCGCGGCAGAGCAGGGCAGTGCCGTGTTGCTGATTTCGGAAGACCTGGACGAGATCCTGGCCCTGGCCGACCGCATCGCCGTGATGCACGAGGGGCACCTGACCGAAGCGCGTCCCCGCCCAAGTTGGACGCTCGCCAAACTGGGCCTGGCCATGGCGGGCAGCGACGAGGCCTTGCCAGCATGATCACCCTGCGCTGGCGACTCGAATCGCGCGAACAGCCGCTGCGTTGGGGTTGGCTCAGCGCGCCTTTGCTGGCGGTGCTTGCCACGATCGTCCTGGCCGCTGGCCTGATCGCTTGGAGCGGCGCGCCCGTGGCGCAAGCCTATGCCTTGATGGTGCAGGGCGCCTGGGGCTCTACCTTTGCCGCGTCCGAAACCCTCACACGCGCCACACCCTTGATCCTGACAGGCCTGGCGGCCGCCGTGGCCTTCCGCGCCCGCCTGTTCAACATCGGCGCCGAGGGCCAGCTCTACCTGGGCGCCATGGCCGCCGTCGCCGTGGGCGGGCAGCAAGCGGGCGTGCCCGAGTTCACCGGCTCGGCGGCTTGGCTCAGCGTGTGGATGGTGATGGCGGGTGCGGCAGCAGGCGCCCTGTGGTTGCTGGGCCCGACCTGGCTCAAGACCCGCCTGGGCGTGGACGAGGTGGTCACCACCTTGCTGATGAACTTCATCGCCTTGCTGCTGGTGTCCATGATGCTGGACGGCCCCATGAAAGACCCCATGGCCATGGGCTGGCCGCAATCGGTGGCCTTGTGGCCCGAGCTGGAGTTCAGCCGCCTGCTTGAGCGGTCACGCGTGCACAGCGGCCTGGTGGGTGCGCTGCTGTTGGCCTTGCTGCTCTGGGTGGTCGACCGCTACACCACGCTGGGCCTGGGCTTGCGCGCCGTGGGTGCCAGCAGTAGCGCAGCCTCGTTCGCCGGCCTGCCGGTGCGCCGGCTCACGCTCGTCACGGCCCTGATGTCAGGCGCCTTGGCGGGCCTGGCCGGCGTGGGCGAGGTCGCGGGCCGCACCAGCTACCTCACGCTCGACATGTCGCCCGGCTATGGCTACAGCGGCATCGTCATCGCCATGCTGGCGGGGCTGCATCCGCTGGGCGTGGTGGCCTCGGCCCTGTTCGTGGCCAGTGTGCTGGTGGGCGCCGACAGCATGAGCCGCGCCCTCGGCGTGCCCACTTACCTGGCCGATGTGATGGTGTCCTTGGCCTTGCTGTGCATGCTGGTCACGCAGATGTTCACGCGCTACCGCTTGCGCTTTCTGCGCCGGGCATCTTCCGGGGCCCAGCCATGACCGAGGTGGCGGACCTTGTCGCGCAGAGCAGCTTCTGGATCGCGGTGGTGCGCATGGCCACGCCCTTGCTGCTGGGCACCTTGGGGGTCTTGCTGTGCGAGCGGGCCGGGGTGCTCAACCTGGGCATCGAGGGCATCATGGTGGCCGGCGCCTTGACCGGGTGGCTGGCCGTGTACCATGGTGCCAGCCTGCCCATGGGCGTCTTGATCGCGGCCTTGGTTGGCGGCCTGTGCGGCCTGCTTCATGCCTTGCTGACCGTGGGCCTGGCCTTGTCGCAACACGTGGCCGGCCTGGGCATCACTTTGCTGGCGACCAGCCTGAGCCACTACGGCTACCGCATCGCTTTCCCCAAGATATCGACGCCCCCCACCATCACGCCCATGGCGGCGCTGAGGCAGTCCTGGCCCTCGTTGGCCAAACTGCCTGGGGTCGGCGAAGTGCTGGCCGCGCAAACCCCTTTGACCTTGATGGCGCTCGGCCTGGTGCCGGCCCTGGCCTGGGTACTCCTGCGCACGCCCTTGGGCCTGGCGGTTCGCATGGTGGGTGAGAACCCCTCGGCCGTCGAGGGGCAGGGCCTGAACGTCGCGGCGCTGCGCACCGGGGCCATTGTCGCGGGCTCGGCGCTGATGGGTGTGGCGGGGGCTTTTCTCACCCTGTCGGCCTTCAACGCCTTCTTCATCAACATGGTCAATGGCCGGGGCTGGATTTGCGTGGCCTTGGTGGTCTTCGCCTCATGGCGACCGGGCAAGGCCCTGCTGGGCGCCTTGCTCTTCGCGGCCTTCGATGCTTTGCAACTGCGCCTGCAGCAGGCGGGTGGCGATGTGCTGGGCGTGGCCTTGCCATACCAGGTCTACCTGATGTTGCCCTACCTGCTGTCCATCCTGGCGCTGATCGTGATGGCGCGCCGGGCGGCCTATCCCCAGGCCTTGATGAAGCCCTACCGTGCCGGCGAGCGCTGAGCCGACGTCCAAAGTCCATTAGCATGGCCGGATGAGCCAGCGCAAAAATGCCCCCAGCACCGACCTGATCCACCACGCCTACGAGCCGCCCGCGGGCTTCAGGTCCGTCGTGCCTGGCATCCACAAGGCCTCCACCGTGATCTTCGAGAACACGAGCGCCCTGAAAGCCCGCCAGTGGAAGGACAAAACCGGCTACACCTACGGCCTGCACGGCACCCCCAGCACCTTCACCCTGGAAGAGCGCCTGGCCACACTGGAAGGTGGTCTGCAAACCCTGCTGGCCCCCAGCGGCCTGGCGGCCATCGCCCTGGTCGACATGGCCGTTCTGCAGGCTGGCGACGAGGTGCTGATTCCCGACAACGCCTACGGCCCCAACAAGGACCTGGCGCGGGGTGAACTGGCCCGTTGGGGCATCAGCCACCAGTTCTACGACCCGCTTCGCGCCGAGGACCTGGCCGGCCGCATCACCCCGCGAACCAAGCTGATCTGGCTGGAAGCCGCCGGGTCGGTGACCTTGGAGTTTCCCGACCTGGTGGGCCTGCTGCGCGTGGCACGCCAGCATCCGCAATTGGTCGTCGCGATGGACAACACCTGGGGGGCGGGCCTGGCGTTCGATGCGTTTTCATTCGATGACGGCGATGAAGGGACGCAGGGCGTTGACATCTCGGTGCATGCCCTGACGAAGTACCCGTCCGGCGGCGCCGACGTGCTCATGGGCTCCATCACCACGCGGGACGAAGCCCTGCACATCCAATTGAAGATGACGCACATGCGCATGGGGCTGGGGGTTGGCGGCAACGATGTCGAAGCCGTCCTGCGCGGCCTGCCGACTTTGCCCTTGCGCTATGCGGCGCACGATGCCGCCGCGCGCCAGATCGCCCAATGGTGGAAGACCCGGCCCGAAGTGACGCAGGTGCTGCATCCCGCCTTGCCCGAATCACCCGGCCACGCCCATTGGGCGCACACCTGCACATCGGCGGCCGGCCTGGTGTCGGTCATTTTTGATGGGCGATACAGCCCCCGGCAGGTCGATGCCTTCATCGACGCCTTGAACCTGTTCAAGATCGGCTATTCGTGGGGCGGTCCGGTCAGCCTGGCGGTGCCCTACCAATTGTCCAGCATGCGCGCTGCGGGCACCGCGCCGCAAGGAACGCTGGTGCGCCTGGCCATCGGCCTGGAAGATCCGCAAGACCTGGTCGATGATCTGGAGCAGGCCCTGGCGGCGCTGGCCGCCTAGTCAGCCCTTGGTCACTCCTTGCCGCCGGACGAGACCTTGTGACGCATCATCCGGCCCTTTTCGCGCTCCCATTCGCGGTCCTTGATGGTGTGGCGCTTGTCGTGCTCGGCCTTGCCTTTGGCCAGGGCGATCTCGGCCTTCACATAGCTGCCCTTGAAGTGCAGGTTCAGCGGCACCAGGGTGTAGCCTTTTTGTTCGGTCTTGCCGATCAGGCGCCGGATCTCGGCGCGGTGCATCAGCAACTTCTTGGTGCGGTCGGCTTCGGGCTTGACGTGCGTTGACGCCGAGCGCAGCGCATTGATCCGCAGGCCGATCAGGTGCAATTCGCCATTGCGGATCATGATGTGGCCATCGGTCAACTGAACCTGGCCTTCGCGGATCGCCTTGACTTCCCAGCCTTCCAGCACCACACCGGCCTCGAAACGCTCTTCGATGTGGTAATTGAAAAAGGCTTTTTTATTTTCGGCAATGGTCATGGGTCAGAAGGATACAGCGTCCTTAAAATGGCGGGATTCTATGAAGCAAGTCAACAAGTCCGTCCTGCTCTGGTATTCGCCCCGCGAGATGTACGCGCTGGTCACCGCCATCGAGGACTATCCGAAGTTCCTGCCCTGGTGTGAACGCGCCGAAGTGCTCCAGCAGCACGACGATGGCGTGACCGCGCGTCTGCATATTTCGTTTGCCGGAATACGGCAGGCATTCACCACGCGCAATACCAATGTCGATGGCAGCGAAGTCCACATGCGGCTGGTGGACGGGCCGTTCTCCAAATTGGAAGGCCTCTGGAAATTCACAGCCCTGCAGAAGCCCGGCTCACCCGCCAGCGCGCCGGGCGGGCTGCCGGCTGAAGCCACGGCCTGCAAGGTCGAGTTCTCTTTGAGCTACGACTTCTCCAGCCGTCCCCTGGCCCTGGTGATCAGTCCGGTGTTCGACCGCATCGCCAACACCTTTGTCGATGCCTTCGTCAAGCGTGCCGAGCAGGTGCATGGCCCCCGTTGAACCCGCTGATGGGCCCAGGGCGATCCAGGTGGAGGTTGTTTTCAGCCCCGCTTCGCGGCAGGTCGAATCGATCACCGTGAGCTTGCCAGCAGGCAGCACCGTCCACGACGCCTTGCAGGGCGCGGGCTTGTTGGAGCGTGTGCAAGGCCTGAGCCTGGGCATCTGGGGGCGCCGAACCACTTTGGGCCAGGTGCTGCAGGACCGGGATCGGGTGGAGGCCTACCGCGGCCTGATCGTTGATCCCAAGGAGGCTCGGCGGGTGCGCTACAAGGCTCATCGGGAAAAACTGCCCAAGGGCGTGAGCCGGTCCAAGGTCAGGCCAGCGCCTGAGTCTTCGGACTAAGAAGCCGCCATTTACTTGCAGTTGCTGGCGATGGCTTCCTGCGTGCGACGTTGTTCGTCGGCGCGGCCCTTGTCGTCCAGGATCTCGCGTTCGCCATTGCTGTTGGTGCGGGCGATGCGGATGCCGTCACTCAGCGTCCGCTGGTAGGCACGGGCCTGGGCACAGTTGTCGGCGCGGGTCTTGGCCACCTTGGCTTCGTCGGCCTTGCGCTGGGCCTCTTTGTCTTCTTCGGCCTTGCGGCGCTTCACGTCCAGCTCGGATTCGGACGCCTTGGCGGCCGGCGGTTTGGCCGCGGAAGCCGCTGTGTCCACTTCGGAAGCCGGTTTGGCCAGTTGCACCGTGCGTGAGGTGGCAGGGCGCTGAAGAATGCTGCTGTCGGGCGTGCCGGCCGGAGGTGGGCGGTCGCTGTATTGCACAGCCCCAGACGCGTCTTTCCACTTCCACTGGGTAGCCGCCTGCGAGGGCGTGGCCACCAACGCCGAGCTGGCCAGGATCAGGGACGCGAGCAGGGCGGAATGAGGGCTGGTGCTTTTCATGACGCGGAGTTTAGTCCGGCTTGGCGGCCGCAATGGCCCCGAAAACGCCCATTCGTCACGGTAAATCTCCGCTTCGACAGGGCCCCTTCGCAGCGCGTATAATCGTCTTTTGCGTCTGGAGCCTGTTCATGCGCCTGCTTGGTAAAGCACTCACATTCGACGATGTGCTGCTGGTGCCCGCGTTTTCACAAGTGTTACCCCGTGACACGTCGCTGGCCACCCGTCTGTCCCGAAACATCACCCTGAACCTGCCCTTGGTGTCTGCCGCCATGGACACGGTCACGGAAGCCCGCCTGGCGATCGCGATCGCCCAGGAAGGCGGTATCGGGATCATCCACAAAAACCTCACGCCTCAGCAGCAAGCTGCGGAAGTCTCGCGCGTCAAGCGCTACGAGTCTGGCGTGTTGCGAGACCCGATCACGATCTCGTCGGGCGTGCGCGTCCGCGACGTGATCGCGCTGTCGCAGCAGCACGGCATCTCGGGCTTCCCGGTGGTCGACGAGGGCCGCGTCGTCGGCATCGTCACCGGCCGCGACCTGCGTTTCGAGACCCGCCTTGACGCGCCGGTGCGCGAGATCATGACCCCGCGCGAGCGCCTGATCACCATCAAGGATGGCGCTTCCAAAGAAGAAGCCAAGGCCCTGATGCACCAGCACAAGCTGGAGCGCGTGGTGATCGTCAACGAGGCTTTCGAGCTGCGTGGCCTGTTCACGGTCAAGGACATCACCAAGCAGACCAATTTTCCGAATGCCGCGCGTGACTCGCACGGCAAGCTGCGCGTGGGCGCGGCGGTCGGGGTGGGCGAGGGCACCGAAGAGCGCGTCGAATTGCTGGTGCGCGCCGGCGTCGATGCCCTGGTGGTCGACACGGCCCACGGCCACAGTGCTGGCGTCATCGAGCGCGTGCGCTGGGTCAAGAAAAACTACCCGCAGGTCGACGTCATCGGTGGCAACATCGCCACCGGCGCGGCGGCCCTGGCCCTGGTCGAAGCCGGCGCCGATGGCGTCAAGGTCGGCATCGGCCCCGGCTCCATCTGCACGACGCGGATCATCGCGGGCGTGGGGGTGCCGCAGATCATGGCCATCGACAACGTGGCCACGGCGCTGCAAGGCACGGGCGTGCCCTTGATCGGCGATGGCGGCATCCGCTATTCGGGCGACATCGCCAAGGCCATCGCGGCTGGTGCCAGCACGGTCATGATGGGCGGCATGTTCGCGGGCACCGAAGAAGCGCCGGGCGAAGTGATCCTGTACCAGGGTCGCAGCTACAAGAGCTACCGCGGCATGGGCTCGATCGGTGCCATGAAGGCCGGCTCGGCCGACCGCTACTTCCAGGAAAACGACGAAACCACCAACCCCAACGCAGACAAACTGGTCCCCGAGGGCATTGAAGGCCGCGTGCCTTTCAAGGGCTCGATGATCAGCATCGTCACACAGATGGCGGGCGGTTTGCGCGCCTCCATGGGCTACTGTGGTTGCGCCACCATCGAAGACATGCGCAACAAGGCCGAGTTCGTCGAGATCACGGCCGCGGGCATTCGCGAGAGTCACGTCCACGACGTGCAGATCACGAAGGAAGCGCCCAACTACCGCATGGAGTGATGAACGCCTCCGGCCGCAAGGCGGCCATGCCTTTCATCATGGTGACGGTGCTGCTCGACATGATGTCGATCGGCATCATTGCCCCCGTGCTGCCCAAGCTCATCGGCTCCTTCATGGATTCGGGGGCGAGCACCTCGGTGGCGTATGGGGCGGCCCAGGCGGCGTTTGCCATCGCGCAGTTCTTCAGCGCGCCGGTGCTGGGGGCGCTGTCCGACCGCTACGGTCGGCGGCCCATCCTGCTGCTGGGCCTGCTGGGCATGGGCATCAATTTCTTCGTCACGGCGCTGGCATCCCAGTTCTGGATGTTGCTGGCCGTGCGCGTGATGGGTGGCGCCGTGTGCGCCAACATCGCGGTGGCCAATGCCTATGTCGCCGACATCACCGTGCCGGAAGAGCGCGCCAAGAACTATGGCCTGCTGGGCGCGATGTTTGGCCTGGGCTTCATCCTGGGTCCGGTATTGGGTGGCGTGCTGGGCAACCATGACCTGCATTGGCCGTTCTTGCTGGCAGGCGGGCTGTCATTGCTGAACTGCCTGTATGGCTATTTCGTGTTGCCCGAGTCTTTGCCGCTCGACAAACGCCGCTCGTTCGAACTGGCCAAGGCCAACCCTTTCACGGCCCTGGCCCGCTTGCGCGACCTCAAAGGCGTCGAGACCCTGATGTGGATCATGGGCCTGTCGATCCTGGCGCAGTTCTGCCTGCACACCTGCTGGTTCCTCTACACCGAGTTCAAGTTCGGCTGGACACCCATGGACAACGGCTTGTCGCTGCTGGCCGTGGGCGGCATGGCGGTGCTGGTGCAGGGCGGCCTCATGCGGGTGGTGCAAAAGTACATCCCGCTGCCCCGACTGGTCATCTTCGGCCTGGTCTCGTCCACCATCGCGTTCGCCGGCTATGGCCTGGTGCCGCTGGGCTGGATGCTGTTCGTCATCGTGGTGGCCAATGTGTTTGGCTACATGGTGCAGCCGGGCCTGCAAAGCCTGGTGTCCAATGCGGTCGATCCCAGCCGCCAGGGCGAAAGCATGGGCGCCGTGTCGTCCATCAACAGCGTGGCGGCCGTGCTGGGGCCCTTGTTGGGCACGCCGCTGCTGGCGGCGGTGTCCCACTATCCCCATGGCGATTGGCGCGTGGGGGCTCCGTTCTACCTGTGTGCTGCCATTCAGGGCGCCGCGGCCATCATTGGCCTGCGCTACTTCAGCCGCAACCACCACCGTGCGCATGCCAGCCCGGCGACCGTGGTCTGATTGATTTTTCCGAGATTTCACCATGCATGACAAAGTCCTGATCCTTGACTTCGGCTCTCAAGTCACCCAGCTCATCGCGCGCCGTGTTCGCGAAGCCCAGGTCTATTGCGAGATCCATCCCAACGACGTGTCGGACGACTTCATCAAGTCCTTCGCGCCCAAGGCCATCATCCTGTCGGGCAGCCACGCCAGCACCTACGAAGACCACCAGTTGCGTGCGCCGCAGGCCGTGTGGGACTCGGGCGTGCCTGTGCTGGGCATTTGCTACGGCATGCAGACCATGGCCGTGCAACTGGGCGGCAAAGTCGAGTGGAGCGACCACCGCGAGTTCGGCTACGCCGAGGTTCGCGCGCAAGGCCACACCAAGCTGCTCGATGGCATCGAAGACTTCACCACGGCCGAAGGCCACGGCATGCTCAAGGTGTGGATGAGCCACGGCGACAAGGTCACGGCCTTGCCCGAAGGCTTCACTTTGATGGCCTCGACACCCAGCTGCCCGATCGCCGGCATGGCCAACGAAGCCAAGCGCTACTACGCCGTGCAGTTCCACCCCGAGGTGACGCACACCGTGCAGGGCCACGCGATGCTGACGCGCTTCGTGCGCGACATCGCGGGCTGCAAGGGCGACTGGATCATGGGCGATTACATCGAAGAAGCCGTGGCCAAGATCCGTGAGCAGGTCGGTGATGAAGAAGTCATCCTGGGCCTGAGTGGCGGCGTCGATTCGAGCGTGGCCGCTGCGTTGATCCACCGCGCCATCGGCGACCAGCTGACCTGCGTGTTCGTGGACCATGGCCTGCTGCGCCTGAACGAAGGCAAGGCGGTGATGGAGATGTTCGCCGGCCGCCTGCACGCCAAGGTTGTGCATGTGGAGGCCACCGACCAGTTCATGGGCCACCTCAAGGGCGTGACCGATCCCGAAGCCAAGCGCAAGATCATCGGCCGCGAGTTCGTCGAGGTCTTCCTGGCCGAAGCCAGCAAGCTCAAGGGCGAGGGCAACCAGGGCGCCAAGTGGCTGGCCCAGGGCACCATCTACCCCGACGTGGTCGAATCAGGCGGCACGGCCAGCAAGAAGGCCACCATCAAGAGCCACCACAACGTGGGCGGCTTGCCCGAGAAGCTGGGCTTGAAGCTGCTGGAGCCGCTGCGTGAGCTGTTCAAGGATGAAGTGCGCGCGCTGGGCGTGGCCTTGGGCCTGCCGGCCGACATGGTGTACCGCCATCCTTTCCCGGGACCTGGCCTGGGTGTCCGCATCCTGGGCGAAGTGCGCAAGGATTTCGCCGATCTGCTGCGCCGTGCTGACCACATCTTCATCGAAGAACTGCGCAATGCGATCGACCCGGCCACGGGCAAGACCTGGTACGAGTTGACCAGCCAGGCTTTCACCGTGTTCTTGCCCGTCAAGAGCGTGGGCGTGATGGGCGATGGCCGCACGTATGACTACGTGGTGGCCCTGCGCGCGGTGCAGACCAGCGACTTCATGACGGCGGATTGGGCGGAGCTGCCTTACAGCCTGCTCAAGAAGGTGTCGGGGCGGATCATCAATGAGGTGCGCGGGATCAACCGCGTGACTTATGACGTGTCGAGCAAGCCGCCTGCGACGATCGAGTGGGAGTAATTTTTGTCACTTAAGCCTTTGATTCAAGGGCTTTTGTTTCTGACGTCCCCTCGGATTTAGTCGGCCCTGAAGTACTCCTGCCATCAGCCGAGTTGGAACACGCTCACCACTTCGGCCAGTTTCGCCGCCTGGCGGCGAAGGCTTTCCGCCGCTGCGGCGCTTTCTTCCACCAAGGCCGCATTTTGCTGAGTGACCTGATCGAGCTGGTTCACCGCATCTCCGACCTGACTGATGCCGCTGGTCTGCTCGGCCGTGGCCCTTGAAATCTCTTCGATGAGCTGGCTGACATGCTGGACTTGGGCCACGATGTCACCCATGGATTGGCCCGCTTGATTGGCTTGTTGGGCACCCAGTTCAACCTGCTCGACGCTGCTGACAATCAAGGTCTTGATCTCTTTGGCGGCGCTGGCCGAGCGCTGCGCCAGGGTGCGCACCTCGCTGGCCACAACGGCGAAACCCCGTCCTTGCTCTCCCGCCCGCGCCGCTTCCACAGCGGCATTCAGCGCCAGGATGTTGGTTTGGAAGGCAATGCCATCGATCACCCCGATGATGTCCGAGATTTTCTTGGACGAAGCGGTGATGTCCTGCATGGTTGCTACCACCTTGTGGACACCTTCTCCGCCCTGGGCCGCGGCGTTTGAAGCGCCCGCGGCCAATTGACTTGCCTTCATGGCGGTGTCCGCATTGTTCTTGACGGTGCTGGTCAGTTGCTCCATGGAGGCTGCCGTCTGCTCCAGATTGCTCGCCTGCTCTTCAGTTCGTTGGCTCAGGTCTGCATTTCCAGTGGCGATCTGGGCAGATCCGGTGGCGATGGAGTCGGACGCACCCCGAACCTGGCCAACGACATTGGCCAAGCTTTCCTGCATGGACCTCAATGACTCCAGCACACTCCCGGCGTGCGCACCCTCGGCCCCGACCACGGGCCTGAGGTCCCCAGAGGCGACCTTCTGCGCAGCAAGTCCCAACTCGGTGGGTTCAGCACCCAGTGCACGGGTGAGGCTTTTGACGATCAGAACGCCCGCAATCACCGCACCCAGCAGGGCCGCGACACAACCGGCCATCAGCCAGTTTCTTTGCGTTAAGTACTGTTCTTGCGCATCGATCGTCAGCTGTTGGGCCCGGCCCGCGGTGTGCTCGGCATACGCTGTCGTTGCCTTGACCAAGGCAGCCAGAAGCGGTCGGCATTCGTCGTTCATCTTGGCAATGGCTTCGTCGTGCTGCTTGTTCAAAGCCAGGTTGACAATGGACAAGGCCACAGGGCCGTAGGCTTGTTCGACGCGGTCGATCTCCTGGACGAGATCGCGAACCTTTTGAGGCACGTCACTGCGATCAACCATCTTGTTCAGCTTGTCCAGGTTGGCTTTGACGTCTTCATGGGCCTGGTTGACGAGAACCTTCTCTTCCTCCAGATCGGCCGGTTTGCTGACCAGCACCAAGTTGCGCGCAGCGATCGCTCGCCGATCAACGGCGGTCCTGATCTGGCTGGCCACGGCTGCTCGAGCGCTGATGCCATTGACGTAGCTTTCAAACCGGGCGTTGGCCTCGGACAACGATCGCAAGGACAGGCCGGCAATGAGCAGGACCATGAAGGCCAGTCCGCCAAACGCCAAAGTCAGTTTGGCACGAACAGTTGCATTTCTGAAGATCATGATGGGTACGTCATTGCTAGGGCCGAAAAGGCAAAAAAGCAGCGCATGGCTAGCGGGCTCATGTCCGAATTGTTATGCTTATCTGAATTCGGCGCTCGAAAGAAATGGCGTACTTTTCCACAATTGCAGTTTTTCATTTTTTCAGCTTTGGCAATTTCCGCATCTGCTCGTTCAGCACTTCCTCGCCCTTTAATCGCCAAGATTCGCGTGGAAGCCGGGGACGCGCTGCGTGGACCCGATTGGCTGGCGATCAGTCCATGCCGGTCGGTCTCACGTCAACCATTTGCCGATGACGCGTCCGATCTCTTCTATTTTCAAAGGCTTGGAGATGAAGTCATCCATGCCGGCCGCCAAGCACTTTTCCAGATCACCTTTCATGACCGAGGCTGTGCAAGCAACGATGAGCGCGTGGTGTTGACCGTCGCCGGACTCTTCCGCGCGGATGCGCCGGGTGGCTTCAAGTCCATCCATGACCGACATCTCACAGTCCATGAGGATCAGGTCGTAGGCTTGCTGCTTCATGGCGTTGAGCGCCTCTTGCCCGTCACGCACAACATCAAACTGAAGTCCTAACACTCCCAGCATTTGACCGGCCACCTGTCGGCAGGTGTCGTTGTCGTCGACGACCAGGACTCGGGCCAGCGCGGTCCTTGCCCTCACCTGTCCATCGGGCTTGAGAGCGTGGTGCAAGCCTGTGTTTGAAATGACCTCGAATGGCAGCCTTGCCCAGAAGCTGCTGCCCTGCTCGGGAATGCTCCTGACGCCTACCTGTCCACCCATGGCTTCGGCCAAACGCTTGCAGGTGGCCAAGCCAAGGCCCCTGCCTTCCAGGCGCTGGGCGGTCGTGGCGTTGGCCTGGGCAAATGGCTGGAACAAGGTGGCCTGTGTCTTGGCGTCCATGCCGATGCCTGTGTCCGTGACGGTGAACTCAAGTGTCACCTGCTGGCCATGCTGGGCGATCTGTGCGCAATGCAGGGCGACTTCGCCATGCTTGGTGAACTTGATCGCATTGGTCAACAGGTTCAGCAGAATCTGCTTGAGCCGGGCGGCGTCGCCCAACACTCGCCTCGGCGCATGGATCGAACTTTGCAGCATCAGTCCCTTCTGGTTTGCCAGGGATTGCACCACCGACAAGGTTTGCCGAGCCTCTGCCGCTGGGTCGAACTCGCTCGGTGCCAGGTCAATCAGTCCCACTTCGCTTTGGGAAAAATCCAGGAAATCATTCAGCAGGCGCATGAGCTCCTCGCCTGACCGGTTGATCAGCTCGACATGGCGACGCTTGCTCTCTTCCAGGGGGCTCATCAACAACAGGTTGCTCAAACCCAGCACGCCGTTGAGCGGCGTGCGCATCTCGTGGCTGAAGATCGTCAAAAAGTCTGACTTGGCCTTGTTGGCCACTTCTGCTGTCAGCTTGGCTTGTGTCAACTCCATTGACCGTTGCTGGGCATGTGCCTCCAAGTCCAGGTGGGACTGCTGAAGCGCCCGCTCAAGGCGCTCTTGGTCGGCGCCAACCCGCTTTTGATCGGTGATGTCGGTGGAGATGGCGCACACGCCATAGGGTTCGCCGGTGATGCTGTCGCGCACCGGGAACTTGACGGTGAGGTAACTGCGCCAACAGCCTTCCTTGTCTTGAACCAATTCTTCGGATCGTCTGGGCGCATTGCTTTCCAGCGCGGCCAGGTCATTGGCCCACAACTGCTGCGCAACGTCGGACGGAAAAAGATCGAAGACGCTGCGCCCCACGAACTGATCGGGGCTTTGCGCGCCGACCATGTCCAGCAAGGCCCGGTTGGCCAGGATGACGATGCCTTTCGGATCTTTCATCGAGATCAACACGGGTGAGTTGTCGATGATGGCTTGTAGCTGGGCTTGCTGTCGCCGCAGGATCGCTTCGGCTTTTTTCTGAGCGGTCACGTCGGTGAAGATGGCCGTGCATTCGCTCTTGGCCGAGCCATAGGCATGGATCGACAGCCATTGGCCGGTGCCAGGCAACTGGACCTCGCAGTCCATTTCGCCGCCATGCAGGCCCAGCCTGCCAAAATTGCCGATGAAATCGAACTGAAAGCGTTCGATACCCGGGAAAACCTCGGTCACCAGGCGGCCCTCGATGGTTGCCTTCTTGATGCCGACGATGCGCTCATAGGCCTCGTTGACTTCCTCGATCACGTAGTCGATTGGGTGACTCAGTTCGTCCGCGATGATGCGACACCGGGCAATGGCCACGGTGCGGTTGTGAAACAAGGCTCGATAACGTGGCTCCGCGTCTGGCATGGCGCCCGCTGAGGCTTGATCGAGGGGCGGGGAAGATTTGGTCATTTGTGCAAGGTTCAGATGAAACTTGGCCAGCCCATATGACGATATACGATTAAATATGCCATTGCAATCTCTGGGCAGTGCCGTTCAGTGGCTGCCCTAAAATTGCCAAATGTCAGGTCGTTCAGCCCCCCGCAAGAAAAGTCCAAAAGCTGCGGCAGCAGAGCCAGCCACTTCGTCCTTCAAGAGCGAGTATGGCCAAGGCCGACGCAAACTTCTGGAGGCGGTGACTCGCCTGGCCGCGAGAGAAGGGCACACGCGCTTCAGCTTGCGCGAATTGGCCAAAGAAGCAGGCCTGGGCCACAACTCGCTTTACCGTCATTTCAACAGCGTGGACGAGATGATTCCCGAGCTGATGGACGACTTCAGTCGGGAGTTGCGCGAAGGCTTGAGGCAGGCGCGCAAGGCAGTCCCTCCCGGGCAAACGCCTGCACTGACGGTCGTGTCGTGGTTGCTGGACTTTGCACTGGTGCACCAGGACGTCTTTGTTCTGTCAATGCGCCAGCGCGTGGGTCCCCCAGGTGCCGCCAGAACGGCTTTGGAGAACAATTTGCAGGCGATTCGCCAGGACATGCTGTCGGAACTTGGCGCGCTGGGCCACTTGCCGACCAAGCTGCCGCCAAGGATGGACTGGGCCTTGGAGATGGTGATCGACCAGAGCTTTGGCCTGTGCATCGACTACATCGAGCGCCCTGACCAGCGCGAGGACATCTTGGCGCGTGCCCAGTTGTCCTTCGCCTGGATCATCGGCGGTGCGCTCGCGCCAAACGCTCAGTCCAGATAGTCTGCCAGCGCGCGGCCCATCACCACGTTTTCTTCGATGTGGGCGCCCGGGGTGTCGAAGTCCCCGCTGATGCGCACGATGACGGTGTTCTGCTTGGGCAGCACGTGGATCGCCTGGCCAAAAACGCCCAAGGCTGAGAAGTCGCCGCGCTCGCCTTCCAGTGTCCACCAGTGGTAGCCGAATCCATAGAGACCCAACTTGTTGCCGTTGACCGGCACGGCGTGCCAGTTGGTGGTGTCACCTGCAAAGGTGGTGGATCGGCGAACCCAATCGCTTGGAACGATTTGCCGGCCATGCAGGCGCCCCTCTTGCGCGTAAAGGAGGCCGAACATCGCGTAGCTGCGTGTGGTCGCGTACAGGCAGCAGAAGGTGAATGCATCGCCGCCGCGGTCAACGAGCACCTTGGCGCTGTTGGCCGTCCTCATGGGCTTCCACAGCTTGAGTTCCAGGTAGCGTTGGTAGGGCATCCCGACGGCTTTCTCCAGCGCCATTGAAATGGCTTGTGAGTTGATGCTGGCGTATTGGTACTTGCTGCCCGGGGCATACGCTGGCGTCAACGAGGCGTCTGTCGTCTTCTCTCTCAGGCTTTGGCCCGAGCTTCCCAGCGTGTAGTAATCCGTGATGGTGTCCAGAAAGAGCTTGAAGCGATCGGCCTCTTCGCTGTAAGCCACGCCCGAGGACATCTGCAAGGCTTGCTTGAAGGTGACGCCGGCAAAACCGTTGACGGCCAGTGCTGGCTCGTAGGCGTCCATCCTGTCGTTCACCGAGCGGATCGTGCCTTCTTCGATGGCGATGCCCACCAAGGCCGAGAGCACCTGCTTGGCCATGGACCACGACTGGTGGAGCGAGGTCTTGGTGTACGGGAACTGGTTGTACTCGTACACGATCTTGCCGTCCTTGATCACCAGCATGGCGCGGACCTTGGCCTCGCTTTGGTACTGCGACAGGCTTTTGCTCACGCCTTCGTAGGTGTAGCGCAAGGCGGAGATCGGCGCCTTGGGTGCGGCGGTGGGCAAGGCGACCGGCGACGTGGACGTGCCCACGACCTCGCGGGGCAACACCAACTCCGGCAGGAACAGTGCGGGGGGCAGGCTTTGAGCCTGCACCTGACAGGTGGCAATCACGCCCAGCAAAAACAGCTTCTTCA
The DNA here is from genome assembly GCF_050725395.1 of Aquabacterium sp. Classification (GTDB taxonomy): domain Bacteria; phylum Pseudomonadota; class Gammaproteobacteria; order Burkholderiales; family Burkholderiaceae_C; genus Aquabacterium. The sequence goes on along the minus strand of NZ_JBOHHL010000007.1, from coordinate 102,207 downwards.
TCTCATGCTCCTTTCTGGTTGATCACTGGGTGCCCAGGCGTTTGGCCAATTGCGGCAGTTGAGCCAATGCGTTGCCGCGGTCGACCAACTGCCGCTCCGTGGGATTGAAGGTGTCGTTCAACTCCGAGTTCGGGTCGCCAGGCAGCTTGAGCGCGTAGGTCAGCTGCGAGTACGGGTAATCGGTGCCCAGAAGCACGTGGCTGACCTCGGTGACCTGTCTGACCGCCGCCATGGCCGGGGGCGCCGCCGACAAGGCGGTGTCGAAGAAAAGCTTGGCGTATGAGCTTTTGCGCGGATTGAGGTTGAGCGCCAGGAGGGCGCTGCGGTAGGAGAGGAAGGGGATGGTGCCCCCGGCGTGGGGCAGCAGCCAGCGGATGTTGGGGTAGCGCCAGAAGATGCCCTTGTAGAGCATGCTGGTGACGGCCCGCGTGGTCTCGAAAGGAAATTCGAGCACGAAGTTCGGAATGGACAGGTCCGGCCCCGCTGGCGGTGCCACGGGGTGGATGAACACCATGGCCCCCAGCTTGTCGAGGGTCTGCATCAACGGGTCCAGGCGGGGATCGCCCAGGTAGATGCCGTTGTAGTTGGAGTACAGCCCGACGCCGTCCAGCCCCAGCGCATTCAATGCACGCAACGCCTCTTGCGCAGACAGCGTGACTTCTTGCGGGTCATCAGCCCGGCCCAGGGGCAGCGAGGCGAAGCCGCCAAATCGCCGATAGAGGTTCGAATAAGCCGGGGCGCCAATCAATGACTGGCGGATGTAGTCGTTGATCTGGCGGGCCATCTGATCACGCGATCCGGCATCGGGCAAGAAGCGCAAGCCCGGCTCCGACAGGGAAACCACCTGAGCCTGGATGCCGAACTTGTCCATGAAGCGCACCGCCGCCTCTGGCGTCCAGTCGGGCGCCGGTACGCCGCCATCACTGGCCACGTCGTAGGTCTTCAGCGCGGCGCGGTAGAAGTCGGGGATCAGGTGGGCGTGGACGTCGATGCGCCAGGGCACCGGGCCAGCCCGGGCCGTCAAAGGTGCGAGTCCCCCGAGCGCAGCGGCCGCCCCCAGTGCGAGTGTGGACGTCAAAGCGCGGCGGCGCTCCATCGAGGCATGGCTTGGCTTTGTCATGAGCGATCTTCCAAAACAAGATGAGAACGATTGTACGCATCTTGTTTTCAGGCCACGACGGGTGTTTTCCCGCCTGACTCTTTGAACGACATGCGCGCATCACCCCTGCGCTGCGGCCAAGATGGCGGCGTTCTCCCCGAACAGGTGGCCATACAAGCTCATCGCATGCGTGAGCAGTGTTGCTGCTTCTGTGCTGGGGCCGTCATGCATCACGACTTTGTCGGGCCTGACAATGGCCACCCAGCCGACTGGCACCACGGAGGGCATCAGGCCACCACTGAGGTCTTCCCAAAGGTTCAATGTAGAAGTACGCGCCATTTGTCCGCGCGGATTGATCTGAATGAAGCGGCCACCGCTGGCGGCCCATGCCTGAGCCAGGGCAGGCGCGAGGCCAGCCGAGGGGTCGACTCCGAAGCCCACCATGGCCAGTCCGGTGCCAAGCACATCGTCGCTCAGCACCACCTCACCACCGGCCCGAGGCTTGAGCCAGACTTGCGGCATCTGCGCACCACGGCACAGGCTGGCACCACGCAAGGGCTTGACGAAGCAGCCGACCTTGAAGCGGTTGGGCGGTTTGATTTCCAGGTTCTCGAACAGGCGCTTCAGCCGAGGGATGCGGGTCATCATGCTCATCAGGCCATGGGTCAGGAATGCCGCTGCGTGGTTGCTGGGCATGACCAGACGGCCCATCATCTTGGCCAAGTCGATCATGGCCTTGGCATGAGGGCGCCGCTCCTGATCGTAGGTGTCGAGCAAGCCAGGCTGAGCCCGGCCATGGCAGACCCACGACAGCTTCCAGGCCAGGTTGGCCACATCGCGCAAGCCTGACACCAGGCCTTGGCCCACAAACGGTGGCGTGATGTGGGCGGCGTCTCCGGCCAGGAGAACGCGCCCCACCTTGAACTTCTCGGCGACCCGCGCGTGGAAGCGGTAGACGGCCACCCGCTCGATCTCGATGTCCTGGCCTTTGGTCCAAGGGTGGAGCAGGCGTTTGACCGTGTCCGGGTGCTCCATCTGCGCCCGGGTCTCGCCCGGGTTCAATTTGAACTCCCAGCGTTGGCGTCCCCCCGGCGCCACCATGTGCGGGGTGGGGCGGTGCGGGTCACAGATGAATTCGACGTGGTCGATGGGCGTGGGCAATTGCTTGGCATCGACCACCAGCCAGTCCTCTGCAAAGGTCTTGCCCTTGAACTCCTGCCCCAAAAGGCGGCGAACCAGGGAGTTGGCGCCATCCGCGCCCACCATGTAGCGCGCACGAACCTGGTGTGTCTGGCCATCCTCGGTTTGCAGTTCTGCGATGACCTCTTTGGCATTCTGGACCAGCGACATCAGGGACACACCCAAGGCGACTGTCACATGGAGGCTGCCTTCCAGGCGGGCTCGCAGCACCTGCTCCAACTGAGGCTGGAAAAATGTGACCAGTTTGGGGTGCCCATCGACGGAGCCGGCCGTGACGGCGCGGCTGTACTGGCCAAACAGTGGCGAACGCATGCGCACCTCGGGAATGGCCACCTTGTCGAACGCATCTTCTTCCAGGCCGCACATTTGCAGCACGCGAAGGGCTTCGTTGTCCAGGGCGATCGCGCGAGGCGCCAGGAAGATGTCCTTGGCTTTGTCGATCACCAAGGTCTTGGTGCCATGGCGGCTTAGCAGTTGTGCCAAGGCCGCCCCGACGGGCCCCATGCCAACGATGAGGACATCAATTTCGGAAGGTAGGTGAGACATGGGTACTCCGGCCTGCGCTCAGGCAGGCGTGATGATGGCGCGGCCTGCGCGTTGCTGGGTGACGTGCGCAAAGGCTTGCTTGCCTTGTGACAGCGGGGCAGTCAGACCAATGGGCAGGTGCAGTCCGGCATTGGCGGCCAGCAGTTCCTGCAATGCGTCCAGAGCCTGGCCGTTGGGCTGAAAAATGGTCCAGGCATAGTGGGTGCCACGCCCTTTTGTGGTCACGGCCAAACCACGCATGGCTGACCAAGCGCGGTAGGCCTTCCATCCGCCCTTGATCCAGCCATGCACATCCATGCTGTCCAGCAAGGGGTGCACGGTGGTGGCGTGGCCCATGGCGCCCCGCTTGAGGCGGCTGATCAAGGTCGCTTCGTCTTGCCAGGTGGCGAAGTTGAAGCTCGCGTCATAGGCGCTTGGCAAGGTCGACAAAGCCCGACGCGTTCGATCCACGACCACGGCGGCGCCCAGGTCGCGGCATGTTTGGACATGCGCTGTACTGCAGATGGCGGTGACCCGTGCGTCCCAGTGGTTCAGAACCTGCAGCGCCAGTTGTCCGAGCCCACCAGAGGCGCCGTGAACCAGCACCTCCTTGCCCTTGGCGTTGTGCTGATCGAGTCCGACGCTTTGAAGCGCCAGCCAGAGCGTGGTGAAGGTGTAGGGCAGGGCGGCGAGTTCCAGCGACGTGCAGTGCGCGGGGGCGGCCCTCAGGTGCTTGGATTGAACCAGAACATGGCTGGCATGTGCGCCTTGAGGCCCCGTGGGCACCAAGCCGAACACCCTGTCGCCTGGCTTCCAGGTGGCTTCGCCGGGCCCCACGGATTGAACGACCCCGGCCAGGTCATTGCCCAAGGCCAACGGGAAGCTCGCCGCGCCCATGAGCGCCAGGACCCGCCGTCCATAACCCGTCGAGCGCTTGGCATCGATGGGATTGACCGAGCTGGCCTCGACCCGCACCAGCACCTGCCCGCGAGCCAATGCAGGCAGCTGGCGTGGTCGCAGCGCGAACTGTGCGGGGTTCCCCGGTGCAAGACAAAGCAGTTGTTGCGCAACGCTCATGCGGAAACCACCACATTGCGTTGCTGGCCCAAATCCAAGGCGCCGTCATCCGTGCGGATGTTCAGGGTCATCACGTCATTGGGCTGCAGGTACAGCGGGTTGCGCAGGCCGCCCTTGATGAACATCTTCCACTTGGTCTGCTCGGACAAGATGCGGTTGCCCACAAACATGGACAACTTGCCGGGGGCTTTGGCCGCACAGCCGGCTGGGGTCCCGGTCGCAATCAGGTCGCCTGCCTGGAGGTTTTGCAGCGCCGAGAACTCGCTCACGGTCTGGTGCGGCTTGTACAGCATGTCACCGCAGTAGTCTTCCTGACGAACCTGGCCATTGATGCTCAACTGCATGTGCAGATCGGGCCAACGCTGCCACTCGGCCGGCTCCAGCAAGAGCAGCACGGGTCCTGCAGGCCCGAACGTCCGATAGCTCTTGCCCTTGTAGAACTGGCCTTGGGGCAGTTGCACATCGCGGGCAGACACATCGTTCACGATGGTGATGCCGGCCAGCACCTCGTGCAACCGGTCCGGCTTGACCTGAACCCCCGATGTCAGGTCTCGGCCCAGCACCAGGCCCAGTTCGATCTCGTAGTCCAGCAACTTGACGTGAGCAGGGCGAACCACGTCGTCGTAAGGCCCCGTGAGTGACGACGATGCCTTGGTGAAGAAGGTGTTGAAGGGCATGTCGGAGGGATCCTTGCCGGACTCCCGCACATGGCTGCCGTAATTGGCGCCCTGGCAAAGAAACTGCTGGTTCGTCGTGATGGGCGACAGGACCTTGACCTCGTCAAAACCGACCGTGGTCTGGGCAGCGGTCATGGCGCGTGCCTCGGCCTGTCCGTGCCTGACAAGGTCTGCCGTGGTGGCATAGGTGCCTGCCAACGGTGCGATGCGCCGTGCAAACAGAACGCCCCAATGGGCCTGCTCTGTTTGGCCTGGCAATGTGAAGCGAACAACTGAAGTGGCCATGTCGGACTCGTTTGATTGAATGGGATTTTGAAAAGGGCCGGGCGTCAAAGCCACGGGCGCGCTGGTGTATCGACCACCTTGCCCATCTGGAGCAGGCGCTTCAGGGTCACGCGGCCCGATCGCAGCAGCTTGATGACGCGCCATAACATGGCAGGCGTCTTCGCCGGGAACATGCTGGCGGGAACGTCGTCGCCCCAGGCCCAGAGGCTGTTGGTGGTGAACGGCCCGTAATGGGGCTCTCGGTCGGCCGTGAAGACGTCGCCATCGGTGTAGTGCTCGAATGCGAATCCATCGGCATCGCGCCAGTAATCAAACAGCTGGCTGCCCAACAAGTGCCGGCCAATGCCCCACATGTGATCGTGCCCATTGACCCGCAGCACCTGCTGGCCTTGTCCCAGGGCATCGAGGTCGGTGACCTCCCAGGCACTGTGTTCGTAGCAGGCCTCGAGCCCCCCGGCGATGACCAGGGCGTGGTGGTCGGCTGGGGTGTCACCCAGATCCAGGCGGAAGAACGTCAGGAAGGGCACACCGTCTTCCAGGTACTGCACATCCGAGGGAATCAGGCCCAGGTGGCGCATGTACCAGTCGGCCATGGTGGGGAAGTCCGTGGTTTGCAACACCAGGTGCCCCAGGCGGCCCACGGTGGCCGGTTCGATGTCGGTGCGCACGGTCGCGTTCACGCGAGGCGATTGCCCCAATGCATTCATGCGCTGATGCTTGGGCTCGCGCAAGGGCAGGGCGGCTACCGTGCCCCAATCGGTGATCAACCAGACCTCGTTGCCATCCGGATCGACCAGGCTGACGCCGCGGGCGCCTCCGGGCACGGCATGGGTCGCCAATGGCTGCGCACCGCTTTCACGCTGGAGGCGCGCGAAATCGGTGTCAGGCGGCACGGTGAACGCAGCCCCCACATAGCGAGACACCTTGGCTTGGCGCGCCATCAGGATCGCGGGTGCCGGGCCAGCACCGCGCATCACCAGCTTGTCGTGCGTGCGAGAGGCGGTGATCAGCCCGAAGTCGGTCCAGAAGCGCTGCGCTTCGTCAAGGTCGGTTTTGTCAAAGCGCAGAAAGGCCAACTGGGTGGCCTTTTGCCAGGCTGCGGGTCGTGCGAGCTTGCGCACATGCGCTGGCAATGCACTTTCTGGGTATTCGGGCGGGGCCCTCAAGACCTTGTTGTGACTCATGGGTGTTTGTTCTGAGCTGATGGGGCTTGCTGATGACCGGCATTTTGCATGATAATGACAAAAAAGTCATTATGACAATCGTGTCGTTTTCCCGGATCGAGATCCGCTAACCTGTCGCCATGAGCACACCCGATTTCCGCACCCGCGTTGCGGCAGAAAAACGCGAGCGCATGCGCACCCGCCTCATCGAGGCCGCCATGGAGGTCTTTTCTTCAAGGGGGGTTGATGCGACCGTCATCGAGGATCTGATCGAGCAAGCCCAGGTTTCGCGCGGCACTTTCTACAACTACTTCCGAACCACCGACGAGGTCATGGCCGCGGTGCTGCAGATGGTTGGCAACGAACTGTTGTCCCAGGTCGACCTGGCCATTGCCGATCGCACAGACCCTGCGGAGCGCCTGGCCTGCGGCGTGCGCATGGTGCTTCAGACGGCGAGGCACTTCCCGCACGCGGGACGCTTCATCTCTCGCGTGGGGGTGAGTCGCAGCCTGGGCCATCTGCCAGCGCTGGGCTACGTTCTGCGCGACTTGCTCGAAGCTTCCGAGGCCGGGCGTTTCAACCTGGCCGACCCGATGCTGGGCCTGGACCTGGTGGTGGGCACCACGAGCGCCGCCCTGTTTTCACTCAGCACGCGCACCGACCTGACGGACGCCTACCCGCGGGAGGTCACCTTCCACATCCTGCTTGGACTGGGCATGACCCGAGCCGCCGCCCGCAAGCTGGTGGACAAGCCCATCCAGCCCGTGCAACTCCCTTCCGAATCCCTGCTGGTGCGCACCCTGCACAAGCCATCCCCGACCAGTTGACTCACCGAGTCTGGAACTCCTCGCATGAATGCTCTCGCCGCAAGCCCTCTCCGCAACCTACAGGACATCGAAGCCATGGAGGCTCACCTGCCTGATGTCATGGCTGGACAGCAAAGCACTTATGCGCTGCTTTCCGAGGGCGCCAAAGTCAGGCCCGACGCGGCAGCGCTCTCCTTCTTCCTGCGCACCGAGGACCACCAACGCCCTTACGTCTGGACGCACCGCGAGTGGATGGCCAAGATCACCCAGGCCGCCAACATGTTCAGGCAATTGGGGGTGCAGCGTGGCGATGTGCTGGCCTTTGTGTTGCCCAATCTGCCAGAGACGCACTGGACCATTTGGGGCGGCGAGGCCGCCGGCATCGTGTTGGCGATCAACCCCTTGCTGGAGCCCGCCATGATGCTGGAGCTGCTCAAGGCCGCGCAGCCCAAGTGGATCGTGACCCTGGCGCCGACCCCAGGCGCGGATCTGTGGGAGAAGGTGGCTGGCATCGCGCCCCAGGTGCATGGGCTGAAAGGGGTGCTGAGCATCAGTCCGCTGCGCTATCTGCGTCACCCTTTGGCGCCGGTCTTGCGCCTGATGAACCGGCTCAAGACACCGACCCGGCTGGGGACTGTGCCGGTGTTGGATTTCCACCGGGAGCTGGCGGGCCAGGATGGTGCCACCCTGCGCTTTGCGCCTCCCTGCCTGGACGATGTGGCATCGTATTTCTGCACGGGTGGGACCACCGGCATGCCCAAGATCGCCGTGCGCACCCACCGCACCGAGGTGGCCAACGCCCTGGAGCTGGCAGCCGTGGCCGCCTCCGAACTGGATGGCCCTGGCGTGACCGTGTTCTGCGGGTTGCCGCTCTTCCACGTCAATGCACAGATCGGCACGGGACTGTCCTTGTGGGCCCGAGGTGGTCATGTGCTGCTGGCCACCCCTCAAGGTTACCGTGGCGACAACGTGGTCAAGCGGTTCTGGGAACTGGTGGCGCATCACAAGATCGTGTCGTTCTCAGGGGTGCCCACGGTGTACGCCGCCTTGTTGCAGGTGCCTCGCCAGGGACATGACTTGTCCAGCTTGCGCTTTGGTGTCTGCGGCGCGGCGCCCATGCCTGTCGAGATGTTCAACCGGGTTCAGCATGAGCTGGGGCTCAAGGTCCTTGAAGGCTACGGCCTGACCGAAGCCGGCTGCGTGTCCAGCCTGACGCCACTCCATGCCCCGCCAAGAATCGGCTCCATCGGGCTGCGCATGCCCTGGCAGGACATGCGTGTGGCCCTCATCACGCCCGATGGCCACTACCTTCGCGACGCCGAGGTGGACGAAGTGGGCACCATCATCATCAAGGGGCCCAATCTGTTCAAGGGCTACCTCAACCCCGCGCACAACAAGGGCCTGTGGGTATCTCGTCCTGGCCATGATGGACAGCCAGAGCGCTGGCTCAACACCGGCGACCTGGGACGGGTGGATGGCGATGGCTATTTCTGGCTGACGGGCCGCCAGAAGGAGTTGATCATCCGGGGCGGGCACAACATCGATCCCAAGATGATCGAGGAACCGATGTGCACCCACCCGTCGGTGGGCATGGCGGCGGCGGTTGGCCGGCCAGACGCCCATGCCGGTGAGGTGCCCGTGGTCTATGTGCAGTTGCGCCCGGGCTGCCAGGCCACCGAGGACGATTTGATGGCCCATGCCCGGTCGACCATCGCCGAACGCGCGGCCCACCCCAAGCTGATCCGGATCGTGGACATCCTGCCCACCACGGCGATCGGGAAGATCTTCAAGCCGTTGCTCATCCAGAAAGAGGTGGAATCCGTCTTCATGGAAGAAGCCGCCAAGCTGGATGTGCGTGGCGTCAGTGGCAAGGCCGAGCAGGATATGAAGCTGGGGCTGGTGCTGCGGTGGCAGGCCAATGGCGACGTGGCCGCGCTCAAGTCGCGCCTGGACCAGTACATCTTTCGGCATGAGCAGGTTTGAGCATGGACGAGCCATCTCGCCGCCGCGTGTTCAAGGCAGGGGCCGCCATGCTGGGTTCCGCGTCCTTGCCCACGCCATCCTCAGCCGCGCCGGCAGACCTGGTCAGCGGTGCCGGCGCTCAGCCACCCTCCAAATCTTCAGCAAGGGGACGTCCCATGGCGATTCACACTGTTCGCTTCTCTCATCAAGGTCGCATCCAATGGGGCTTGGTGTCCAAGAGCCTCATCACGCCGCTGCCAGGCGAATTCGCCACGACCGCTGACTTCATCCGTGGCCACGAGGTGGGCGCATTGCGGGAGTTCGCGGCATCAAGCGCGGCAGGCAGCGCGACCCTGCGCTTGGACGAGGTGCAGATCCTGTCGCCATTGACGCGCAATCAGCAGTTTCTTTGCCAAGGGGCCAACTATCGCCAGCACATGATCGAGTCAGGCATGGACCCGGATGCCAAGTCCTACAACATGATCTTCACCAAGGCGACGAGCTGCATCGTGCCGGCCCACAGCGACCTCGTCAAACCGGCGCATGTGCGGTTTCTGGACTACGAGATCGAACTGGGCCTGATCCTCAAGCGCGATGTGCTGGCCAGGACCGTGGTGACTGACGCCAACTTGCATGAATTCGTGGCGGGGCTGGTCATTGTCAATGACTACTCGGCACGGGACATCCAGATCCCGCAGACGCAGTTCTACAAAGGCAAGAGCTTTCGCACCTTTGGCCCGGTCGGCCCGTTCCTGTGCCTTTTGTCGCCGCAGGACATGAAGTACCTGGGCAAGCTGCAACTGACACTGACCGTCAACGGCCAGGTGCGGCAAAAGGACACCACCGCCAACCTGGTGTTTGGCCCGGCCGAAACCTTGACCGAACTCTCAGGCGTGCAGGACCTGCATGTGGGGGACTTGTTGTCCACGGGGACCCCCGCAGGATGCGCTTTGTCGGTCCCGTCGCCATTCAAGCAACGCATGGGTGCCCTGCTGCCCGAAGCCACCAAATGGGCGATTTTCAACAAGGTGCAAGAGGGCCGCCAGCAATACCTCAAGGCCGGCGATGTGGTTGAAGCGCGGATTCAAAGTCCGGATGGCGCCATTGACCTGGGCGTGCAACGCAACAAGGTGGTCGGCGCCACTTGAGCTGCCCGCACCGGCGTGTGCGACCACCGTCAACACCAAGGAGCGCTCTTGCGCAAAGACATCACCAGCCCCAAGCGCACCGCCATTGTCACCGGCGGTTCATCGGGCATCGGCCGGGCCTTCGTGGCGTCTCTGCACCGCGGCGGCTGGCAGGTCGTGACCTGTGGCCGCGATGCGGGCAAACTCGCTGGCCTGGCCAAAGACTTTCCCGGAATCCACACCCACCTGTGCGATGTGGGGGACAAGGCATCGGTCGAGGCTTTCGTGGACCTGGTGTCTTCTGTCCACCATGACATCAAGCTGCTGATCAACAACGCTGGCGGCATGCGCGAGCTGGACTTCACGCAACCCGATCTCTTGCGCCAGGACCTGACCCAGGAGATCCGTGCCAACCTCGAAGGGGTCATCAACCTGACGGCCGGTTTGTTGCCGATGTTGCGCGCGTCTTCCCCTTCGCACATCATCATGGTGAGCTCGGGATACGGCTTGGTGCCCGTCACGCGTGCCCCCGTGTACTCGGCATCCAAAGCAGGCCTGCGCAGTTTCACGAAGGCACTGCGGCGCCAGTTGAAGGGGCAGGGCGTGACCATCACCGACGTGGCACCGCCCGCTGTCGACACCCCCGCTGCATTGGGCTACCAGGGCAAGAAGATCTCGCCACAGCACGTGGCCGAACTGACGTTGGCCGCTGCCATGCGCGGACAAGAGGAAGTCTACCCAGGCGAGACGCGCTGGTTGCCCTGGATGATGCGGCTGGCGCCACGCTGGATCGAAAACCTCGTGGCCAAGAGCTGACAGGGCTGCCGCGGTCAAACCTGGGCAAAGGGATTGGCGGGCAACTCGATTTGGGGCAAGGGGCGGTTGGCGATCTCTTGTGCTTCCTGGGTGCTCAAGCCAAGGATGGTCAGCAAGATGGCCGCGATTCGCACCGACAAGCCCTGGGCATCGCCCAAAATGTCTGGCTCATGGTCGGGCAGCGTCCGGTCTGACAAGGCCGCCAGGCCGCCCAGGATCGTGCTGCCGACCGCGATGTACACCGAAGGCAGGTCGGCCACAGTGAACCGCCCCGCGGACACCCCGCTGCCAATGTCTTGCAGGAGGTACCTGCCAAGGCCGTGGCTCATGCTGTCGCGGCTGAAATTGGTTTGAAACACAAACCGCCCCCACACCGGGTCGGCTTGGCCGCGCAGCAGGGTGTAGCGGGTTGATGCCGCGATTTTTTCGGCAGGGTCGTTCAGTTGTTCACCCAGTTTGTCCAGCGCCACGGCGAAGTGCCCGATCACCTCGTCGATGAGGGTCGCATAGATGGCCTCCTTCGATTCGAAGTGGTTGTAGAACGAGCCAAACCCGACGTCGGCTTGCTCGGTGATCTCGTTGATTCGCACGCCGGCAACGCCTCGGTACGCCATCAGGTGAAGTGCGGCGCCCAGCAATTTTGCGCGGGTGTCGCGCTTGCGCCTGGCACCGCGGGGCGCCTTGGTTTCAGGCACTGAGACAGGGGCCGCGAGTTCGGCGGGCACTTTTGCATTCATGCGTTCAAGCCTACCACCCGTGCGCTGAAGCCCCGTTTTTTTGACGGACCGAGGGTTAACGTTATTGCGCATGATTGATTGTAAAATCATAGTTGATGAAATTATCAGTTATGAAAGGTGCACATGAGTTTTCCTGCCCATCCCATCCGCCAGCTGACCGCTGAAGAAGTCCAACGGTATGACGAAGACGGCGTGATCATGTTGCGCCAAGCCCTTGACCCGAACTGGGTTGCCATGGTCGAAGAGGGACTTGAACATGCCATCCGCGACCAATCGATCCTTGGCAAGTTCATGTCGAGAAAAGTCGAGGGCTACAAGATGGACATCTTCTTGTGGAAGCGCATCGATGTCCTGCGTGACCTGATTTACTACGGCCCATTTGCCCGGTGGGCGCAAGACCTGATGCAGTCGAAAGAAGTGCGCTTCTTCTACGATCAGATGTTCGTCAAGGAGCCCGGGACGGACGCGCCCACACCCTGGCACCAGGACCTGAGCTTTTGGCCCATCCGTGGCGAGCAGGTCACCTCATTCTGGATTCCGCTGGACCCGGTCAACAAGGACAGCAGCGGCCTGCTCTACGTCAAGGGCTCGCACAAGTGGCCGCAGCGCTTCAAGGCGCTGTCGCCGGACTATGTCGCGGCCATCATCGACGAGAAGATGGACGACATCCCGGACATCAACGCCAACCTGGACCAGTACGAGTTGCTGCACTGGGACATGGAGCCGGGCGACATCCTGATCTTCCACCCGCTCACCTTGCACGGCTCCTATGGCAACACCTCACGCACCCGGCGGCGCCGGGCGCTGGCCTTGCGTTGGACCGGCGACGATGTCACGTACCAGCCGTCTGCCAAACGCATGCCGATTCATTTTCGCCATGACTCGAAAGAGGGCGGGCCGCTCAAAGGCGCGGCCTTTCCCCTCATCTTGCCTCACCACGATCCCGCCGAGCGCAGTGCCCGCGCGCAGCCGGAAAGCCCCATGCCGCACAAATTGCTGACGTCCGCCGTTCAAAACGTGGTGTCGGCAGCCAAGTTGCAGCTCAGCGGATCGGGCTCCGTGGTTCCTCGCCAAACCTGGAACAACCCAGCCGAGGCCAAGCCGTCTGAAGACCAGCGCAACTGACCCGCCAACCCCTTACACCTTCGAGCATGAAAATATCATCCGTCATTGGCGCCACGTTGGTCGCCGCCATCGCCTACCTGTCGTTCTGGCCTGTAGAGATCGAGCCGACCGCCTGGGTGCCACCAACGCCGACCCAGGAGACCGCAAGGAACCAGGCGCTCAAGGGCATCAAGCGGATTGGACTGAATGTGGGCGTGGGGCCCGAGGGCATTTCATTTGACGCCGCCGGGCGCATCTATGCGGGCTATGTGGACGGCCGCGTTGTGCGGTTTTCCGCCGATGGACAGTCGCATGAAGAACTCGCCAACACGGGTGGTCGCCCTTGGGGCACCTTTGCCGCCGAGGATGGCAGCGCGGTGCTGGTGGCCGACGCGGTCAAGGGCTTGTTGCGTGTCACGCCAGGCAAGGTCGAGTTGCTGACCAACGAATCCGATGGGGTGCCATTCCGATTGACCGACGATGTGGTTCAAGCCAAGTCGGGCATCATTTACTTCTCGGATGCATCGTCCAAGTACGGGCTGGACAAGATGATGGCCGATGTTTTCGAGCATGGTGCTTATGGTCGCTTGCTCAGCCACGACCCTCAAACCCACAAGACCAAGACCTTGGCCTCGGGCCTCCATGTGGCCAATGGTGTGACCTTGGGGCCCGATGAAGCCTACGTCCTGGTTTCAGAGACGCTCCAGTATCGCGTGATGCGTTATTGGCTCAAGGGGCCCAAGGCCGGGCAGTTCGAGCCCTTCATCGAGAACCTGCCGGGCTTTCCTGACAACATCAGCTACAACGGTCGAGATGGCTTCTGGCTGGCGATTTTTGCGCCCCGCGACGAGCTCTTCGACCGCATCCTGCCTTACCCGGCGCTGCTGAAGGCGGTGTACCGCATTCCCGAGGCCATTCGGCCCAAGGCCGCCAAACATGCCCGCGTGTTGAAGTTGGACCTCAACGGCAAGGTCGTCGCAGATCTGCAAGATGCAACGGATGGTGCTTATGCACCCATCACCAGTGTGAGGGAGCGGGGGGCGTCTCTCTACTTTGGCAGCATCGAGTACCCAAGCATTGGGCAGCGGCCCTTGCCGTGACTGCACCGACCATGGCTTTCGGGCTACCCATGCGCCTTCTATTGGCGTCTCCGGCATGACAATGGCGAAAAGGGCAAAGTCAATCTGGGCACCATCGGGTCTTCCATGGTCCTCCGAAGTCTGCGATGAACCCTTCCATGACCCACCTCCAGCAGTTGCCTGTGCCTTGGGCAGCTTGGCTTCGGCGTGTGCTCGCGATGTCGCTGGTCCTGGCCACACTGCTCTATGGCTTGGCGGCCATCGATGCGGGCATCGTCAATTTCAGAGGCGCGGGCAACGCCGAGGTGGCCGCCAAGCGCATCGCGATGCAAGGTGCCGCCGAGGAGGGCCGGAGTGCGGGTGGTTTCGCCGAGATCACAGGACATTCCAGCGCTTTGATCGGCATCCTCTCAAAGACCACGTCCCCCCAATATGCGTATGGCAAGGATGGCTTGAGCGAGCCGCTCATCCACTATGCGACCATGCCCAAGGTCAATGGCATCACGCTGTCCCTGCATTCCATGCTGGGGGGCACCTGCATGCTGTTTGGTGCCTTGCAGTTCTGGCCTGCCTTTCGAAGGCGCTACCCCAAGTGGCACCGTGCGTTCGGGGGCGTCTACCTGGTCTCGGCCCAGGTGGCCATGGTCTTCTCGATGGTGTACCTGGCGCGAACGCCCATCGCTGACATTTACGACCAACTCACGTTCTACGTGGGTTTATGGGGCTTGGCCATCATGGTCACGGTCAGCCTGTGGATGTCCATCTATTCGCTGTGGCGCAAGCAGATCGCGCAGCACCAGGCCTGGATGTGCTTGAACTACGGTTTGTTGTTGACCGCGCCCGTGCAACGCTATGGCTGGGTGGCCTTCGGTGCAGTGGCGCCACACTTGCGCCAGTTGGAAGCGAACTACGCAGTTTCGGGCGTGCTGATTCAACTGACCTTGATGATGGGTTACGGCCTGTTCACGGTCAATCGGTGGTTGCAGCCGGTGCGTTCCGCTTCGGCCACCGAGAAAGTGGCCATGGCTTTCAAGCCGCATTCGCGATTGGGCAGGTGGGTGGCCATCGGCGGCCTGCTGGTCCTGGCCGCGGCATCGATCAGCACCCTCCAGCACTTTGTTTTGGCGCCAGGCATGGGCCAAGCCACCGGTGCCTCGACCTTGATCCCGGCAGGTGTCATCGCCATGCACGATGCAGTGGTCGCAGACCAAGCACCCGCACGCCTGCTGTTCGCGGCGGCGACGCTGTTGGGTTGCCTGCTAGGCATCGTTTTTTTGTGGACAGGCTTTGTGAAGCAGCAAGTCCCAGGTGCCCTTCCCAAAATAGGCCTCTGGATCTTGGCTGCATGCGGTGTGGTGGTGGGCATGTTGCTGCTCCATTGGGGACTGCAGATGGGCATGCCGAGCTTTGCCAAACTGGCCGGTGGCGCCATGAACTTGTTCGGCGGCGGCATCGCCTTGCTGTTCTCCTTATTGTTGGCGTTTGCCTTGGCCCGGGGACACCATGCATGGGCCAAGGAGTGGGCGATTTTTGTCTTGATCTGCCTGGTCGCCACTCCCAGTTTCTACTGGCAGTTGCCCATGTTGGGCGGATTTGGCTTTGATGCGCGCTTCGTGCAAACTGGCCATGTCTTCCGCATGGCCGAGGCGGGCGGATGGTTTCTTCTGATGGCCGGCTTTGTCTATGCCATTTATTCGCAGGCCACGCACGGCAGACAAGCCCGTTGACCCAAGGTTTCACATGGCTGGTTCGAAACGCGAACTTCAAGGCTTGACGTTCCCCGCCCAGTACCTGGAGGCGGTGGAGTCATTGGCCCGAGCGCAAAGACAAGATGCCGAATCGTTTTATCGATCATGCGGCATTGATCGCGCCGGCGCTTTCTTGCCCTGGCAGACCATCGACGGCTGGCAAATGCAATCCGCGCTGCGGTACATCCTGCGTTTGTGCCCGGCAGGGGCGCCGCCAGTGGTGACCTTCATGGCGCATTTCCCATTGACCACCCATGGGCCTGTCGGCATGTTGGCCATCACATCGGCCACGCTGGGTGATGCCCTGCAAGGCACTTTGAAGTACGCGCCGTTGGTCATGCCCGCGTTCCGCATGCGGCGGGAGGACTTGCGTGATGAAGTCCATCTGGTCATCGAAGGGCAGCACGACTTCGATGACGTCAATGATTTTTTCACAGAGACCGTGGTGATGGCGTTCTCGCGCATTGTCCATTTCCTGACACGGCCCATTTCTGGCATCGTGATCAACCTGAGGCACCCTCCCTTGGGCGATCCTGCCCAGTACGAAGCGTTCTTTGGTTGCAAGTTCCTGTTCAATGCCCAGCAAGACAAGATCGTGTTGCCCCGTCAGGAATTGTCCATCCCCCTGGTCACGCCAAGCCGGGCCTCGAACCTGCTCATGAAGGCGACGCTGGACCAGCAAAGCTTGACTCGCACCGACACGATGCCCATTGCCAGTGAAGTCAAGCGCCAGCTTCAACGGGCCTTGAAGCAAAAGCAAGTGCTGGATGCGAACGCCTTGGCCTCGGCCATGGCCATGGCGCCTCGGACCCTGAGCCGCCGTTTGAAGGAAGAAGGCGTCACGCTGCCTCAGTTGCGCACGGAGGTGGGTGTGGAATACGCTGAAATGCTGCTGCTGGACAGTGGCAAGACGGTCGGCCAGATTGCCCAGGCCAGCGGCTTTGCAGATGCCGCCTCTTTTGCCCGAGCGTTCAAGCGCAGCAAAGGTGAAGCGCCATCGCAATGGCGATTGGGCGCCAGCCGCCAAGGCGTTCAATCCGATCAGCCTCCAAGCAATTGAACACCATGTCGGGCGCCGATCAGTGGGGCGGCACTGTTGGACATGGTGGCCGCGGAGCGTCGCCTTGAAGGCTGGTCCATGACTCGTCCCTTTGGTGCAGTCACTTCTTGTTGGCAGTGGGGGTCTTCAAGGACAGAATCCAGGTGACAAGCTGCTTGGCATCCGCGGGTGACACCCCCATGGCCTTGTTCGGTGGCATGGCCACTTGGCCCCAGACGCCGCTGCCGCCATCCAACACCTTCTGGGTCAGCTTGGCCACCGCATCCTTCTGGCCCGCGTACTTCTGGGCGACGTCGCGGTAGGACGGGCCCACTTTCTTCGTGGCGATGTCGTGGCAGGCGACGCAGCCTTTGCTGGCGGCCAGTGGCGGCATGGTTTCTTCGGCCCAAGAGGGCGTGGTGGACAGGGCCGCGATGATGGCCAGGCCAAGGCTGGCGCTCGGGATGTTCATGGTGGAGTTCCTCTCAGTGGGGTGGTGTCGATCTATGGGCTTTCAAGCCTCGCCACAACTCGGTCACGTAGGGCAGCGCGGAGAACAGCGCGATGGCGGTGAACAGGATGACGAGGTAAGGCACTGGCATGGGATCGGCCTTCAAGCGCAGGCTGAAACTGGGGGCTTCGCTGCCCAGCCCGAACAGGGCGGCGAACTGGTCCTGGTACATCAAGGACACCAACAGGATCGCCATCAAGGGAATCATTTCCAGGAAGCTGTGCATGTGCTGTTCCCAGGGCGACACGACCCGCTTGCTGACCGCGTAGCTGACGTCCCACAGCGCCGTGGCCTCGTGCACGAGAAAGGCCACCAGCATCACGCCGATGACCAGGGCATTGATCTCCAGGAAGAGCGCTGCCAGCAAGGGAATGCCCACCTCGACGAACATCAGGAGGTGGATGACGGACTCCTTGGGGCCGGCAGTGTGCTCGATGTCCGAACGGCGGTGGCACATTGCGTCGGCAAAGCCCACGGCGATCCACAGCGGGACCAAGAAGTACATCAAGACGTGCTGAACGGTGTGGATCGACATGGCACTTGAGCCAGCAAACTGCATTCCTGCGCAGGCATGGGAAGGCCATCATGTGGTGGAATACACCGCCAAAACCTTGCCTGCCGGTCTTGGTGGGCTGGTGGATGGTGAATCGCGAGCGGTGGTCCGGCCTGTTCAGGCGCCGCCGATGCCTTCGATCACCTTGCCGGTGCCACCGCATTCCTGGCAGGGGCCCTGGTCGGTGCGGCCGCTGCCGCCGCACACGCGGCAGATGCCTTCTCCTGTGCCAGGGGTGCCGGGTGGGGCTTCGTCACCGGGGTTCAAAGGCTCGGAGGGTGGGGTGCTCGTCTGGTTCATGGTGGGCTCCTGGTTGAAGGGTAGGGGGCGATCCGGTGGCGTCCATGAAGAACCACTTGACCATGGGGTAGCGGGCCTGCACCTGGGTCTTCAGCGCCGCGAGCGTGCTGGCCGCCTGGGCGACGTCGGTGCCCTTTGTGAAAGCAACTTCGATGCTCACGAGCACTTCATCCGGACCCAGGTACATTGACAGCACGCGCCCCGTGCCTTGCACCTGAGGATGGCCCATCGCCATGCGCTTGATGGCCTCGGCGGTCTCAGGCCGAAGACCTTCGCCAATCAACAGGCCCCGCGCCTCGCGGATCAACAGGACCGCCGCCCCCACCAGCAGCAAGCCGATGAACAGGGACGCCACGCCGTCAAGTTCGGGGATGCCGTAGTGATGGCTGAGGAAGATGCCCAGGCCTGCGATGCCGAGCCCCGTCAAGGCGGCGGCGTCTTCGGCGATCACGGTGTAGGTGGACGGGTCTTTGCTGCGGCGAATGGACCGCCACCAGGTCGCATTGCCCTTCTGGGCGCTGAACTCACGCATGGCGATGGTAAAGCTGGCCCCTTCAAACAGGGCTGCCACGGCGAGCACGATGTAGTTCCAGGTGGCGTCGGTCATCTCGACTGGGCGGCGGATGTGGGTGATGCCCTCGTAGAGCGAGACTCCCCCGCCCAGTCCAAAGATCAGCACGGCCACGATCAGGCTCCAGAAGTACAGCTCCTTGCCGTGGCCGAAAGGATGCTCGGCGGTGGCGGGCCGTTTGCTGAGCTTCAGCCCGGCCAGCAAGAGCACGCCGTTGAAGGTGTCCACCGCGGAATGGATGCCTTCCGAGAGCATGGCCGAACTGCCGGTGAACCCCGCCACGGTGAACTTGGTGGCGGCAATGCCGACATTGGCCAGAATGGCCCCGTAGACCGCCACGGGCCGGGCGGGTTGGGGCGAGGCGGGCGCCGTCAAGGGCGTTCCCTGGCTGGAAAGACACTGGCCCACCACTCCTTGGCCGAAGCGATGACGATGTCACGCGCGTCCAAGTCGGCCTTGGCATTCTTGGCCGTGATCGCACAGGGAACGCCCGGCCCCATGGTGGCCAGGCCACCGGACAGCGACGCCATCATGCCCGGCCGCATCTTCAGATCGCGTGCGAACCAGTTGGTGGTGATGCTCATGGGAGTCCTTCAGATGAATGCGGCCTCATGGCTGGCAACCTGCATGCCGGCACCGTTTTAACGTGCCAACGAAGCGCCAGTGGTCAGTAGATCAAGGCCGTTTGATTTCCGAATGGTGCAAAGGCTGCAGCAATTCATGCATCAGTCGAACTTGACCAAGTCCTTGAAGATCAGTTGACCCCAGCTGTTTCCGCGTGCCTGCACCAGCCGGCCACCTTCCGAAAGCCCGCCAAGTTCGATCGGCGAGAAACCGAGTTTTTTCGCGAGCGCACCGATCTCCGCTGCTGCGCCATCATCGTCGCTGGCCAGGAACACGACTCTCCGGCCACCGTGCACGGCCGGATCTTGGGCAAGGACGGCTGCGACCAAATGGTTGAAGCCCTTGACCAGTCTTGCACCAGTGAAGGCCTGCGCGACAACCTTGGAAGAAGGCTGCCCTCCCAGCTCCTCAGGGGACACGCCGTAGGCATTGCTTACATCGACGACGGTCTTTCCCTGCCAAGTCGGCAGCGCTTTCGCGACACCCTGGTGCGACTCGAAACGGACCGCCAAAAAGACGGTGTCCGCCGTGAGGGCTTCTGCCAGTGTCTTGGGAACGACCTCAGGTCCGATCGAGGCTGCAGCAGATGCAAAGCTTTCCGGCGCGCGGGTGGTGGCAACGGACACGTCGATGCCGTTTCTGGCAAACGCCTTGGCAAGCGCCTGGCCGACCTGGCCAAAGCCAATGATGGCGTAGCTCATAGGTTTTCTCCTTCGGATGTGGCGGATCAGATTTGCGCCAAGCCGCCGTCGACGGCGAGCTCGCTGGCGGTCATGAAGCTGCTGTCGTCCGACGCGAGAAAGGCAGCCGCCGCCCCGATTTCCGCCGGATCGGCCATGCGCTGAAGTGGATTCATCGAAGCGAAGACTTTCATGCCTTCCTCACCCAGCGCTGCCTTCGCAAGTTCGGTCGCGGTCGGCCCGGGCGACAGCACGTTGACCCGGATGCCGCTGCCCTTCAGGTCCTCCGCCCAGGTCCGCGCGAGGTTGCGCACTGCCGCCTTGCTCGCGCTGTAGACGCTGAATGCCGGGGCGCCCGTGGTGCCAGCGCTCGATCCCGTCAAGATGACCGAACCGCCTGGGCCCATCAAAGGCAGCGCCTTCTGGACCGTGAAGATCAACCCCTTCACATTGGTGTCGAAGATGTCGTCAATGTGCTCGGCGGTGAGCTTGCCGAGCGGTAGCTGGCTTCCCGCGCCGGCATTGGCGAAGACGATGTCGAGGGCTCCGCGCTCGGCCTTCACCGCCGCGTAGAGTCGGTCGAGGTCGGCCTGTTCGGAGACCGAGCCTTTCACTGCACGGGCATTGGGCCCGAGGTCGGCCACGGCGGTGTCGAGCGCTTCCTGTCGACGGCCGAAGATGAAGACGAAGGCGCCTTCCTCGATGAAGCGCTTTGCTGCGGCGAGGCCGATGCCGGTCGCGCCACCGGTGATCACGGCGGTCTTTCCATTCAGTCTCGTCATGTCATGCATCCTTGGTTGGGTGGTCAGGAAGCAAGGAACTGCTTGCTTGAAAACAAGTATGCGGTTCTGATAACCTAAGAACAAGTATGCACTTTTTGGTAAGTATCAAAAATGACGACGCCTTCTCACCCAAGCTGCGGCACCGGCGGCTTTTCCTGCGGTCTTGACGCCACGCTCCGCATCATCTCGGGCAAGTGGAAACCGCTGATCCTCTTTTTCCTGCGCGACGGCCCAAGGCGCTACGGCGAGCTCAAGCGCCTGGTCCAGGGCGTCAGCGACAAAGTGTTGATCCAGCACTTGAAGGAACTGGAGGCCGATGGCGTGCTGGCGCGGACCGACTACAAGGAGGTGCCGCCCCGCGTGGACTACGCGCTGACGCCACTCGGGCGCAGTTTGGCTGACGCGATCGTCCCGCTGTGCACCTGGGGAACCGAGCACATGGCGGAAATGCAAGGCATCTTCGCCAAGCGCGACACCTTGCCCTAGCGGGATGCAAGCGTCTTCGTGGTCACTGCCGCGCCAGCCGCAGAATGCCCCCGACCACGAAACTGACCATGTCCTCATAGTGCGCGGCAAACTCGCACGACTTCTCCAGACCTTCTGACATCACGTCAATCCGCCCATTGTCGGCAAAGACCGCCATGGCGGAAGAGACCATCAGCTGGTAGGCATTCAGCCGCTGCCGGCGGCTCATGCCGGGAAAGACTTGCCCAATCCTCTCAGTGAATGTCTCCCCGATTGGATTGAAATGCCCGGCGATCAATGCCAGGACCAGCGACCGGGTATTGGTCAGTTGGGCAAGCAAACGCAGGTAATTTCTCCAGCCCTGGCTCTCCATGCTTCGTGCAAGCAAAGGGGCAGCGAACGCCTCCACCAAGGACTGGATCTCTCCCGCCTTGCTGCGGGATGCAGGCACATGGGCCAATCGCTCCAATCGATCGGCGTTGATCTGGCGGGCGCGTCTGGCAATCACCTCCTGAAAAAGAGCTTCCTTGCTTCCAAATTGATCGTTGACGTTGGCCAGCCGCGTGCCAGCTTTGCTGGTGATGTCCCGCATCGGCGCGCCGTTGAAACCATGGTCGGCGAACAGGGCCTCTGCGGCATCCAGCAATCGCTCACGGACACCCAGTACTGCGTTTGCAGGGGGCGTGGTTGGCTCGTCTGACGGCAAGTCTCGGGCGCTCAATGGTGGGCGTGTCATCGTGTTTCAGCAGCGATTGGAACATTTGTTCCGGTCGTGCTATTCTATCTGGAACACTTGTTCCGGATTGGTGAAGCCGTGGGCTGTCACGGTCAAAGTGACAAGCAACAAAATGGAAGATCAGAGATGACGACTGCAGCGAAAAGATGGTTCACAACTTTTTGTTTGATCACGCGAACGACCGAATTTTTCACACGTCGGATGGGCGCAAGGGCGTTTCTCCCGGCGCTCTTTGTTCTTCGCTACGCAAACATGGGCGGCCTTGATCGGGATGAGTTCTCGCAACAACTCGATGCGGCACGATCGTTCACCGACTCCGGTTGGTGTGATCATTGGGACGCGATCGCTGCCCGGCATGTGGAGTCTGCGCTGGCTGGACTGCGGGTGGTGATTGGAGACCCGGCACAGGCCGAGGGAGAGGTCCGCTCCGGACCGCCTCGGGCCGTTCCCGAGTTCAACGAGCGACTTGGCACCTTGCCTCTTGAACTCGTTGATCTGCTGGCGCAGCCTGCTTCAACGAGTGCTGGGGAGTTCGCCAGACAGGTTTCTGAGGCGTCGCTGTCGCCAGAAAGTGGGCGAGTCGCAGAGGCCGCATTCGCCACAGCAAAGGCGTTGTTGAAGGCCATCACCTATTACCAGGTGAGTGCCTTTCCCGGAGAGACGCCTCGCCGAATGAAGGCGTACAGAGAGTCCAGGCGGCTGTTCGAGTGGTTCATGGAATTGGTCGGGCCAACGGTCGGCGTACGGCTGGAAAAGCACATGGTCTATTCGAACGGAGAAATGGTGGAGATTCACGCCATGGTCCCACCGTCTGCGGCGCGTCTGCCCGCGGTGTTGATCTCCAACGGCCTTGAAGGCACCGTGCAGGAACTGGCGATTCCGCAGCTCAAATACCGGTCGATGGCCGTGGCGCACTTCTACATGGAGATGCCGGGCACGTACGCCTACAAGAGTCGAATGACGGCCGAGTCTGAGGCGATCTATGAAGATGTTTTGAGCCACATTCAGAATGACGTGCGCGTCGATCCCGCGAACATCGGTTTTGTCGGGGTCAGCTTTGGGGGCTATTGGGCGGTGCGCCTCGCCGCAAGAAGCAAGAAGCTCCGGTGCTCAGTGGCCAATGGCGCACCGACGCATCGCTCGTTCACGCCTGCTGGTGCCATTGGCTTGCCGGAAATCATCGTGCGGGCGATGGTGTACACCACCGGTGCACGTCATCAAGCCGATTTGGGGAAGAGGCTTCACGCGCTGACGCTCAAGGAAATGTATGGCGACATCCGCATTCCCCTATTCGTCCTCAATGGCGACAGCGATTCACTCCTCAGCACGCAAGATTCGGTCGATGTTGCCGCTGTTGCACCGCTCGCAACGTTGAAGCTCTATCCCGACGATGACCATTGCGCGATGAAGCACTACGACGAATGGCGCGACGATGTGCAGCAATGGATGCTGGCCACGCTAGGCGATGCGACGCAGGCCTGATGCGCTCAAGGGCGGCGAGCAAGACAAAGGCACATGAGTCGCTTCCAAACATTCAAACAGTTCAAAAGTTAACCGCGGCTTTAAAGGCCTCTGAATTTTGGGTTGGGCTCAGATGCCCCCCGCAAAAACGGCTCGGCCTGCTTCAATAGGGTCACCCGTGCGGTTGAAGGCCTCCAGCCACCGGTGGTAGCTGGGCGTTTCGGCCTCGTGCCACGGATGAAATCCAGGCTTGTAATAGTGCAAGTAGGGCTTCAGGTTGCCGGTGAACATGCCGCCTGGGCCATAGATCCACCACAGGCCCTTGGCCAGCATCTTCAGGCGCTGCAGGCGCGAGAAGCCATCTGACTTGAGCATGAGGCGCGTGTAGATCAGGATCTGCAGGTTGAAACCCAAGGTCACTTCGACCAAGGTGTAGACGCGGCGCAGATAGCCCACCTTGGCCACCTTCTGCATCACGTCGAAGGCCACGGCCTTGTGCTCCATTTCCTCCATGGCGTGCCAGGCGTACATCGCGTGAACGCGGTGGTCGGCCGAGGCCAACATCTCTTTGCGCTCGAAGAACGTCTGCGCCATGATCGCCGTCAGGTGCTCGCAGGCGGCGGTGGAAGCCAGCGTGTGTTTTTTGGGCATGAAGCGGCGCATGAAGCCGAACAGGAACGATCGGGTCATGCCTTCCAGCTTGTCCACATCGATGCCTTGCGCCTTCAGGCGTTCGTTGAACTGACTGTGGATGATGCCGTGTTGCCCCTCCTGACGGATGAAGTCCGTCACCTCTTGCTTGAGCTTCGGGTCTGTGACCTGATCCCGAAAGTCGCGAACGCAAGTGATGAAGTAGCGTTCGCCCTCCGGAAAGATCGTGGACATCGCGTCGACGAAGCGTGTCTTGAACGGATCCCCACCGAACCAGAAGCGGGGGATGTCGCCTTGCAGACCGAAGTCGAGCTTTTCGCGAGGAATGATGCTGGGGGATGATGACATGGGGTCTCCTTAGGAATGGGTGTTCAGGAAGTTGTAATGGACCGGATCCAGCAGGTCCTTCATTTCACGGTGCAACACACGGTTGCGCTGCTCCAGTGGCATGGCCCATGAGGCCAGCCACAGCCGTGAGGACTGGTGGCCGCACACAATGCGTTGCTTGCCAGAGCGTATGCAGCTGATCACGCGCACCGCCACGTCGCGTGGGTCGGTCTTGAGATACTTTTGGGTGAATTCTTCGCCACCCTCGACGCCACTGGCAATGTTGGTTTTGACCCCACCGGGGTGCACCAAGTGCACTGAGATGGGTGACTCTTGCAGCTCGACCATCAGCGACTCGGTGAAACCGCGCACCGCGAACTTCGAGGCGCAGTAGTCGGACGAGTTGGGCGTGCCCACCAGGCCGAACACGCTGGACACATTGACGACCGCGCCTTCGCCATTGGCCAGGAGTTGCGGCAGGAAGGCGCGTGTGCCATACAGCACGCCAAAGAAGTTGACCTGCAGGGTTCGTGCGTACACGTCGTCGTCCATGGCCCACACAGGCTTGCCGCCACCGCCCACACCTGCGTTGTTGATGACCACGTGCGCGTTGCCGAGCCGGCTTTTCGCCTCTGCAGCAAAGGCGTTCATGGCTTGCTTGTCGCCCACGTCGAAGGCCTGGCTGAAGACTGCCCTGGCGGGCGTGCCCTTGAGCAGGGTCACGGTCTCGGCGAGGCTCCTGGCGTCGAAGTCGTTGAGCGCGAGCTTGGCGCCAAGTCGGGCGAACTCCAAGGCATAGGCGCGGCCCATGCCGGAGCCTGCACCGGTGATCACAATGGTTTTGTTCTCGAAGTTTTGCATGCGGCCGTTCCGGGGTTCAGTGGGCAAGGTCTCAAGCTTGGCGCGCCAGCGTCAAGCTCGATGGATTCAGCGCTTCCGAGTGGCGCTCGGCGTGGCCGTCGATCAGATCGACCAGGTAGGGAATCACGTCATCCGGAAGGTCGTGGCCCATGCCCCGGACTGTGAGGTGGACTGCACCGGGAATGGCATCGGCGGTGGCTTGTCCGCCACTGGGCGCGACCATCCGGTCTTGGTCGCCGTGGATGACCAGCGTGGGTGCACGCACGCCGCGCAAGCGCGCGGTGCGGTCGCCCGATTTCATGATCGCGCCCACCTGTCGGGCCATGCCTTCGTGGGCGTTGGCGCCATGGCCCCGGTCCCAGGCCTGTTCGGCATACGAGCGCAGGCTTTGCTCATCCAAGAAATGCCCTGTGGAGCCGATGTGCCGCATCATGCGCAGGTAACCGGCCACGGCCTCTTCGCGGCTTCGTGGCGGCGCCTTGGCCAACCGCAGCAAGGTCGACAGCGCGGGCTGGCCCACGCGGCCAGCGCCGGTGGTTGAGAAGATCGAGGTCAGTGAACGAACCTGGTCCGGGTACAGCGCAGCCAGGTTCTGAGCGATCATGCCGCCCATGGACATGCCGACCACGTGAACTCGGTCGACGTGCAGGTGGGCCAGCAAGCCCGCCGTGTCCCGCGTCATGTCGTCGAGGTCATAAGCAGAGGCTTCGATCCGTTTGGACAGGCTGCGCAACAGGCCCGGTGGCTTGCCCGTGGCCCGCGAAGAGCGGCCCACATCGCGGTTGTCCATCGTGATGACGCGGTAGCCGCGCCGCGCCAGGTCTTCGGTGATCAAGGGCGACCAGTAGGTCAGCTGCAGGCCCAGCCCAGCGATCAACAGCAGGGGATCGCCATCTGGATGTCCGTGGGTTCGGTAGCAGAGCCGGAAGCCGTTGGGCAGATCGCAGAATTGGTCCATGCTCATGCTTCCACCGCGTGCTGGCCCTTGGCCGACCAGATCCCCGCGCGCCGCTCGGCTTTGCCAAAATGCAGGAAGGGGTCCTGCACCGGGCCTTCGCGCAGCACCTTGGCGTCAAGCTGGTAGTCCATCGACATCAGCCACGGCGCGCCCAGCCCCTGGCGTGGCAAGTGTTGCAAGGCACGCTGCACGTAGCCTGCGCCGAAGTCCAGCAAGGGGCGGGTCGGCATGGTGGGCGATGGCAGTTCGGCGCGGCAGATGGCGTGGCCGTTCTGGTCCATGTGCGACAGGATGCGGCTGAAGTGCTCGCACAGCAGGCCCACCTTCAAGGTCCACGACGAATTGGTGTAGCCGATGGCGAAAGCGAAGTTGGGGATGCCGTCCAGCATCATCCCCTTGAAGGCCACCTTGCGAGACAGGTCAACCGCCTCGCCATCGACCGACAGGGCCATGCCGCCAAACAACTGCAGGTTCAGGCCCGTGGCCGTGACGACGATGTCGGCCTGCAATTCGCGGCCCGATTTCAGCATCACCCCGCGCTCGATGAAGGTGGCGATGTGGTCGGTCACGACGGAGGCCTTGCCGGCCGAGATGGCCTTGAACAGATCGCCATCGGGCACTGCGCAAAGGCGCTGGTCCCAGGGGTTGTAAGGCGGGTTGAAATGCTCGTCCACCGGGTAGCCCTTGGGCAGGGCGCGTTGGTTCATCGAGCGGATCAGCTTGCGCATGGTTTTTGGGTGCTTCTGGCACAGGCGCCAGATGGCGCGCGACAAGGCGATGTTCTTGCGCCGCGTGACCGCATAGGCCCACGTGTCGGGCAGCACCTTGCGCAATGCATTGGCAATGGGGTCCCTTGATGGCAGGCTCATCACATAGGTGGGGGTGCGCTGCAACATGGTCACGTGCGAGGCTTGATCGGCCATCGCCGGCACCATGGTCACGGCGGTGGCGCCGCTGCCGATCACCAGCACGCGCTTGTCGGTGTAGTCCAGGTTCTCGGGCCATTGCTGGGGGTGCAGCACCTGCCCTTTGAAGTGCTCGATGCCCTCGAACTTCGGCGTGTAGCCTTCGTCATAGCGGTAGTAGCCAGCTGCGCAGAACAGCCAGCGGCAGCTCATCTGGTGGCGCTCGCCCGTGTCCAGGCGTTCGATGTCCACGGTCCAACGCGCTTCCGCGCTGGACCAGGCCGCGCCCACCACCTTGTGCTGGAAACGCACCTTGCGGTCGATGCCGTTTTCGGCCGCTGCCTGCCGGAGGTAGGCCAGGATGTCTTTCGCGCCGGCGATGGACTGGTCGTTCACCCAGGGCTTGAACTCGTAGCCAAAGGTGTGCAGGTCGGAGTCGGAGCGAATGCCGGGGTAGCGGAACAGGTCCCAGGTGCCCCCCGTGGCTTCCCGAGATTCCAGGATGGCGTAGGACTTGGACGAGTGTTGCTTCTGCAGGTAGCACGCCGCACCAATGCCGGACAGACCGGCCCCAATGATCAGGACCTCCATGTGTTCGATGGCGGGAAAGGGATGGACGGATCTGAGGAAACTCATTTTTTGACAACACGGCAATTCACGATAGATGCCATGTTGTGGACAAATCATCCTTAAGGGAAGGTATAAAATGCACCATATTGAACATGCCTTGGTGCATTTTGATGCGACGTCGACACGCTTTGCTGCCAACCAAATCAGATGACAGGCTTCCAGCCAAGTGGCCTGAGCCCTCACCCAGAGTGCGCGAGTTGCTTCGGCAGGGCGCGGAGATGGCGCTGAACGCTCCACCAGAATGGATCGATGAAATCGACCAAGCCAGTTTGACGGCTGGCGCCAGGAAGGTGTTCGCCGAAGACCCGGTGCTGCTGGCCGCCTCCAGACGGGCGACGCACATGAGCATGATCCACTGGGCCTCAGCCAACGTGGAGAATCCCGGCGCACCCGTGTCGGCCCACTTGACCGTGGACATGCTGAGCGCTACGCGGGAGTTGGTGCGGCGTGGCGCCATGGACACCTGGTTCCAGGTTATGCGGGCAGGCGAAAGAGCGGCTTGGCAGCGTTTGATGTCCGTCGCATTTGCGCTCGCCTCCGATCAGGCCGAGTTGCAGGAACTGCTGGAGGTGTCTTCGCGTTCAATCGGGACCTTCATGGATGCCACCATAGACGCCATGACAGTGTTCATGAAAACCGAGCACGAAGAACTGATGCGCGGCACACACGTGGACCGCCGGGCGCTGGTGGCTCGGATCCTGGAGGGCGCCTCGGTCAGCACCCAGGCGGCGGGTCACCGCTTAGGCTATTTGCTGGACCAGACCCACCATGCGGCGGTGATCTGGAGCGAAGAGGCCGATTCGGAGCTGAGCCAACTCGAGCGTGCCGCGCAAGCGCTGGCGCTCTGCGCGGGCACTGGCACGGGCAACACGCTCACGGTGATCGCCAACGCCGCCACGCTGTGGGTCTGGACGAACGGCGCTCAAGCCATCGACCTGGCGCAACTGCGCCTGGCCCTCAAAAGCCTTCCAGGTGTGCGGATGACGCTCAGCTTCAGTGGGCAGGGCATCGAAGGCTTTCGCCGAACCCACCTGGATGCGCTCACCACTCAGCGAGTATTGGGCCGGGTGCATTCCAGCGCGCGCGTGGTCAGTTTCGACATGGTCCGCCTGGTGTCATTGATGACACGGGATGCCGAGGCCAATCAGCAGTTTTTGGCCCACACCTTGGGCAACCTGGCCACTGCCAACCCGCTTTTGCGGCGGACTTTGCTCGTATTCTTGAACACGGGTTCGAACCTCACAAAGGCTGCGGAGTTGCTGCACACCCACCGCAACACCTTGCTGCGTCGGCTGGCCCGTGCCCAGGAACTGCTGCCCCGCCCATTGGAACAGAATCTGGTCCATGTGGCAGCCGCCCTTGAATCGCTGAGTTGGACTGGCGAGGACCAGTCATAGCGAGCAGGCATCGGCCCACCCCGAGCGCTGAGTGCTCGAGGCGTGCTTCGACATTGTCGACAGCGACTGGGGGCGCGAAAGGCGAAGCAGAGTTTGGAAATTTGGCCAATATCTGCGGACGCTTTTGAGCGATGCTCAAGGGGGTGGAACATGTGTTCCGCTCGTGCTATCCTGTTTGGAACACTTGTTCCGCTTCTGAACTTTCGTCCATGAATCCTCGCGTGATACGCACTGCCGCATCAAGGGTAAAACTGATTTCCCCAACGGGTAGAAAAACGACCCGCATTGGCGCGATACCGGTCTTCGAAGAGGGCCTGTACGAAATTGCCCAAGACACCTACGCCTGGTTGGTTCCCAATGGCAGCTGGGGCGAAACCAATCTGGGCCTCGTCCGCTGTGGTGACAAGACCATGCTCATCGACACTTGCTGGGATTTGCACCACACGCGTGACATGCTGGAGCATGCCGACGCTGTCTTGAAGGAAGCCCCGATCCATGGCGTCATCAACACCCATGCTGATGGCGATCATTGCTGGGGCAACCAGCTTTTCAATGGCCTGCCCATCTATTCAACGAAAGCCTGCGCAGATCAGATCCATCACCACAAGCCCGCGCAGTTGTCTGCCCTCAAGTGGAGCAGCAAGCTGTTCAGTTGCGTTCCCGCCAATGGCGTTGATGCACTTGGTCGTTACATGGGCGACATGTTGCGTCCCTACAGGTTTTCAGGCATCAAGGTCGTGGGGGCCAGTCAAACGTTCTCTGGCCAGATGTCCATGGACGTTGGCGGCGTGGCATTCAAGCTTCATGAGGTGGGGCCTGGGCATACCAACGGCGATTGCGTCGTGCATGTTCCGGATCGGCGTGTCGTGTTCACCGGCGATATCCTGTTTGTTGGCGTGACCCCGGTGGCTTGGGCCGGGCCTGTTGCCAACATCACGAAAGCGTTGAGGCAAATTCAGGCCATGGACGTGGACGTCATTGTTCCGGGGCATGGGCCATTGGCGACACTGGCCGATGTTCAAAGTCAGATCGACTATTGGGATTGGCTGCATTCGGAATTGGCTCCGCTGGCCGCACAAGGTGTCAATGTTGATGATGCGGCACGCCGCTGCCTTGAATCCAAGGCCTTCCGCAGGGCTCCTTTTGCCAAATGGCTTGCGCCCGAGCGCTTGTTCACATCGGCTTGCACCCTGTACCGTGAATGGGGGCTGGAAACAGCCAAATACAGCGGCCCCATCGGGCAGCTCGATCACTTCAGGCGCCAGGCCTTGCTTCAACCATCTTCATGAACCAGCAACGCATTCTGATCCGCGGTGGGCACCTCTTGACCATGGACGAGAGGCTCGGTGAAATCCACTGCGCAGACATCCTGATCGATTCAGGTCGAATCCAAGACATCGCGCCCAATATCGAGGTCGATGATGCCTTGATCATCGATGGCTCTGACGCCATCGTCCTGCCAGGTTTCGTCGATGCGCACAGGCACATGTGGCAAACCCAGATGCGTGCCCGGATGGGCAATGGGACCTTGCTCGACTACGGTGCCGAAATCAGGTCTGTCTTCAGTGCTTGCTATGACCCCGACGATGTCTACATCGGCATCTTGATGGGTTACCTGGACGCACTCCATGCCGGGTGCACGACGTTGATCGACCACTGCCACATCATGAACAGCCTGGAACACTCAGAGCAGGCTGTTCTTGCATTCAAGGATTCGATGGCCAGGGGTGTTTTCGGCTATGGTTTTTTCCCAAACCCGGAGATGCACAAGCCCGATGACCTGCAACGACTTTTCTCCCCAGCGGATCGCATGGCCCACGAGGCACGCGCGATCCGAGTCAAGCACTTCTCAGATTCTGGGCGGATCCGCTTTGGGACCGCATTGACTGAACTGGAGTGGTTCCCGATTGAGCACACCCTGCGCGAGTTGAAGCTTGCACGTGTTCTCGGCTCTCACAAAATCAGCATCCATGCCGGTTTGGGATCATCGAGTCAGCACACCCGCTTCGTTGAGCGACTGGCCAAGTCAAATGCGCTGGCGCCAGACTTGCATTTCGTGCATGGATGGGGACTCAGCGACAAGGAGTTACGACTTCTCAGTGACGCGGGCAGTTCAGTGGTGGCCACGCCAGAAACAGAAATGCAAATGGCCATGGGATTTCCGGTGGTTGGCCGATTTCGTCGCGAGGGTGGCCGGGCCGCACTGGGCATCGACATTGTGTCGAACAACAGTGCCGACATGTTCACGCAAATGCGACTGGCACTGCAGACGGTCCGAGGCCTTGAAAACGCATCACTGGCCAGAAAGGGGCTTTTCCCAGATCAACTCAGTTGGTCGACCAGTGACATCCTGCGTGCTGCCACGATCGATGGTGCACGTGCCTTGAATCTGGATGCTGAGGTTGGCAGCCTTTCGGTTGGAAAACGAGCTGACATCCAAATGATCCGCAAGAGCGACATCAACATGGTGCCTGTCTTGAATGCAACCAATGCCGTTGTGCTTTCCGCCAATGTCAGCAACATCGACACCGTCATGGTGGATGGTGACATCGTCAAACGGGAAGGACGGATGGTGCACGATGACCTTCCTCTCTTGATCCAGAGACTCAAAGCGTCAAGTTCTCGCATTCATGAGCGCGCCGAGTCTTTTGACTTTCCAGCCATCCGAAGCACCGTTCGGACGCTCTTTCCGGTTTCATTCAAGGAGTCGATGGAGCAAAGGTTCGCTGCGGCAGTGTTCAATAGTTCGTCTCACCGTCTGCATGAATGGTTGATGAAGATCATCATGAGGAAGGTCAACAGCCCGCGAACTCGGGATTCTCGTGCAGGCGCGCCTCCTCCGGGATCTTGAACAGGCCGTGGGCCGCCAGCAGCCGGCCCAGCCGAGATCGGCGCTGAGCATGGCGCAGTGATTCCAGAATAATATTCTGCATCAAGCTATCATGTCGTCATTCGTGCACGGACAGGAGACATTTGCATGCCACACACCTTGGACACCGCCATTCAACTCATGTCGGTCGGCGAAAACCGGTTCACCGGCGCGACCCACGCGGGTTACGCCAACATGGTCGGGCCCTTTGGCGGCACCACCAGCGCCGTCCTGCTGAACGCGGTGTTGCAACACCCTCAGGTGTTGGGCGAACCCATTTCCCTGACCGTGAACTTTGCAGGGGCGTTGGCCGATGGGGCCTTCGAGATCGAAGCGACCCCGGTGCGCACCAACCGTTCAACGCAACATTGGAGCTTGCAACTCACCCAGGGCGGCGTCGTGGCCGCCACGGCTTCGGCGGTCTTCGCGGCCCGGCGCAAGACCTGGTCGGCTGGCGAAGCCGAGCCCCCACAAGGCATGCCGGCGGCCAAGGACCTGGCCACGGTGTCGATGCCCGGCTTTCCGGCCTGGGTGCAGCGCTACGACATGCGCTTTGCCGATGGTGAACAACCAGGCCCTTTCGATGGCCAGGAACAGGCGCACTCCAACAGCCGGCTGTGGGTGCGTGACGAGCCGGCCAGGCCACTCGACTTCGCCGCGCTGGCCGCCATCTGCGACTGTTTTTTCCCGCGCATCTTCATCCGCCGCCGAGCACCCACGCCCATCGGCACCGTGTCTCTGACCATCTACTTCCACGCCGATGCCGAACTGCTGGCGGAACAGGCCGAGCGCCACGTGCTGGGCCGCGCGCGGGCGCTGAACTACCGTCATGGCTACTACGACCAAAGCGCCGAGGTCTGGAGCGATGGTGGCCAACTGCTGGCCAGCACCCACCAGATCGTTTATTTCCGGGAGTAGCTGGCCGAGGGCGCGGCGGCACGCCAATTGCCATCCGTCGGGGACCTCATCACGGGAACCGACATGGACGCCCCACACGACCTGACCGCCACGATTTCCCGCCGTGATTTGCTCATCGTGGGGGCGGCCTCGGCCGCTGCGGTGGCCACGCCCCCGGCCACGGCGGCGGCGCACTCGGTGGTGTCGGATTTGCCGGTGCCCCTGGCAAAAATTGCACTGACCATCAACGGACAGCAGCACGCCCTTGAGCTCGATACCCGCACGACCCTGCTCGACGCCTTGCGAGAGCACTTGCACCTGACGGGCACCAAGAAGGGCTGTGACCATGGGCAGTGCGGTGCCTGCACCGTCATCGCGGACGGTCGGCGCATCAACGCGTGCTTGTCGCTGGCCGTGATGCACGAGGGCTCACAGGTCACCACCATCGAAGGCCTGGGCAACCCCCAGCGCCTGCACCCCTTGCAGGCCGCCTTTGTCAGGCACGATGGCTACCAATGTGGCTACTGCACACCTGGCCAGATCTGCTCGGCCGTGGGTGCCCTGGATGAGATCAAGCGTGGCATCCCCAGCCATGTGAGCGCGGACCTCGTGGCGAGGCCGATCTTTTCGGCCGAAGAGTTGCGCGAGCGCATGAGCGGCAACCTCTGCCGCTGCGGTGCTTACTCCAACATCGTCGACGCGATCACCGAAGTGGCGGGGGCACAGGCATGAAACCCTTCACCTACGAACGGGCCTCGTCGCCCGCCGAAGCCGCGGCCGCCGTCGCCAACCATCCTGGCGCTAAGTTCATCGCGGGGGGCACCAACCTGCTCGACCTGATGAAACTGCAAATCGAAGCGCCCACCCACCTGGTCGATGTCAATCGATTGGCCCTGGACAAGATCGAGGCGACCCCCGACGGTGGCTTGCGCATCGGCGCCCTGGTGCGCAACACCGACCTGGCGGCCGATCCCCGCGTGCGGCGTGACCATGCGGTGCTCGCGAGAGCCTTGCTGGCAGGGGCCTCGGGCCAACTGCGCAACAAGGCCACGACCGCCGGCAACCTGTTGCAGCGCACGCGTTGCCCCTACTTCTACGACACCGACCAGGCGTGCAACAAGCGGCAGCCTGGCAGCGGTTGCACGGCCATGGGTGGCGTGACGCGGCAGCATGCGGTGATCGGCACCAGCCAGCAGTGCATCGCGAGCCACCCGAGCGACATGGCCGTGGCCCTGCGCGTGCTGGACGCGGTGGTGGAAACGGTGCGCGCTGACGGCGCCCGGCGTGTCATCCCCATCGCCGAGTTCCACCGTTTGCCGGGCGAGACGCCGCACATCGAGACGGTGCTGGCGCGGGATGAATTGGTCACCGCCGTGTCTTTGCCCAAGCCCGTGGGCGGCACGCACGTCTACCGCAAGGTGCGTGACCGTGCTTCCTACGCTTTCGCGCTGGTGTCTGTGGCCGCCATCGTGCAGCGTGACGGGTCGGGCAGGGTGGCGCTGGGGGGCGTGGCCCCCAAGCCTTGGCGGGTCGAGGCAGCGGAGGCGGCCATGCCCCGGGGGGCCCAGGCGGTGATGGCCCAGCTTCTGGCCGGGGCCCGGCCGACCGAGAACAACACGTTCAAGGTATTGCTGGCCGAGCGCACGCTGGCCGCAGCCCTGACGCAAGCGAGGGCCATGGCATGAAGTTCGACACACCCGCCACGACGAACCCGATCGACCAACTGAAGGTCATCGGCCAACCCACGAACCGGATCGATGGCCCGCTCAAGACCACGGGACGGGCACCTTATGCCTACGAGCGGCACGATGTCGCGCCCAATGCCGCCTATGGCTACGTGCTGGGCGCTGGCATCGCGAAGGGGCGCATCGCTTCGATGGACTTGCGGGCCGCCAAGGCAGCGCCCGGCGTGGTCGCCATCGTGACCGCCCGCGACGCCGGCAAGCTGGGCCAGGGCGATTTCAACACGGCCAAGCTGCTGGGCGGGCCCGAGATCCAGCACTACCACCAGGCCTTGGCTTTGGTCGTGGCCAACACCTTCGAACAGGCACGGGCGGCGGCCAGCTTGATCCGGATCGAGTACGCCAAGGCGCCCGGCCGTTTCGACCTGAGCGCCCAGAAAGAGGCCGCCCCCGCGCCGAAGGCCACCGATTTTTCTGGCCCGCCCGATACCAAGGTGGGTGATTTCATGGGGGCTTACTCGTCGGCGCCAGTCCAGTTCGATGCCACTTACACCACGCCCGACCAGTCACACGCCATGATGGAGCCGCACGCTTCGGTCGCCGTCTGGAAGGGCGATCAACTCACGGTCTGGACGTCAAACCAGATGATCGCCTGGGGTGTGGGCGATGTGGCCAAGACCCTGGGCATCCCCAAGTCAAAGGTGCGGTTGATCTCGCCGTTCATCGGAGGAGGGTTTGGCGGCAAGCTGTTCGTTCGCGCCGATGCCCTGCTGGCGGCCTTGGGGGCCCGGGCGGCCAAGCGGCCTGTGAAAGTGGCCTTGCAGCGGCCGCTGATGGCCAACAACACCACCCACCGCCCCGCCACGATCCAGCGCATCCGCATCGGTGCCACCCGCGATGGCAAGATCACCGCCATGGCCCACGAGGGCTGGTCGGGCGACTTACCAGGTGGCCAGGCAGAGACCGCGGTCAACCAGACCCGCTTGCTGTACGCCGGCCCGAACCGCCTGACCGCCACGCGCCTCGCCGAGCTTGACTTGCCCGAAGGCAATGCCATGCGGGCGCCCGGTGAGGCCTCGGGCATGATGGCCCTGGAGATCGCCATGGACGAGGTGGCCGAGGAGCTGGGCCTCGACCCTGTCGAGTTCAGGGTGCGCAACGACACCCAGGTGGACCCGGAAAAACCGGCTCGACCCTTTTCCCAGCGCCAGTTGGTCGAATGCCTGCGCACTGGCGCTGAGCGTTTTGGCTGGAGCCGGCGCGCCCCCCGGCCGGCGCAAGTCCGCGACGGGCGCTGGCTGGTCGGCCTGGGCATGGCCGCCGCCTTCCGCAACAACCTGGTCACCAAGTCGGGCGCGCGCGTCCGGCTGAACCAGCAGGGCGTCATCACGGTCGAGACCGACATGACGGACATCGGCACCGGCTCCTACACCGTCATTGCGCAGACGGCGGCCGAGATGATGGGGGTGCCGCTCAACAAGGTGGCCGTGCGCCTGGGCGACTCGGACCACCCGGTGTCCTCGGGCTCCGGTGGCCAGTGGGGTGCCAACAGCTCGACTTCAGGCGTTTACGCGGCCTGTGTGAAGCTGCGCGAAGCGGTAGCGAAGAAGCTGGGCATGACCTTGTCCGACGTGGTGTTCTCGGAAGGCTTGGTGCGCGATGGTCAGCGTGCCGTGCCCCTCGCCGACGCGGCAGGGCCGCAAGGCCTGGTGGCCGAGGACTCGATCGAGTTCGGCGACCTCGACAAGCAGTACCAGCAATCGACTTTCGGCGCGCATTTCGTGGAGGTGGGTGTGGACGCCGCGACCGGCGAGATCCGGGTGCGCCGCATGCTGGCCGTCTGCGCGGCCGGGCGCATCCTGAATCCCAAAAGCGCGCGAAGCCAGGTGATCGGCGCGATGACCATGGGCGTCGGGTCGGCGCTGATGGAGGCGTTGGCGGTGGACAAGCGCCATGGATTCTTCGTCAACCATGACCTGGCGGGCTACGAGGTGCCGGTGCACGCCGACATCCCACACCAGGACGTGATTTTCCTGGACGAGACCGACCCCATCTCTTCGCCCATGAAGGCCAAGGGCGTGGGCGAACTGGGCCTGTGCGGCATCGCCGCGGCCGTGGCCAATGCCGTCTACAATGCGACGGGCGTTCGCGTGCGCCACTACCCCATCACCCTCGACAAGCTGCTGCACCGTTTGCCCATGATGGCTTGATGGGACACGGCGCCTCCAGCATGGAAGACCTTGACACCTTGGTCCTGCGGACAGCCCAGGCATGGCAGGCCGAAGGGCAGGCGGTGGTGCTCGTGACCGTGGCGCGGACCTGGGGTTCATCGCCGCGCCCGCCCGGCTCGTTCATGGCCATCAACACGCGGGGTGAAACAGTCGGCTCCGTGTCGGGCGGCTGCATCGAGGACGACCTCATCTACCGCATCCGCCAGCAAGGTTGGGGCGCGGTCTGCGAGGCCGGGTTGCCAACGGTGCTGCGCTATGGGGTGTCGGCTGACGAGGCGCACCGGTTTGGCCTGCCTTGCGGCGGCACGATCGAATTGGTGTTGGAGCCCATTTCGCACGACAGCCAACTGGCCGACCTGCTGTCGCGGTGCCAGCAGCGGCGCAGCACCGAGCGCGTGTTGAACCTGCGAACCGGGAAGGTGGTGCTGAATGAGCTCGCGCCCGGTCAGCAGGGCGAAGCCATGCCCCGGCTCGGCCCCAACGCGTTCATCCACCAGCTCGGCCCCCGGGCACGCTTGATCGTGATCGGTGCGGGCGACCTGTCCAGGTTCCTGTGCCAGATGGCCTTGGGCCTGGGCTTCGAGGTCATCGTCTGTGATCCGCGTGAAGAGTGTCGCGCCACCTGGGACCTGCCAGGGGTGGCACTCAGCCACGACATGCCCGACGACCTGGTCTTGCGATTGCGCCCCGACGCGCGCACCGCCGTGGTGGCCTTGACGCACGACCCGAAACTGGACGACCTGGCCTTGATCGACGCCTTGCAGTCCGAAGCCTTCTATGTGGGCGCCATCGGTTCGCGCCGCAACAGCAGTTCGCGCCGCGAACGCTTGCGGGATCATTTCGATTTGCCGGACGAGGCCTTGGCAGGGCAGGATGCGGCCACTGCGCCCGGTTGTCTGGTGTGACGTGAAGACGAACGCCGCGCCAGTGGCCGCCACCATCCTGGCCGCTGGCCTGGGGCGTAGGCTGGGCCACCGACCCAAGGCGGCCTTGGAGATCGGTGGCTTCAGTCTGATGGAGCGCATGGTGGCTGCGTTGCGTGGCGCCGGGCTGGCCTCGGTGAGCGTGGTGCTCGGTGCTTACCCGGAAACCCTGGCGCCGCTGGTGGAGCGCGCGGATGCAAGGGTGCTGATGCATGGCCATCCGGACTCGACCCTGGTCGGGTCGCAGCGCCTGGCGCTTGAAGACCACCTTGAGCGGCACCCCGACCATGATCTGCTGCTGGTCCTGGCCGACCTGCCCAGGCTGGTGGCCCACGACGTTCATGCCTTGTTGAGGGCCTGGCGGGGGCGCCCGGCATGCATCCAGGCACAGATGCCGGTGGTCGGTGGCGTGCGGGGGCATCCGGTGCTGTTGTCAGCCTCGGCTGTGCGGCAGGTGCTGAGCACGCCACCCGAGGCTGGCATCCGGGATTGGCTGCGCGGTCACCCACACTTGGTCAAGCCCATGCTTGCGACCCAGCGTGCCTACATCGACGATCTGGACACGCCCGAAGACTTGCTCGCCTTGAAGGAGCTGTTCGCACCCCAAGCCGTGTGTTGGCCCGAGGGATGGCGAGGCCCAACCGTGGTCACTGGCGAGACAGCAGCAATCCCATCAAGACCAGCACCGCGATCGCCAGCAACAGACTGAGGCTCTGCCAGAACACGACTGGGTTGCGCTCGATCAGCGGGGAAGACCGGTGGCCTTGGTACTGCGTGCTCGGATTGTGCAGATCGTGGATGAACTCCGAGAGCGCTTCTTGCCGTTTGGACGGCTGAGGGTGGAGCGCTCTTCGCAGCACGGCATCGATCCAGGGCGGCAGGTCGGGGCGGCGTTCGCGCATGGCGATGTAGCGCAGGTGCCGAAGATCTGCCGGTGAGCGCAACTGGGTGATCTGCAGGCCATAGGGCAGGTGGCCTGTCAGCATCTGGTAGGCGAGGACCGCCAGCGAGAACAACTCGGACCGTGCACTGCCAACGCCCCCCACGAAGTATTCGGGTGCGGTGTATTGCAGGGAGCCGGCCAGGGCCTGTGGCAAAGCCTCCGCGGTGCCTTCGGTCAGGCCGGCCACGTGGGCCGAGCCCACATCGATGATCTTGACGGTGCCGGTCCGGTCGATCATCAGGTTTTCGGGGCGCAGGTCCTGGTGGAGCATCTCCTTGCGGTGAAACGCCTGCAGACCCTTGGCCGCTTGTTCGATGAGCCCGCGCACGGTGTCCAGGTCCGGCCGGGGATGGTCGGTCATCCACTGGGCCAATGTCTGGCCTTCGATGTACTCCATGGCCACGTACAGGTGTTCGCGCGGGCGGGGCGTGTCGAAGGCCTTGATGACGTGGGCGCTGTCGATGCGCCGCGCGATCCATTCCTCCAGGAGGAAACGGTCCAGGTAGGCGGGGTCTTCCCGCAGGTCCACGGAGGGTGTTTTCAGGGCCACTTGTTGGCCGCTGGCGTGGTCCACGGCCAGGTGGACGTGGCTGCGTGAGCTGGCGTGCAGTTCGCGCACGATGGTGTAGCCCTCGAAGTGGGCGCGCGGGCGAAGGGCGGGCGGGAGCTTCAAGCCCTCTCTCTGGGCCGGCAGGTTCTGGGGCGAAGTTTCTGGCAGCGCATCGATGCGCACCAGTTGCACGGTGAGGTTGTCCTGGCTGCCGCGCGCCAGGGCGGTGGTCGTGAGCGACCTGGCGGCCTCGTTCAGGTCGTCGGGATGCTGCGCCAGGGCCGTGTGGACCGTGGGCGCGTCAAGGTACTCGTAGGCGCCGTCGGTGGCCAGGAGGTAGACCTCGCCCACCTCGGTGTCCCAGCTCCGGTAGTCGATCTCGACAGCAGGGCCGGCGCCCAGCGCGCGGCCCAGGTAGGTCTCGACGGAGGAAACGCGGACGCGGTGGTCTTCGCTGAGCTGTTCCAGCGCTTGCGCGTGCAGCCTGTAGACGCGGGTGTCGCCCACGTGCAGAAGGTGGGCCTGCCGCCCTTTGAAGATCAGGGCGCTGAAAGTGCAGACATATCCCCGGTCCTTGTCGAAGCGGGCATCGCTGCGTTGGGTCTGTGCGTGGAGCCAGGAATTGGTGGCTTGCAGAACGCGTTGGCCCGCCCGCCGCACCGACCAGGCTTCCGACGTGCAGTAGTAGTCGTCCAGGAAGCCCCGCACCGCGGCGGCGCTGGCGATCTGGCTGACGGCGCTGCTGCTGATGCCATCGGCCAGGGCGACCACGATGCCCTTGGTGCCGAGGTGCGGCTCCGAGGGCGTTGCCGCCCCGTGGAAATCCTGGTTGGCGGGCTTGCGCCCGGCCTGCGAATGCTGGCCGAGCGTGACGCGCAACCGTGCGCTCATGAGGCCACCAGTGGGCTCATCGTCTTCAGGCGACGCGCTTGGGCGCGGTCTTGTAGTGCGTGGAGTACAAGGTGGCGCCCACGAAAGTCAGGCCACCAACCAGGTTGCCGATCACGGTGGGGATCTCGTTCCAGACCAGGTAGTCCATGAGCGTGAAATTGCCGCCCAGCAACAGGCCCGAGGGGAACAGGAACATGTTGACGATGCTGTGCTCGAAGCCCATGTAGAAGAACAGGGCGATGGGAATCCACATGCCGATGGCCTTGCCCGACACCGAGGTGGACATCATGGCCGCCACCACGCCGGTGGACACCATCCAGTTGCACATCACGCCGCGGATGAACAGCGTCAGCATGCCGGCGGCGCCGTGCGCGGCATAACCCACCGTGCGGCCCTCGCCGATGTGGCCGATCTTCACGCCGATGGCGTTGGGCGCCTCGGTGAAGCCGAAGGTGAAGATGATGGCCATGAACACGGCCACCATGAAGGCGCCCGCGAAGTTGCCACAGAACACCAGCGTCCAGTTGCGGAACACGCCACCCCAGGTGGCGCCGGGGCGTTTGTCCAACACGGCCAGCGGGGCCAGGGTGAACACGCCAGTCAGCAGGTCGTAACCCAGCAGGTAAAGGAGGATGAAGCAGCCAGGAAAGAGCAGGGCGCCCAGCAGCGGATTGCCGGTGTTCACCGTGATGCTCACCGCGAAGGCCGCACCGAGTGCCAGCATGGCACCGGCCATGAAGGAGCGGATCAGCGTGTCGCGGGTGGACATCAGCAGCTTGGACTCACCGGCATCGACCATCTTGGTCACGAACTCGGCGGGGGCGAGGTAGGCCATGGGACTTCCTTTGGAAAATGAAGAGCGAAAAAGCAAAAACGGCGTGCCCACCTCACATCTGCCGAAGCGATGCGGGACGGGGACGCCGTTATCCACGAGTAGAAAAGCGACCACGGTGTGTCACCGTGGTGCGTTGCCGAGCCGCCTTTAGCCCGACGACACAGGGTATGCACGTTCTGTGCCCGGAATTCAGCGCTCAAGGTCGCTTTGGTGGGCTGAACTGGTGCGCGATGGTCAATTCTGGTGCGTCTTGGGCGTCTGGGCTGCAAAAGCAAGGTCGGGCAAGGACAGCGTGGCCTCGGCCACGTCCAGCAAGCGGCGGTTGTGGTCCATGGAAGTTTTCTGGAGCGCCCTGAATGCGGCTTCCTCGGTGAGGCCCAAGCGGGACATCAAGGCGCCTTTGGCGCGCTCGATCACCTTGCGTTCGTGCAAGGCCCGCCTCGCGGCGTCCAGCTCGACCTCCATGCTGGCCAAGCGGGCCGACTGCGTTTCGAGCAGGCCCACCAAGGACGACATGGTGGCGTCCGAACCGTCTGAGATGGCGCCCAGGACGGGGGCGGCCTCCGGCTGCTCGGTGGCGTTGAAGAAGCGGTCGACGGCGTTGGTGTGGGGCGGGGGATTGTCGCGCAATTGGCGCAGCAGGCCTTCGGAGTCCAGCAGGTCTTGCTGGGTCGCATGGATGCGGGCCTCGCAGGACTGACGAAGGCATTGCACCAACTCGTTCTGAAGCTGCCACATTTCTTTGATGCGTTCGCTGGTGACCTCGAACCAGGAGTCGCTGAGCGCTTTGTCAAGCGAGGCCCCGGGCTTGGCCGTGCACAGGGTTCGGCGCAGTCGTTCCAGGTGGGCCACCTTGGGCGTCAACTGGTGCTGCTGCCAGCGTGCGCGCAAGGCGGCTTCTGCGAACTCCTCGAAGACCTGCAGGCTGCGCTCCTGTGCGTCGATCAAGTGGACGATGCGCTGTTGCTGCGCCTCGCTGCAACTGCCTGAAGCGAACATGGGCGCACCGACGGCCCGCTCCTGGCCCGCGGCCTCCTTGCCTTGCAGCAGGTGAACAAAGGCCACCAGCAGGCGCGAGACCTCGGGGTGCAGGGCGGCGTCGGCCACGTGGAAGATCAGTTCCAGCAGCCCGGCGATCACCCGGCTGAAGGCGGCCACGGCATCGTGCGCAGTGAGGGTGTGTTGGTCGATGCGCTGGCGCAGGTCGGCCAGGGCGTCCAGGTCGAGCAGCACCCAGGCCATCAGGGAGAGCATGCGGGCCGTGGCGCCTTGGGCGGGCGCCAACTGCGTGGCCAGCAAGGTGCGCAAGGTGGCTTCGATGGGTCGGGCTTCGTCCACGGCCGCCTGTCGCTCGGCGGCAAAACGCTGTCCACCCGAGGCCAGGTAGATGCTGCTCGCGCCACGCTCGGTCTGCAGGGTGTGGATCAACTGCCCGATGACACCGGCCAATTCGACGCGCCCGGCCAGATGCTGCACGGCCTCAAGGTCGAGTTGTTTGGCGCGCAGGACGAGGTGGGAAACGGTCAGTTGCATGGGCGGGCGGAAAATTCACGAACAGCGGGGGCTGGATCACAGCCGCCATTGTCCGCAATTTCCCTGCCGGCATCGTGCCGGCGGCCCGCTGGCAGCCCTCAAATTTTCATTCGACGGCGACCAGCACCCGGCCATCCTC
Organism: Aquabacterium sp.; assembly: GCF_050725395.1. Taxonomy (GTDB): domain Bacteria; phylum Pseudomonadota; class Gammaproteobacteria; order Burkholderiales; family Burkholderiaceae_C; genus Aquabacterium. The sequence continues at coordinate 59,858 of NZ_JBOHHL010000007.1, read as the reverse complement.
GACGCGCACCTCGTGGGCGCGCACCGAGTATTCGGGCGATTCGATGCATTCACCAGTTCGCAGGTCGAAATGGTGCTTGTACATGGGCGAGGCGACGACGGTGCGCTCGCCCAGGTTGCCCAGCAGGCCGCGGGCGTTGATGCTGGCGTTCGACTTGGGGTCCACGTTGTCGATGGCGAAGAACTGGCTTTGCCCGACGCGGAAGACCGCCACGTGCCGGCCCTCGACCAGCGCGCAAACGCCGGTGTTGGGGAGGATGTCATCGACCGCGCACACGGCGGTCCAGTTCAAGGTGTCGGTGGTCATGGTGAAGTCCTTGAAAGATCGATCAGGCGAGTTCGGTGGGTGCGAAGCTCGGCGCGGCGATGGCCTGCTCTTCCGGGCGGGCCGGGCGGATCTGGCCGCGCTCCTGCACGAACATCACGTGCTCATCCTTCTTGTCGCTGTTCACGAATGAGCGGAAGCGCTTGCGCACATCGGGATCGGTGACCGCGGTCTTCCATTCGCACTGGTAGGTGTTGACCACGTGCTGCATCTGCGCTTCGAGCTCGGCATTCAGGCCCAGGCTGTCGTTGAGCAGCACGTCCTTCAGGTAGCCCAGGCCGCCTTCCATGTTGTCGCGCCAGGTGCTGGTGCGTTGCAGGCGGTCGGCGGTGCGCACGTAGAACATCAGGAAGCGGTCGATCAGGCTGATGAGTTCTTCCTTGTTCAGGTCGGAGGCGATGAGTTCGGCGTGGCGGGGCTTCATGCCGCCGTTGCCGCACACATACAGGTTCCAGCCCTTCTCGGTCGCGATGATGCCGACGTCCTTGCCCTGCGCTTCGGCGCATTCACGTGTGCAGCCCGAGACACCGAACTTGATCTTGTGCGGCGAGCGCAGGCCCTTGTAGCGGTTCTCCAATTCGACCGCCAGGCCGACGCTGTCGCCGACGCCATAGCGGCACCAGGTCGAGCCCACGCAGCTCTTGACCGTGCGCAGCGACTTGCCATAAGCGTGGCCGGATTCGAAGCCGGCGGCAATGAGTTCCTCCCAGATGAAGGGCAGCTCTTCGACGCGGGCACCGAACAGGTCCACGCGTTGGCCGCCGGTGATCTTGGTGTACAGGCCGTACTTCTTGGCGACCTGGCCCACAGCGATCAGACCGTCGGGCGTGACTTCACCGCCCGCCATGCGGGGCACGACCGAGTAGGTGCCGTCCTTCTGGATGTTGCCGAGGTAGTAGTCGTTGCTGTCCTGCAGACCGGCCAGGTCTTTCTTCAGCACGAAGTCGTTCCAGCAGGAGGCGAAGATCGACGCCGCCACGGGCTTGCAGACATCGCAGCCCAGGCCCTTGCCGTGCTTGGCGATCAGGTCGTCGAAGGTGCGGATCTCGCCGACGCGGATCAGGTGGTACATCTCCTGGCGCGAATAGGCGAAGTGCTCGCAGACATGGTTGTTGACCTCCATGCCTTGCTTCTTCATCTCGAACTTCATCACTTGCGTGACGAGGGGCACGCAGCCACCGCAGGTGGCGCCGGCCTTGGTGCAGGCCTTGAGCTTGCCGATGTCGGTGGCGCCATCGCACACGGCGGCGCAGATCTGGCCCTTGGTGACGTTGTTGCACGAGCAGATCTGGGCGCTGTCGGGCAGGGCATCGACGCCCAGGCCGGGCTTGGCCTGGCCATCGCTGGAAGGCAGGATCAGGAACTCGGGCGACTCGGGCAGGGTGATGCCGTTCAGAGCCATCTGCAGCAGGGTGCCGTATTCATCGGCATTGCCCACCAGCACGGCGCCCAGCAACTGCTTGCCATCGCCGCTCACCACGATCTTCTTGTAGATCTGCTTGATCTCGTCCACGTACTGGAAAGAGCGGCAGTTGGGGGTCTTGCCCTGGGCATCGCCGATGCTGGCCACGTCCACGCCCATCAGCTTGAGCTTGGTGCTCATGTCGGCGCCGACGAAGGCGACGTCGGTTTGACCGGCGATGTGCCTGGCGGCCACGCGGGCCATGTCGTAGCCGGGCGCGACCAGGCCGAAAGTCTGCTCGTTCCAGGAGGCGCACTCGCCGATGGCGTAGATGTTGTGGTCGCTGGTGCGGCATTCGCTGTCGATCACCACGCCACCGCGCGGGCCGATGGCCAGCACGCATTGGCGGGCCAGTTCGTCACGTGGGCGGATGCCGGCGGAGAACACGATCATGTCGGTCTCGAGCCAGGTGCCGTCGGCGAAGACCATGCGGTGGCGGGCGGTGGCGCCATCGGTGATCTCGACCGTGTTGCGGCTGGTGTGCACCTGAACGCCCAAGGCTTCGATCTTGTTGCGCAGCACGCGGCCGCCGCCATCGTCGACCTGCACGGTCATCAGGCGCGGGGCGAATTCCACCACGTGGGTTTTCAGGCCCAGGTCCACCAGGGCCTTGCCGCATTCCAGGCCCAGCAGGCCGCCGCCGACCACCACGCCGCTCTTGGAGCGCGCGCCGCATTCGGTCATGGCTTCCAGGTCTTCGATGGTGCGGTAGACGAAGCAGTTGGGGCGGTCGCGGCCCGGGACGGGCGGCACGAAGGGGCTGGAGCCGGTGGCCAGCACCAGCTTGTCATAGGGCAGCACTTCGCCATCGGCCGTGGTGACGGTGTGGGCGCGGCGGTCGATGGAGGCGGCACGGGCGGCCAGTCGGAGCGTGAAACCTGTGCGTTCGAAGAAGCCATCTTCGACCAGGGACAGGTCTTCGGCCGTTTTGCCAGAGAAGAATTCGGAGAGGTGAACGCGGTCGTAGGCGGCGCGGGGCTCTTCGCACAACACCGTGACTTCGGCGTTCTGGATGCCGGTCTCGGCCAGGCTTTCGAGGAACTTGTGGCCAACCATGCCATGGCCAACGATGACGATCTTCATGTGTACTCCGACGGATAAGTAGGTGGCGGGCAAGCAGGTGGCCGAGCCACCGGGATTGCCCAAAACCAATTTGGGATAAGCAGCCGGATGAACTCCATGACAATCACGGGATCCGGCTGATTTCCGCCGTCGTTAGCGGAGACCATGTGTGTGCGCGCTGGCGACAGTACCTTCGAGCCCACGAGGCCATTGATGCAATAGGTGTGCCAGAATTTTCCAGGGGCAAACCACCCTAGATGCCCCACAGAAGGTGCATGCGATGCACCGGATGAGGGATGATGAGCGCGTCGATGCGCTCAATTGGTGCATTTAGGATGGGCGACCATGCCTTGATATCGCGCAGTCCGTCCCGATCTTTTCCCCGTGCCACTCCACACCTTCCACCCGGCTGTCCAGGCCTGGTTCAACCAGGCCTTTCCCGCGCCGACGCCTGCGCAAGTCGCGGCGTGGCCTGCCGTCCAGCGCGGCAGCCACACCCTGGTGGCGGCGCCCACGGGGGCGGGCAAGACGCTGACCGCTTTCCTGGCGGCGCTGGATGGGCTGGTGAGGCGTGGCCTGGCGCCCGGCGGCCTGCCCGATGAAACGGTGGTGGTCTACGTGTCGCCGCTCAAGGCGCTGTCCAATGACATCCGCCTGAACCTGGAGACCCCGCTCGAAGGCATCCGGGCTGAACTGGCCGCGCTTGGCCTGCCCGATGTGGCGATCCGCACCGCGGTGCGAACGGGGGACACGCCCGCCGCCGAACGGCAGCAGGTGCTGCGCAGGCCGCCGCACATCATCGTCACCACCCCCGAATCCTTGTACGTGTTGATGGGCTCGGTGTCTGGCCGGCGCATGCTGTCGACCGTCCGCACGGTGATCGTCGATGAAATCCACGCGCTGGCGGCCAGCAAGCGCGGCAGCCACCTCGCGCTGACGCTGGAGCGTCTGCAGGCCTTGTGCGTGGAGCCGGTCGTCAGGATTGGTCTGTCGGCCACGCAAAAGCCGATCGACGAAGTGGCCCGTTTCCTGACCGGGGGCGCGCCTTGCGAAATCATCGACATCGGCTACACACGGCAACGCGATTTGGCGCTGGAGGTGCCGCCCACCCCGCTGAGCGTGGTGATGTCGAACGATCAGTGGGAGCAGGTGTACGGCCGGGTGGCTGAACTGGTGCTGTCGCACCGCACGACGCTGGTGTTCGTGAACACGCGGCGCATGGCCGAACGGGCGGCGCGGCATTTGGCGGAACGGCTGGGCCGCGAAGCCGTGGCGGCGCACCACGGCAGCCTGTCGAAGGAGGCGCGCTTGCTGGCCGAGCAGCGCCTCAAGCGCGGTGAGCTGAAAGTGCTGGTGGCCACGGCGTCGCTGGAACTGGGCCTGGACATCGGCGATGTGGATTTGGTGTGCCAGCTGGGCTCGCCCCGGTCCATCGCCACCTTCCTGCAGCGGGCAGGGCGGTCGGGCCACCAGGTCGGCGGCACGCCCAAGGCACGCCTGTTCCCGCAATCGCGCGATGAGCTGGTGGAGTGCACGGCCTTGCTCGACAGCGTGCGCCGCGGCGAACTGGATGCCTTGCACATCCTGCCCGCGCCGCTTGATGTGCTGGCCCAGCAAATCATCGCCGAGGTGGCTTGCCAGGAGTGGAACGAAGACGAGTTGTTCGACCTGGTGAAGCGCGCCTGGCCGTATCGCGACTTGAAGGCCGAGCGCTATGCCGAGGTGGTGCGCATGGTGTCCGAGGGCTTCACCACCCGTCAGGGGCCGCGCGCTGGCCACGTGCACCGTGATGCCGTGCACCATCGACTGCGGGAGCGCAAGGGCTCGCGGCTGACGGCCTTGACGTCCGGCGGCACCATCCCCGAGGCGGGCGACTACACCGTCATGCTGGAGCCTCAAGCGGACAAGATCGGCACCGTCAATGAGGATTTCGCGGTCGAGAGCATCGCGGGTGATGTTTTCCAGTTGGGCAACACCAGTTACCGCATCCTGCGCATCGAACCGGGCAAGGTGCGCGTCGAAGATGCACAGGGGGCCGCGCCCAACATCCCTTTCTGGCTGGGCGAGGCGCCGGGCCGCACCGACGAGTTGTCTTTCGCGGTGTCGCGCCTTCGGGCCGATGTCGAACGGCAATGGCGGGCCGGCACGCCCGATGAGGCTGTGGCCTGGGCCCGCCACACCTTGGCGCTGGACGAGTCGGCGGCGCGGCAATTGATCGACTACCTGGGGCGCACCGTGGCCGCCTTGGGCGTCCTGCCGACGCAAGAGCGGGTCGTGCTCGAGCGCTTCTTCGATGAGTCGGGTGGCATGCAGCTGGTGATCCATTCGCCACGGGGCAGCCGACTGAACCGCGCCTGGGGCCTGGCCTTGCGCAAGCGCTTCTGCCGCCAGTTCAACTTTGAGCTGCAGGCGGCCGCGACCGAAGACGCGATCGTGCTGTCGCTCTCCACGAGCCACAGTTTTCCGCTGGACGAAGTGGCCCGCTACCTGCACAGCAACTCGGCCCTGGGTGTGCTGATCCAGGCCTTGCTGGATGCGCCCCTGTTCGGTGTGCGCTGGCGCTGGAACGCCACCACCGCCTTGGCCTTGCCGCGCTTCCGTGGCGGGCGCAAGGTGGCGCCGCAATTGCAGCGCATGAAGTCGGAAGACCTGCTGGCGGCGGTGTTCCCCGACCAGGTGGCCTGCCTGGAGAACATCGTGGGCGAGCGCGAGATCCCCGACCACCCACTGGTGGCACAGACGCTGGACGACTGCCTGCACGAAGCCATGGACGCCGAAGGCTGGCTCGCACTGCTGCGCCGCATGGAAGCTGGCGAGGTTGACATCATCGCGCGTGACTTGGCCGCCCCGTCGCCCATCGCCGCCGAGGCCTTGAACGCGCGACCTTACGCCTTCCTGGACGACGCACCGCTGGAAGAGCGGCGCACCCTGGCCGTGCAAAGCCGCCGTTACGCCGACCCCGACAGCGCCGACGACCTGGGTCAACTTGATCCTGAGGCCATCGCGAGCGTGCGCGAAGAGGCCTGGCCGCGCGTGCGCGATGCCGACGAAATGCACGAGGCCTTGGTCATGCTGGGGGTGCTCACCGACCAGGAAGCGGCTGATCACGAAGGTTGGCTGGACTGGCTTCAGGACCTGGCCCGCTCTGGGCGCGCCACGCGCTTGTCCCATGGGCTGTGGTCGGCGGCGGAGCGCCTGGCCGAGGCCCGGGTGCTGTACCCCGAAGCCCGTGCTCAGCCGGCCATCGAGCCGCCGGCCGAATACGCCTTGCCAGTTGGTGGCCGTGAGGAGTTGCTGCGCGATCTGCTGCGCTCGCGGCTGGGTGGGCTGGGACCGGTGTCGGTCGAGGCCTTGATGTCGCAGCTTCAGCTGGCGCGCGACGAGGTTGAGCAGGCCTTGCTGGGCCTGCAGACCGAAGGCGCGGTTTTGCAGGGGCGGTTCACGCCAGGCGCACAGGGCGTCGAATGGTGCGAACGCCATCTTCTGGCGCGCATCCACCGCTACACCTTGAAGCGCTTGCGGCAGGAGATCGAGCCGGTCGAGCCGCGCGATTTCATGCGCTTCCTTTTCGATTGGCAACAGGTGGGGCCGAACAGCCAAGTCGAGGGGCCCGAGGCCTTGCCGGCGGTGCTGGCCTTGCTCGAAGGTTACGAGGCGCCTGCGGGCCAATGGGAGGCCGAGATCCTGCCCGCCCGGCTGCGCGATTATTCAAGCGCCTGGCTGGACGACCTGTGCACCGCCGGCCGAACGATGTGGACGCGGCTGCGCCCATCCACGGCGGCGGCTGGCCTGGGGAAGGGCGGCGGCGCGTCCTTGCGGCTCACGCCTGTGCTGCTGCTTCCCCGTCGCCAGGCCGCCTTGTGGGCTCGGATGGCGCCACTGCCTGCCGATGAGGGTGAATTGGGCTCGCGCGCGCAACGCCTGGCCGACTACTTGTCGGCACACGGGGCGTCCTTCTTCGACGAGATGCTGCAAGGGACCCGCCTGCTGCAGTCCGAACTGGAAGATGCCCTGGCCGAGTTGGTGGCGCGTGGACGCGTCAGCTGCGACAGCTTCGCCGGCTTGCGTGCCCTGATGGTGCCCGCCTCGAAACGGCCCTCCAACCATTCGTCCGGCCGCTCAAGGCACCGCCATCGGCCGCTGTTTGGCATCGAGGATGCCGGGCGTTGGTCCCTGGTGCGCCAGCAGCCAAGGCCGGACGGGGAGGGTGGGGCGCTCGTGCCGGCTCCCGAAGACCTCGAGCACCTGGTGCGCACCTTGTTGCGCCGACATGGTGTCCTGGCCTGGCGCTTGCTCGAACGCGAGGCCGCTTGGCTGCCCAAGTGGCGTGAGCTGGTGCGGGTCTGCCGCCGTTTGGAGGCACGGGGCGAACTGCGTGGCGGGCGTTTCATCGCCGGTCTGTCGGGCGAACAGTTCGCGCTGCCCGAAGCCGTGGCGCGGATGCGCGAAGTGCGGCGTCAGCCCCCTGATGCGGGGCTGGTCTGCCTGGCTGCAGCCGACCCAGCCAACCTGCTCGGCACGGTGCTGCCAGGCCCGAAGCTGCCCCGCACGGCCGGATCGCGGGTGCTGTACCGCGACGGGGTGCCCGTGGCCACGATGGTTGGGGGCGAGGTCGAGACGCTCGTGGCCATGACCCCGCAGGAACGCCATGAGGCTGTGCGTGAGCTCTCGCTCGATCCCGGCCTCAGGCGCATCACGCGCCCCTTGGTGGTTGATCAACCCGTGGTCGGGTAAACCTCTTTAACAAACGGACACGCAGCGCCATGGCGGATCAGATTTCACTCGATGGCTTCGATGCACCCAGCGAGCCCACCGATCGCCTGTTCTTCGCGCTGCTGCCCGAGGCCGCTGCCAGGGACCGCGTCGCCTCGCTGACGCGGCGCTTGCGAGGCGACCATGGGCTGGTCGCCAAGCCGATTCCCGCCGAACGGCTTCATGTCACCTTGCACCACCTGGGCGACTATGTTGGCTTGCCCGCCCACATCGTGGTTGCCGCGTCCGATGTGGCTGCGCGCTTGGTGGTGCCTTCTTTCGTCCTTGGGTTCGACCGCGTGGCGACCTTCTCTGGCAAGCCGGGCCGCCTGCCTCTGGTCTTGCGGGGCGATGAAAGCCTGGCCGGCGTGATGGCCTTGCAATCGGCCCTGGAGATGGGCCTGATCAAGGCGGGGCTGGTCAAAGGCCCGCGGGCGGCCTACACGCCGCACCTGACCCTGCTGTACGGGGACCGTCCCGTGGACGAGCGACTCATCGATCCCATCGCCTGGTCTGCGCGGGAGTTCGTGCTCGTGCGCAGTCTGATGGGCCGGGCCCAGTACACCGTGATCGGGCGTTGGCCGCTGCCGGCTTGATGTGGGGAGCCGCCTCCTTTGTCCCGTGAGGACGCCCTGAAATTGGCTTGCGGGCATACTTGAAAAATGATTGCCACAGCCCCTCCCAAAGCCGCCCAGGAGGCCCTCGTGCCCTGCAGCTTGCCCGAACGCTTGAAGCGCGAAACCGCGGCCGATCATGCCGAGGTGGAAGACGTCGTGCAGTTGATGGGCATCGACACGACCGCGCGTTACCTGACCGTGCTGGGCGCCTTCCAGGGCTTCTGGCCAGGCATCGAGGCACGCATCGACCATGCCTTGTCGGCGGCGCTCCGCGCGGAACTGGCGCCCCGTTGGCGCGCCCCACGCCTGAGCCACGACCTGGCGCGGCTGGGTCTCTCGTCTGCCGACATCCGTGGCTTGCCCGTCTGCGCCGACTGGCCCTGCATCGACAGTCCAGCGGCCGCTTTGGGCGCCTTGTACGTGACCGAAGGCTCCACGCTCGGTGCCAGACACATCAGCCGCCATCTGAACGAACGTCTCGGCATGGACGCCTCGTCGGGCGCCTCTTTCTTCGCGGGCCATGGTGACCAGACCGGCCATTTGTGGCTGCGCTTCAAGGCGCTGCTGAGCGAGCACCTGCCCACCGAATCTGAGCAGGACCAGGCCGTGCTGGCCGCCACCCAAACCTTTTCGGCCTTGAACCGGTGGTTCAAGATCGCGTTGCGCCATGGATGACTCAAACAACACGACCGATTTGACCGACTGCGACCGGGAGCCCATCCGCATCCCAGGCAGCATTCAGCCGCACGGCTACCTGATGTGTCTGGACAGGGCCGATTTGCGCATCCTTCAATACAGCGCCAACCTGCCGCGACTGTTCCAGGTCCCCGCGGAAGACCTGGTGCGGCTGCCCCTGGCGCGGCATGTCGGTGAAGCCCTGGTGCAAGACCTTGCACATGCCCTGCAAACCGGCATCGTCACTGAAACGCCTTATCTGGTGGGCAACTACCTGGTCGGACAAGTTGAGGCGGTTGGCCCTCGCTTCAATGCACTGGTCCATCAACACGATGGCCGCCTGATCCTCGAGCTGGAGGCTTCGGACAATGCGGATCCGCGGCGCTTTCCAATGATCTACCCCATGATGCGGGTCTTTGTCTCGCGTCTGCAGGATGCAGACAGTGTCAAGGAGCTGTGCCAATTGGCCGCCGAGGAAATGCGCCGCATCACGGGCTTTGGGCGAACCATGGTGTACCGCTTCGACGCGGCTGGCCATGGCGAGGTGCTGGGCGAGGACCGGGACGAGGCCTACACCTCGCACCTGGGCCAGTGGTTTCCGGCCGGCGACATCCCGCGCCAGGCCCGCGAGTTGTACCTGCTCAACCGCATCCGGGTCATTCCCAGCGCGTCCTACGAACCAGTGCCTTTGCTCTCGCCGGCCAACGGGGTGGCCGATGACCGGCCCATCGACCTGAGCCACGCCGTGCTGCGCAGCGTGTCGCCGGTGCACCTGGAGTACATGCGCAACATGGGCACGCTGGCCTCCATGTCGGTGTCGATCGTGGTCCGAGGTGAACTGTGGGGCTTGATCTCTTGCCACGACGCCCAGCCGCGCAATGTGGGCTTCGAGGTGCGGACGGCTTGCGAGCACCTGGGGCAGATCCTGTCCTTGCAGGTCGAGGCCAAACAGGAGCGTCAGGCCATCCGCCACCGGCTGGAGTTGCGCAGCATCCTCGTGTCTTTGCTGGCAGCCTTGAGCGATGACAAGGGCAGCCTGGGTGGCCTGTTGGACTCGGGGGTCGATCTGCTGCGCTTTGCCAATGCCGACGGCGCGGCCATCGTCCACAACGACGAGTGCCGCACCATCGGACGCGTCCCCGACACGGAGAAATTGCAGTTGCTGGCGACCTGGTTGCTGAACCACGGCAAGAGCGTGTTCAGTTGCGATTCGCTGGTGGATGTCTACCCGGCCGCCGAGGCGTTCGCCGACGTGGCTTGTGGCGTGCTCAGCGTGTCGATCTCGCAGGTGCACCGCCATTTGGTGATCTGGTTCCGCCAGGAGGTGGCCCAGACCATCGACTGGGCGGGCGATCCCCGCAAGGGCGTCGTCGTGGCCGCGTCCACGGGCCGGCTGCATCCGAGGCAAAGTTTCGACACCTGGCGGCAGATCGTTCGTGGCCGCAGCCTTCCGTGGCAGCCTGGAGAGCTGGACGCGGCCGAGCAACTCCGGCATGCCTTGCTTGCCATTGTGCTGAGGCGTGCCGAAGAGATGGCCGAACTGGCCGGCGAACTTGGCCGCATCAACAAAGAGCTGGAGGCATTTTCCTATTCGGTCTCGCATGATTTGAGGGCACCCTTGCGCCACATTTCGGGCTATGCCGACATGCTCATCGACAACGAGCACGAGGCTCTCAGCGAACGGGGCAAGCGGCATTTGGCGCATGTAAAAGATGCCGCACGATTTGCAGGTGAGCTGGTCGATGCGCTTTTGAGTTTTTCAAAGATGGGGCGCACGGCTTTGCGCAAAGTCCCCGTCGATCTGAACGAAGTGGTGCGCGACTTCGTCAAGGAAATTTCCTTCGACCATCCTGAACGCTCGATTCAATGGGACATCGGCCCCTTGCCCGTTGTTCAGGCCGACGTGGTGTTCGTGCACATCGCGATGCGCAACCTCATTGGCAATGCCGTGAAGTACACGCAAGGCAAGGATCCTGCTTATGTGTCCGTCACTTGCGAGGAATCGCCAGATGAATACCTGATCAAGGTGGCCGACAACGGCGTGGGTTTCAACATGAAATACGTCAACAAATTGTTCGGGGTGTTCCAGCGGCTGCATGCCGCGGAGCAATTCGAAGGAACCGGCATTGGCTTGGCCAACGTCAGGCGTGTCATCGAGCGCCATGGGGGCACGGTGTCCGCCCACGGCGAGCCCGGCCGGGGGGCCACCTTTTCGTTCACCTTGCCCAAGGAGCGGCCCGAGGCCACATCTCACTGACCATGCTCAAACCGATCTTGCTTGTTGAAGACGATCCTCGCGATCTTGAATTGACCCTGCTGGCGCTGGAGCGCAGCCAATTGGCCAACGAAGTGGTCATCGTGCGCGATGGCGCGCAGGCCCTGGACTATCTGTTGCAAGAGGGCGAGCACTCAGGCCGCCCCCAGGGCAACCCGGCCGTGGTCTTGCTGGACTTGAAGCTGCCCAAGGTCAGTGGCCTCGAAGTGCTGGAGGCGGTGCGTGCCTCGTCCTTGCTCAAAAGCATGCCCGTGGTCATGCTCACCTCGTCTCAGGAAGAGTCGGACCTCCTCCGCAGCTACGAACTGGGCGTGAACGCCTACGTCGTCAAGCCTGTTGATTTCAAGCAGTTCGTGGCGGCCATTTCCGACCTGGGCGTCTTTTGGGCCGTGCTCAATGAGCCCCCGCCGGGCTCCCTGCGCGTGGCCCGCAAGCACGACTGATCGATGGCCAAGCTGACACCGCCTTCCGACTTGCTGTCGCTTCGTGTCCTCCTGCTGGAGGACGATCCCATGGATGCGGAGCTCCTGACCGAAGCCTTGCGGCGTTCGGCCGAGCTCGACGTGACCGTTGACTGGGTCAGCGACGAAGCGGCCTACACGCGGGCGCTGGAAAACGGCGGCCACGATGTGGTCCTGTCCGACTTTTCATTGCCCAGCTTTTCGGGCGGGGAAGCGCTCGAACTGGCCTTGCGACTGTCGCCCAACATCCCGTTCATCATCGTGTCGGGCGTGATGGGCGAGGAGATCGCGGTTGAAATGCTGAAGGCCGGGGCCACCGATTACCTGCTCAAGTCCAGGTTGCAGCGTTTGCCCTATGTGCTGCGGCGCGCCATGCGCGAAGTGAGCGAGCGTCGCCAGCGGCTCAGCGTCGAGCAGGCCCTGCGCGAATCCAACACGGTGTACAGCCGCCTGGTTGAGTCGCTGCGCGACTACGCCGTGCTGCTCATCGACCCGAGTGGCTGCATCCGCGCCTGGAACAACGCGTCCGAGACCATCTTCGGTTGGCGCCGTGAAGAGGTGATGGGCCGGCATGCTGGCTTTCTTTTCCGCGAGGAGGACCGCAAGTCGGAGGTGTTCGAGCAAGAACTTCACCACGCTACCGTCTCGGGACGCAGCAGCGATGACCGATGGTTGCAGCGCAAGAACGGCGACACTTTTTTTGCCACTGGCGTGACCACCCTCGTGCACGGCGATGATGGGCGGCTGATTGGTTTCTCGAAGATCGTGCGCGATGGGACGCAAGCGCAGGCGGCCGCGCAGGCCCTGCAGAGTGCCAAGGACGAGGCCGAGCGCGCCAACCGCGCCAAGGACCGCTTTCTGGCCGTGTTGTCCCACGAATTGCGCACACCGCTCATGCCCATCTCGGCCGCCGCCGAGGTGCTTGAACGTCGCCTGGCTTTGCCCGACGACCTGAAGAGCCTCGTCACCATGATCCGGCGCAATGTGGCGCTGGAAGCTCGCCTGATCGACGATCTGCTCGACCTCACCAGCATCGACCACGGCAAGCTCAACTTGCAATCAAAACCAGTGGACATCCAATTGCTGATCTCGGCCGTGCTGGAAATGCTGGGCGATGACATCCGAGGCAAGAAGCTGTGGCTCCACAAAGACCTCGCGCTCGGCTCGCTGGTGGTGGCTGGTGATGCGAGCCGCCTGCAGCAAATCCTCTGGAACGTGATCCGCAATGCCATCAAGTTCACCCCGCCCAGTGGCAGCTTGACGGTGCGCAGCCGCCTGAACGCCGGGCGTGTCGAGGTCAGTTGCCAGGACACGGGCATCGGCATCCAGCCCGACGCCTTGCAACGCCTGTTCATGCCCTTCGAGCAGGTTGATCCCCAAATTGCCCGGCAGTTTGGTGGCTTGGGCCTGGGCCTGGCCATCGCGCATGGCCTGGCCCAGGCCCATGGCGGGGAACTGCGGGCCGACAGCGAGGGGCCGGGCCATGGCGCGACCTTCACCCTGTCATTGCCGGCAGTGCAAGACCAGGTCGACAGCGCGCCATCCGGGCGGGGCAGTGTGCCCGCGCCATCGGTTGCAGTGCGTCGTTCGGTGCTGTTGGTGGAGGACAACCTCGATTCCGCCGAGGCGCTGTCCATGGCCTTGGACATGCAGGGCTACGAAGTGACCCACGCGATGAGCATCAAGGACGCCTTGCACAAAGCGGGGCAGCATGGTTTCGACGCCGTGGTGAGCGACCTGGGCTTGCCTGATGGCAGTGGCCGAGAAGTTGCGCGGGCCCTGGCGCCCCGAATGCCCTGCATCGCCTTGTCAGGCTATGGGTCGGACGACGACCTGAATGCCTCCCGCCAGGCCGGTTTTGCCGGGCACCTCACCAAGCCCGTTGATCCCAGTGACATCGATGCCTTGTTGCGGGCCTTGATCGCCGAAAGGGCGCCAGCCGCCGGGTAGGGGTGGGCTACGGGCCATAATCTGCGCATACCCGAGCCGGGGACCAGCGCGGCGAACAACGCCGAAGGATGACGCCGACATGCGTGGTTTGTTTTCATTGGTGGGCCTGTTGGTCGTGCTGGCCATCGTGGGGTTGATCGCCAAGCACCAGTTGAGCGGCTCGGGCAGCCACAAGGCGGCCACCGCCTCGTCGTCTCCGGTCAGCGATGCCGTGAATGGCAAGGCGCCTCAAGTCGACACCGTCCAGCAAGGCCAGCAACTGCAAAAGCAGGTGCAAGATGATGTCAACCGGGCGATGCAGAACCGTGCCTCGGACCTCGAACAGCAAGCCGACCCCAAGCCGTGAACGACGACAAGACCGACAGCGGGTTCACCCCCGCCGATGACAGCGCCATGCGCATCGCCCTCGACCAGGCCCACAACGCCTGGCTGGCGGGCGAGGTGCCCGTGGGTGCCGTCATCATGCGGGAAGGGCAGGTGATCGCCACTGGCTACAACCGCCCCATCACCACGCACGACCCCACCGCGCACGCAGAGATCGTGGCTTTGCGCCACGCCTCGCAATTGCTGGAAAACTACCGCCTGCCGGATTGCGAGCTCTACGTCACCTTGGAGCCCTGTGCCATGTGCGCCATGGCCCTGATGCACGCGCGCTTCAAACGTGTGGTGTTCGCCGCGCCCGACCCCAAAACCGGCGTGGCCGGTTCGGTGCTCGATTTGTTCGCCAACCGGCAGTTGAACCACCACACGCAGATTGTCGGGGGCTTGCTGGCCGAGCCGGCGTCCAGGCTGCTCAAGTCATTTTTTGCAGAGCGTCGCGCTCAGCTGAAGGCCGAACGCGATGCGGCCAGGGCGCTCGCGGATGACGAGCCCATTCCCGTCGGCCAAGTCATTGAAATGCCCGACCACGGCGACAGTGGCGGCGAGGACCGCTGAGTTTTACAGCTTGCGCACCACCACGCTGCCGATCGAATAGCCTGCCCCGAACGAGCAGATCACGCCGAGGGCGCCTCGATTCAGGTCGCCATGGTGAACGTGGAAAGCGATCACCGAACCGGCCGACGAGGTGTTGGCGAACTCATCCAGGATGAGCGGTGCGATGTCGGGGGTGACTTCGCCACCCACCAGCTTCTTGATCACCAGCTGGTTCATGCTCAGGTTGGCCTGGTGCAGCCAGAAGCGGCGCACGTCCACGGGCTGCAAAGACAGGTCCTTGAGGTGCGCCTCGATGTGGGCGGCGGCCATGGGCACCACTTCCTTGAACACCTTGCGGCCTTCCTGGCGGAAAGTTTTGTCGCGGGCGTTGGGGTCGGTGTCCTCGCAACGGTTCATGTAGCCGAAGTTGTTGCGGATGGCGTTGGAAAACTGCGTGGCCAGCTTGGTGCCCAGCACTTCCCATTGGTCGTTGCTGGTGGCGGTGTCCGCGCGTTCCACGATGACGGCCGTGCAGGCATCGCCAAAGATGAAATGGCAATCGCGGTCGCGCCATTCCTGGTGGCCCGAGGTGATCTCGGGATTGATCACCAGCACGCAACGGGCGGTGCCCGCGCGGATCGCATTGACGGCCTGCTCGATGCCAAAGGTGGCCGAAGAGCAGGCCACGTTCATGTCGAAGCCATAGCCGCCAGCGCCCAGCGCCTGCTGGATCTCGACGGCCATGGCGGGGTAGCCGCGCTGCATGTTGGAGGCCGCGCAGATCACGCCATCGATGTCCTTGCCCTGCTTGCCGGCCTGTTCCATGGCCTGGCGGGAGGCGTGGACCGCGATCTCCGCCATCAAGGACAGTTCGTCATCAGCACGTGGGGCCAGACGGGGAAACATGCGGTGCGGGTCCAGCACGCCGCTCTTGTCCATCACGTAGCGCTGCTTGATGCCTGAGGCACGCTCGATGAACTCGACGCTGGAAGGCGCGAGCGGCTCGCGTTCTCCGGCGGCGATCTGGTCGGCGAACTTGGCGTTCTGCAGCTCGACGTAGGCGTTGAAGGACTCCACCAGCTCAGCGTTGGTGATGGTCTGGGAAGGCTTGAACAAGCCGGTTCCGCTGATTACTACTTTGGTCATGATGGTGGGCTTCCTGGAGCGGCGACTGTTTACATGCCTGCGTAGTTCGGCCCGCCGCCACCTTCAGGCGTGACCCAGACGATGTTCTGGGTGGGGTCCTTGATGTCGCAGGTCTTGCAGTGCACGCAGTTTTGCGCGTTGATCTGCAGCCGGTCCGTGTTGTCTTCGTTCTTGACGAATTCGTACACGCCCGCCGGGCAGTAGCGCGACTCGGGGCCCGCGTACTTGGCCAGGTTGATGTCCACCGGCACCGAAGCGTTCTTCAAGGTCAGGTGGGCCGGCTGGTGTTCCTCGTGGTTCGTGTTGGACACGAACACCGAGCTCAGGCGATCGAAGGTGATCTTGCCATCGGGCTTGGGGTAATCGATCTTGGCGCACTCGGCCGCCGGCTTGAGGAAGGTGTGGTCCGCGGCGGGATTGGGCAGGGTCCACGGCGGCGACTTGATGCCCAAGCGAGGCAGCAGCCAGTGTTCGACGCCGGTCATGATCGAGCCCACGTACAGGCCCTTCTTGAACCAGGTCTTGAAGTTCTTGGCGCCGTTCAGCTCGTCGTGCAGCCAGCTCTTCTCGAAGGCCACGGGGTAGGCGTTCAACTCGTCGTACTGGCGGCCCGCGGTCACGGCGGCGAAGGCCGCTTCAGCGCACAGCATGCCCGACTTGATGGCCGCGTGGCTGCCCTTGATGCGCGAGGCGTTCATGTAGCCAGCGTCGCAACCGACCAGGGCGCCACCAGGGAACACGGTCTTGGGCAGGCTGGGCAGGCTGCCGTTGTTGATGGCGCGAGCGCCATAGCTGATGCGCTTGCCGCCTTCGATGTGCTTGAGGATGCTCGGGTGCTTCTTCCAGCGCTGCATCTCTTCGAACGGGCTCAGCCAAGGGTTCTTGTAATCGAGGCCGACCACCAGGCCCAAGGTGACCTTGTTGTCTTCCAGGTGGTACAGAAAACCGCCACCGAAGGTTTCGGAGTCCATGGGCCAGCCAGCGGTGTGCACCACCAAGCCCGGTTGTGCCTTGGCCGGGTCGATTTCCCAGAGTTCCTTGATGCCGATGCCGAAGCTGGGAGGCGCCTTGCCATCGTCCAGTTTGAACTTGCTGATCAGTTGCTTGCCCAGGTGACCACGCGCGCCTTCGGCGAAGATGGTGTACTTGGCCAGCAGTTCCATGCCCAGCTGGAAGTTGTCGGTGGGCTCGCCGGACTTGTCGACACCCAGGTTGCCGGTGGCCACGCCCTTGACGCTGCCGTCATCGTTGTAGAGCACTTCGGCGGCGGCGAAACCGGGGAAGATTTCGACGCCCAGGCCCTCGGCCTGCTGGCCCAGCCAGCGCACCACGTTGCCCAGGCTGATGACGTAATTGCCTTCGTTGTGGAAGTTGTTGGGGATCAGGGCCTGCGGGGTCTTGAAGACGCTGGTTTCGCTGGTCATGAACAGCACCTCGTCGGCCGTGACGGGCTGGTTCAGCGGCGCGCCGAGTTCTTTCCAGTTGGGGAAGAGTTCGGTGATGGCGCGCGGGTCCATCACGGCGCCCGACAAGATGTGAGCGCCCGGTTCGGAGCCTTTTTCCAGCACGCAAACCGACACTTCTTTGCCAGCGGCGGCGGCCAGTTGCTTCAGGCGGATGGCCGTGGCCAGACCACCCGGGCCGGCGCCGATGACGACCACGTCGTATTCCATCGATTCACGTGGGCCAAACTGGGCAAGGATTTCCTGGGGCGTCATCGTGCTTCCTTCTACTGGGCGGATGAATGTTGTTGTGTTCTGGACTGAACCAGCGATTCTAAAACGGGCTGTGTTTCATATTTTGCCGGAAAAAAGCACGATCGTTCGAAAATCTGCGCATCGGGGCCAAATGCGGTGCCCCGTGCTAAGGTTCAAACCATCCACCTTATAAAACCCCCCTGAGAGATTCGCAGAGGAATTGCCCCAGCATGAGCTACAACATTGACTTGGCCGGCCGCGTGGCCCTGATCACCGGTGCTTCCAGCGGACTGGGCACCCAGTTCGCCCTGACCCTGGCCCAGGCTGGCGCCGCCGTCGTGCTCGCCGGACGCCGTGTCGAGCGCCTCAAGACCTTGCGCGCCGAGATCGAAGCCGCCGGTGGCGATGCGCACGTGGTTGGCATGGACGTGACCGACATCGACAGCATCCGCGCCGCCGTGGCCCACGCCGAGACCGAGGTCGGTGCGATCGACATCCTGATCAACAACTCGGGTGTCAGCACCACCGAACGCCTGCAAGACGTGACCGCCGAAAGCTACGATTTCATCTTCGACACCAACACCCGCGGCGCCTTTTTCACCGCGCAGGAAGTGGCCAAGCGCATGCTGGCCCGTGCCCAGGGCTCGGCGCCTGGCACCTTCACTGGTGGCCGCATCGTCAACATCGCGTCGGCTGGTGGCTTGCGCACCATGCCGATGATCGGCGTGTACTGCATGAGCAAGGCCGCCGTGGTGCACATGACCAAGGTCATGGCGGCTGAATGGGGCCGTTTCGGCATCACCACCAACGCCATCTGCCCCGGCTACATCGAGACCGAGCTGAACTCGCGGCACTTCAACAGCGAAGCCGGGAAGAAGTTGATCAACATGCTGCCGCGCAAGCGCCTGGGCCAAGCCAAAGACCTGGATGCCTTGTTGGTCACGCTGTGCGCGCCGCAGAGTGATTTCATCAACGGTGCCATCATTTCCGCCGACGACGGCATGACCGCCGCCTGACCGCCTGAGAAACCATGCGACTGGACATCCCCGAAGACAAGATCCTCGTTCACCACGTCACCCTGCCTGTTTACTGGGGCGACATGGACGCCTTGGGCCACGTCAACAACGTGGTCTATTTCCGGTACATGGAGCAAGTGCGGGTGGCCTGGATTGCCAGCCTCAGCGGTCCGGTTGCCAGCGGGGTCGATGGCCCGGTGATCGCGAACACCTTCTGCAATTTCTACCGCGAGCTGGAGTTCCCCGCGCAGGTGTTGGTCAAACTCTACGTCGCCAACCCGGGTCGCACCAGCTTCGACACTTTCGTGACCATTGAGCGCACCGATCAGCCCGGCGAGGTCTGCGCGGCAGGCGGGGCCACCCTGGTGTGGGTCAGCTCGGCGGAAAGGCGGCCCATCCCGCTGCCGCCTTTCCTGCGTGCCATTGTCGGGCCCGTGCCTGCGCTGCCTGGCACCGAGGCACCGCCCGCTTTGCCGGGGTAAGCAACTCTGCGGGTGGTTTTTCGTCCAATTCGCTGGATTTTTGACGGCCAGCCGGTGTACGCTGGCAATGTTGCAGTGCAGCGAAACCCGGCTCGCCGGTGCTGCGCCGCGTGTCCCATGCACAAGGAGTGATTGGATGAACAAGGTCTATCCCGATGCAGCCAGCGCCCTGGCCGGCATCGTCAAGGACGGTCAGTTGATGGCGGTCGGCGGCTTCGGCCTGTGTGGCATTCCCGAGGCCTTGATCGACGCCCTGGCGGCGTCCGGCGTCAAAGACCTCACGGTGATTTCCAACAACGCTGGCGTCGATGGTTTTGGCCTGGGCAAGTTGCTCAACAGCCGTCAGATCAAGAAGATGATTTCGAGCTATGTGGGCGAGAACAAGGAGTTCGAGCGCCAGTACCTGGCCGGGGAGTTGGAGCTTGAATTCACCCCCCAGGGCACACTGGCCGAGAAGCTGCGGGCCGGTGGTGCGGGCATCCCGGCCTTCTTCACCAAGACCGGTGTGGGCACCCTGGTGGCCGAAGGCAAGGAAACGCGCGACTTCGATGGCAGCACCTACGTGATGGAACGGGCCCTGCTGCCCGAAGTGTCGCTGGTCAAGGCCTACAAGGCCGACAAGTCGGGCAATCTGGTGTTCCGCCGCACGGCGCGCAACTTCAACCCGGCGGTGGCCATGGCCGGCAAGGTCACCATCGTCGAGGTCGAGCACTTGCTCGAGATCGGCGAGCTGGACCCGGACAGCGTGCACCTGCCTGGCATCTACGTGAGCCGCATCGTGGTGAATGCCCACCCCGAAAAGCGCATCGAAAAGCGCACCATCACCGAAAAAGCAGGAGCCTGACCATGCCTTGGACCCACGACCAAATGGCCGCCAAGGCGGCGGCTGAATTGCAGGATGGCTTCTACGTCAACCTCGGCATCGGCCTGCCCACGCTGGTGGCCAACCACGTGTCGCCCGACATCGATGTCTGGTTGCAGAGCGAAAACGGCATGCTGGGCATCGGCCCTTTCCCGACCGAAGACCAGGTCGACGCCGACCTGATCAACGCCGGCAAGCAAACCGTGACCACCATCCCCGGCTCGTCCATCTTTGGCTCGCACGACAGCTTTGCCATGATCCGCGGCGGCAAGATCAACTTGTCCATCCTGGGCGCGATGCAGGTCAGCGAACATGGCGACCTGGCCAACTGGATGATCCCCGGCAAGATGGTCAAGGGCATGGGCGGCGCCATGGATTTGGTGGCCGGCGTCAAGCGCGTGATCGTGCTGATGGAACACACCGCCAAGGGGAACGAACACAAGCTCCTCAAGGCCTGCAGCTTGCCCTTGACGGGCGTGGGCGTGGTCAACCGCATCATCACCGAGCTGTGCGTGCTGGACGTGACGCCCGCGGGTTTCAAGTGCGTGGAGTTGGCACCCGATGTGACGCTGGAGCAGGTGCGCGAGAAGACTGGCGCGCCAGTGTTGGCCGACTGAAAAGCTGGGGAGCATTGCCCCTTGAACCAGGCCGCCTGCGGGCGGCCTTTCTCATGCGCGCATGTCGCTGTCTGAGACAATGCCGGCCATGAACTGGATCACCTGGATTTTGCTGGCCTTGAACCTGGCCTTGCTGCTGTGGCTGGCCACGCGGCGTGGCGATGATGCGCCCTTGAAGCGCGTGGCCGACGAGCTGAAACACGACCTGCGCAGCCAAAGCGAACAACTCGACCGCAACCTGCGCGACGAGGTGGCCCGCAGTGCCGCCGGCACGCGCCAGGAGTTGGGCTCCACCCTGGCCCATTTCCAGCAGACCTTGCTCGCGCAGCAGGGCGACGTGGTCCGCACGCAGAACGAGCAACTCGACAGCTTCCGCGTGCAGCTGGCTCAGATGCAGCAGTCGCTGAGCGACACCCTGCGCCAGACCACCACCACCTTGGCTGAACAGGCACAAGCCACGCGCGAGACGCAGGATTCCGCTTTCAAGCGCTTTTCCGACACCTTGAATGAGCAACTGAGGCAGTTGTCCGACACCAACGAGCGCCGCCTGATCGAAGTTCGGACCACCGTCGACACGCGCTTGCAAGCCTTGCAGGCCGACAACGAGAAGAAGCTGGAGCAGATGCGCCAGACCGTGGACGAGAAGCTGCACGCGACGTTAGAAGCCCGCTTGGGTGAAAGCTTCAAGCAGGTGGCCGACCGGCTTGAGCTGGTGCACCGCGGCCTGGGCGAGATGCAGCGCCTGGCCAGTGACGTGGGCTCGCTCAACCGGGTGCTGAACAACGTCAAGACGCGCGGCATCTTCGGCGAGGTGCAGCTGGCCGGTTTGCTGGAGCAGGTCTTCACGCCCGAGCAATACGCCGTCAACGTCGAGACTGTGCCCGGCAGCGGTGCCCGGGTCGAGTTCGCGATCCGCTTGCCGGGCCGTGGCGCACCAGGCTCGGCCCCCTTGTGGCTGCCGCTGGACGCCAAGTTTCCGCGCGAAGACTACGAGCGCCTGCTGGAAGCGCAAGACCGTGCCGATGTGGCGGCGGTCGAGGCGGCCGGCAAGGCCATCGAGCAGCGCCTGCGCGCGGAGGCCCGCACCATCGCTGAAAAATACCTGGCGCCGCCGCACACCGCCGACTTCGCCATCCTTTTCCTGCCCACCGAAGGCCTCTACGCCGAAGCGCTGCGCCGTCCCGGCCTTTTTGAAGCCCTGCAGCGCGAACACCGGGTGATGCTGGCCGGCCCCACCACCTTGCTCGCCACGCTCAACAGCCTGCAGATGGGTTTCCGCACCCTGGCGCTGGAGCAGCGTTCGTCCGAGGTCTGGCAGGTGCTGGGTGCGGTCAAGACCGAGTTCGCCAAGTTCGGCGACGTGTTGGCCAAGACCAAGAAGAAGCTGGAAGAGGCGGGCAACACGATTTCATCGGTCGAAACGCGCACCCGCATGATGGGGCGCGCGCTCAAGGGCGTCGAGTCCATGCCCGATGCGCAAGCCCAGGCCTTGCTGCCCACCGAGAACCCGCTGGACGCCGACGAGGGCACCCCCGAGTTGCCCTGATCAAGTTCCCCGCCGGGCTGCCGATACCAAGGGTTGCCTTCAACCAACAAGGTGCTCGGTGGCGCGGATACTGTGGATGGTTTTCCTGTGGTTCGGCATGGCGGTGGCCCAGGCCAGCCCGCCTGGCTTTGGCGTCGCCGATGTCTCGGCGTTGCCGGGTCGCGGCGAACAGGTGCCCATGGCCATGTTGCGCCCTGCCAAGGCGGCCTCCGCCACCGAGGCCGTCGAGCCGCCCGACGACGCCGCCCCTTGGGCACCCCAAGCCTTGGGCATCCGGCCCCTGGGCTTCAGCGATGAAGGTGTCTGGACCCGAGCGCGGCTCGCCAATCCGGGCCGGCAGGCGATGTCCGGCTGGCTGGTGGTGACCGAGCCTTTCGCCGACTGGGTGGATTGCGTGGTCACTTCACCGAGGGGCGAGACCACCACCTACCGGATGGGCGACCACCGGCCTTACGCCGAGCGCCCGATCCCGCATCCCCGCTTCATCCTGCCCTTGACCTGGCGTTCGGGCGAGACCTTGGAAGTGCGCTGCTACATCCGCAACCAAGGCGCCATGTTGGTGGCTTTCGAGTATTGGCAGCCGGCCAATTTCTGGGCCGTCGAGCGCAAGATGGCCATGGCCAAGTTCCTGGGCTATGGCGCGGTGCTGCTGGTGATCTGCTGCGGTGTGCTGGGCCTGCTGGTCAACCGCATCCCCGCGGCCATGTTGCTCGTGATCGAACTGGTGCCCCTGTTGATGGGCACGCTGGCCGGCGAAGGCGATGCTTTCGAGTTCTTGTGGCCAGCGCATCCCGCCTTCAACCTGCCACCTTTCATGTGGACCTTGACGGCCTGCATGGCGGGCACCGTGGTGGTCAATCGCATCCTGCCGCTGGCGCGCATCGAGAAGTTCTTGGTCAAGCTGGTCGTGGCCACCGCCTTGAGTTTGATGCTGCTGGCGGTGGCGATTCCCATGAGCCAGCCGCTAGGGGCCGCTGTCAATGTCCTGCCCTTGGGCTACCTGCTGCTGCTGGTGGCCTTGTGTCTGAGGCATTGGCGCGGCGGCCACTTGCCGCGCATCCTCGCGGTGGGCGTGGGTGCACAGGCCTTGGGCCTGGTCGGCGTGCTGCTAGGGGTGTTGGGCGTGCTGGGCCCCGCGGCCCGCTTGTCGGCCTTGTTCGCCAGCGTGGTCAAGGCCATGAGCCTGGCCGTGGCGCTGGCCTACCGCATGCGCGTCGAGCGTGAGCAGGGGCTTCAAGCGCAGCAGGCGCACACCCGTGAGCTGGAGCAACGTCTGGCCTACGAATCGCAACTGCGGCACGTGGCCACCCACCACCTGCGCTACGGCTTGCCCAACCAGGCCTTGCTGGACGAGGCGCTTCGGCGGGCCACGCTCACACCAAGGCCCTTGGTGTTGTCACTGTGGGTGATCAGGCTCAACCGCTTGTCTTTCCTCGAATCCATCCTGCCGCGTGAGCGCCTGGCCAAACTGGTGGAAGGCTATGCCAGCACCATTGCCGAGTGGCTGCAGGGGCGGGACGACCTGCGCCTGTTGACGGTGGAAAACGCTTTGTACGTGGTCGCGCTCGATGACGGCACCCTGGCTTTTGCCTCGGTGGGCCAGCCGCCCAAGGCGGCCATGGTGGAGCTCACGGCTTTCCTCACGCACCGCTACGAGCAAGATGGCCTGTTCATCGCCTGGGACCCGCACGTGGGGGTGTCCTGCACGCCTTCCGAGCAGAACCAGGCCCACGACATGATCGATGAAGCGCGGGTGGCCTTGCAGTGGAGCAACGCCCACCAGCGCGTGGTCATGTTCGATGCCGAACGCATGAAGCGCGAGCAGCTGTCCTATGGCCTGACGCTGGACCTGGAAGGCGCCATCGTGCGCGGCGAACTGGTGCTGCATTACCAGCCCAAGGTCGACCTGCCTTCGCGCCAGACCAAGTCCTTCGAAGCCCTGGTGCGCTGGCGTCACCCGGTGCGGGGCATGATCCCGCCCGGCGCCTTCATCGCCGAAGCCGAGGCCACGGGCGCGATCAACCGCCTGACCATGTGGGCCATCCGCGAGACGGCGCGTTTCCTGCTGACCTTGCCCGATCCCGACGTGCGCGTGTCAGTCAACATCTCGGCGTTTGATTTGGCCACGCCCCGTTTCGTGGAGCAGGTGCTGGCCATTCTGCGCGAAGAGCATTGCCCGCCCGAGCGGCTGATCCTCGAGGTGACCGAGTCGGCCGCGCTGAGCGACCGCGAGCGCGCCTTGGGCATCCTGTCGGCCTTGCGGCGCGCCGGTGTGCAGATCGCGCTGGACGACTTCGGCACCGGCTATTCCTCGCTGGCCATCCTGCAGGAGCTTCCGCTGGACGAGGTGAAGGTGGACCGCAGCTTCGTGACCGACCTGAAAGAGTCACAGCGCAAGCAGGAGGTGCTCAAGGCCATGATCGACGTGGGCCACCGCCTGGGTCTGACCGTGACCATCGAGGGCGTCGAGCAGGAGGACAGCGTGGACTGGCTGACCCTGCACGGCTGCGACGTGATCCAGGGCTTCGTGTTCAGCCGGCCGCTGGAGGCCCAGGTGGCCAGGCAGTGGCTTCAGGCGCAGCAAGCCGTCCTGGCCTGAACCTTGTTGATCAGGCCGCTTGCCTGACCTGGCTGTCGGCCTGGAACTGTCCGCGGTGCAGGTCGTACATCGATCGCACCCATTGCAGCGCACGCCGGTCACGCCATGGCGCTGTGGCATCCACCATGGTCTGCTGGTAGACCGGGTCACCATAGACTGGGTGCTGGCGCGGGCAGGCGATGGGCGCCAGCAAGGACGCCGCCGTGATGTCGGCCGCCGTGAATTGGTGGCCCACCAGGTATGTGCGGCCTTCGCTCAGCTGGCCTTCCAGCCAATCGATCACTTCGGTGATGCGTTGGTGGGCCCGCGCGGCCCCTCGCTCGGTGATGTTGAGTTTGCGCCGGAAAGCCCAGCGGATGAAGCCGTAGGCCTGGCGCACGAAGACCGCTTGCCAGGGCGTGGCGTGGTCGGTCCACAGCTTGAGGATGTGCGCGTCCCCCTGGCCGAAGCTGGCCGCGTACAGCGCACGGGCCACGTCCTTGCCGATGGCATCGAACCGGCGTTCGACGGCGTGGATGTCCTGGCTCAGAGCCTTGGGGATCAAGGTGAAGGGCGCGTGCGTTTCTTCAAGCCACAACAGGATGCGGCTGCTGTCCTGGATGGTGGCCCGGGGTGTCTTCAAGACGGGCAGGGTGGTTTTGCCGCGCATGCCCATGATCAGCGCAGGCGCGATGTGGAACACCGGCGTCATGCGCACTTCGCGGTAGTCGATGTTGGCGACCTCCAGGGTCCAGCGGATCTTCTCGCTGTAGTGGGACATGGCAAAGGTGTAAAGCGTCCAGCTCATGATGCCTTGACCTCCCGAACGCGGTAGCCGAGTCGGGGGAAATGCACGCGGACGTGGCCCACACGCTCATTGTGCTGTTCCAGGGTCAGCCGTTCGGCATTGATGCCCACCAGTTCGCCTTCGACCGTGGTGCCGTGTCCCAGTGATTCGGGCGTGACGCTGACGAGCTGTCCCAAGGCCAGGCCCGACACGTCGGGCGACACGCTTTGGTAGGTGAGCGGCGCGGGCTGGTTGGCTGCGGCCAATGCGATGGCCTCCTCGGCCGTCATGTCCGTGCGTTCGCCATGGCCGAAGGCTTTCATGCGTTCCATCCACGCGGCGGTCTTGGGAAAGCGTGTGAAGTCGAAGCGGCCATTGCGGGCGAACCACAGGGTCGAATACAAGGTGAAATCGCCGGTGCCCGGTGTGCCGCCGTTGACGAAAGGCTGCGCGGCCAGGCCGCTTTCCACCCAGGCCACATTGATGGCCAGTTCCTGCTCGGCCAGTGGCACCGCGCGCTTGAGCGCTTCACGGTTCAAGGGGGCGCCACGCAAAGCGGCGCGGTCGGCCAAAAATTCATCGGGCAGGTGATCGACGTTCTTGCCGAAGGTGTAGGCCACGGCTTTGCCAAACAGGGTCAGGTCCACCCAGTGTTCGACGATGTCGTTCCAGCCGCAGCCTTGGGTGGCGGGCGAAGGCGCCAATCGCTCCAACTCCAGCGCAATCATGCGCGTGTCGCAAAACACATCAGCGCCGATCTGCAGCACGGGCACCTTGCGGTAGCCGGCGGTCAGGGCGACCAGGTCGGGCTTGGGTGCAATGCGCGGCACGATGACCGAGCGCCAGTTCAAACCCTTGTAGCCCAGCAAGGCCCGGATCTTTTCAGCGTAGGGAGATTCGTTGTAGTGGTGCAGAACGAGGTCGCTCATGAAGGCCTTTCGTCGATTTGCGCGCATTGTCCCGTGTCCCTGTCCTCTGTAGAATTGTCGTTTTGGACATCTTTGAGGCTGATATGGTCAAACCAGCCAGGCAGGTCCACCAAATCGGGGTGGTGCTGTGTCGGCACCACAGTCTGGCGAGCGTGGGCTTGGTGTTCGACACCTTCCGCATGGCAAATCAACTGCCTGGCACGCACCGTTTCGCGCTGTCCCGCATCAGCCAGGATGGCCAGCCCGTGCCGCATCCCGACGGCCTGCTGGCGGTCGATGGGGGCTTGGCCGACCTGGCCCGCATGGCCTTGGTGGTCATCCCTTCGCTGTGGGCCCATGGCGATGCGGCGGTGGCCGACCAACCCTTGCTGATCGACGCGCTGCGGGCATTGCCGCCCCGGGTGCTGGTGGCCACCATGTGCACTGGGGCCTACCTGCTGGCCGCCAGCGGACGCTTGAACCAACGCCGCGCCACCACGCACTGGATGCTGGCCGATGGCTTTCACGCGCGCTTTCCGGAAGTGCAATTGCAGCCCGCCGAGAACCTCACGCACGATGGCAACTTCATCTGCTCGGGTGGATCTCTGGCGGCGGTCGACGCCTGCCTGTACGTCGTGCAGTTGATGGCTGGGCGCGACACGGCCCGCGAACTGGCCCGCATGCTGGTGACCGATGTGCAGCGTGGCCCACAGGCCTTGTACGCCCCACCGCAGGGCTGGCGCCAGCACGGCGATGCCGAGGTGCGCAAACTGGAAACCTACATCGCCGACCACCACGCCGACAGCTTCACGCTGGATGAACTCGCGGCCCAAATCCACGTCAGTGTGCGGACGCTGCAACGGCGCTTCCTGGCGGCCACGGGCCTGACGCCCATCCAGTACCAGCAAGCCGTGCGCATCGAGCGTGGCAAGGACCTGCTGGAGTCCGACCACCTGCCGGTGCAGGAGATCGCCGCGCAAGTCGGCTACCAGGACCGGGTGGCATTTGGCCGTTTGTTCAAGAAAGTCACGGGCATGACGCCGGCGGCTTACCGGCAACGTCAACGCCGGGTGTAGAGTCGGGCCTCTTTCTTCCTACTTCCCTCTCTTACGCCTCGTCCTGCATTGCCCGTTCACGGCGTCGTGCCTGTTCGATTCGAACGATTGGTTTCCGACGTCAGCGGCCACCGTGCCGCGCCAGGAGCCTTGCATGACCGCCGCCGCCCCCGACCTGGGTTACCAGGTCAAGTTCCAGTCCGTCGCCATCGCGGGGGGAGACGATCTGCAGATCCGTTCGCTGCTGGACCGCCAGCAGTTCCACGACCCGGACGGGGCGGCGCTGGCCCAGGGCATCTCGGCGGCCACCTGGCCCTTGTTCGGCATGCTTTGGCCTTCGGCCCAGCACCTGGCCGGCGCGATGCAGCAGCGCGATGACCTGGCCGGCAAACGCATCCTTGAAATCGGCTGTGGCCTGGGTTTGGCCAGCCTGGTGGCCCACCGCCGCCTGGCCGATGTCACCGCCAGCGATTGCCACCCTTTGGCCGAAACTTTTTTGCGCGCCAACCTGCTGCTCAACGCCTTGCCCCTGATGAAGTACCTCACCGGGCAATGGACCACCGCCAACGCTGGCCTGGGCCAGTTCGACCTCATCATCGGCAGCGATGTGCTGTACGAGCGCAGCCATCCTCAGCAGTTGTCGGACTTCATCGACCGGCATTCCGCCGAGGCGGTCGAGATCGTCATCGTCGACCCCAACCGGGGCCACCGCTCACGCTTCACCCAGCACATGCAGGCCCTGGGCTTCGACTACCGCATGACCAACCTGGACACCGTGGTGCCCGGCGCCGGTCCCTACCGGGGCCGCATGCTGCACTTCCGGCGGCAGCGCTCAGCGTTGAGCGCCTGAGGCCTTGGCACGCTCCCGCTGCGCGGCCAAGGCCGCAGGTGAGGGTTGCTCGGCGACTTGGGTGGGCCAACCTTGCAGGTGCTTGGCCACCAGCGTGCTCAAGGCCCGGATCCATTCCAAGCGATCGTTCAGGCAGGGGATGTAGTTGAACTCCTGGCCGCCGCTGCTCAGGAAGGCTTGCTTGCCTTCCATGGCGATCTCTTCCAGGGTCTCGATGCAGTCCCCCACGAAGCCCGGGCAGATCACATCGACCCGTTGGGTGCCGGCCTTGGCCAAAGCGCGCAAGGTGGGCTCGGTGTAGGGCTCGATCCACTTGGCCTTGCCGAAACGGCTCTGGAAGGTGACCACGTACTCGTCGGACTTCAGGTCCAGGCGTTCCGCCAGCAGGCGGCCGGTCTTGAGGCACTCGCAGTGATAAGGGTCGCCCAGATGCAGGGTGCGCTCGGGCATGCCATGGAAGCTCATCACGAGCCTGCCGGCACGGCCATGGCTGGCCCAGTGGGCGCGCACGCTGTGGGCCAGTGCCTCGATGTAGCCGGCGTCGTCGTGGAAGCGCGCGATGCTGCGCAGTTCGGGCAGGTGGCGGATGCCTTGGCCCCAGCTGAAAACATCGTCCATCACGCTGGCCGTGGTCGCGCCCGAGTACTGAGGGTACAGCGGCACGATCAGGATGCGGGTGGCGCCTTCCTGCTTCAAGGCATCCAGCTGGTGGGCGATGCTGGGCTGGCCATAGCGCATCGCGTGCCTGACGATCAAGCGGTGGCCCTGTTCACCCAGAAAGCCTTGCAGCAATGTCGTCTGCTTTTCGGTCCACACGCGCAGCGGTGAACCTTCCTTCATCCAGATGCTCGCGTACTTGGCGGCCGACTTGGCGGGGCGCACCCGCAGCACGATGCCATGCAGGATGAGCCACCAGACCGCGCGGGGAATTTCCACCACGCGCGGGTCGCTCAGGAACTGGCCGAGGTAGCGGCGCAATGCCGCTGGCGTGGGCGATTCGGGGGTGCCCAGGTTGACCAGCAGAACGCCGGTGCTGGGGCTGGCTTGTCCGTGTTCGAAACGGGGTTCAGTGGCAAAGGTCATGGGGCTGCATTGTCACCCCTGTCGGCCAGCTTGCACAAAACGGAGGTCACCTGCTGGATGTCGATCGGCTTGGTCCAGTAACCCGCGAAGCCGGCGGCCGTGGCGCGGGCCACGTCGTCGGGCATGGCGTCGGCCGAGCACATGAAGGCCGGGGTGTTTTCCAGCAAAGGCAAGGTGCGCAAGGCCCGCAACACGTCAAATCCGGACATGCCGGGCAAGTGGGCATCGAGCACCAGCACATCGGGCGCCTTGTCCCGGGCCATGGACAAGGCCATCTGACCGTCTTCGGCGATTTCGAGGCTGAGTTGCGGATAGGGGCGCAGGGCTTCTTCGAACAACATCGCGTTGATGCGGTTGTCTTCGACGTAGAGCACGTGAAGTGGTGTCTGTTCCGCGCGGGATGTCTCGCGGTGCTGTTTGGCGGCATGGTTGCCGCCATCGGGTTTGTCCATGTGTGTGTTCAGTGTGTCACCGGTTTCTGGCATGTGGCCATTGGCTGCCGCCGGCATGACGATGTTGACCCGTGTCCCCGAGCCTGGTTGACTTCGAATTTCCATGCTTCCCCCCATGGCTTCGATCAGCGAGCGCGTGATGATAAGTCCAAGTCCGGAACCTTCAATCGATGAGGTTTCTCGACCGAGTCGTTCGAAGGGCTGGAACAGGCGCCCCAATTGCTGGGGGCTCATGCCGGGACCGGTGTCGCGAATGGTCAGGGCCATGCTGCCGTCCTCCCGCAGGTCGGAGTCGAACCAAACCGTGCCGCCGGCCTGGTTGTACTTGATGGCATTGGAGCCGATGTTCATCAGGATCTGGCGCAGGCGTTGGCGGTCGGCGTTGACCTGGTAGGCCGGGTCCACATTGACCTGCAGGGCGATGCCGCGCTGCGAGGCCAGTGGCCCCAACATGGCGACGCACTGCTGCACCTCGCCCAGCAATGGCAGTGCTTCGGTCTTCAGCGTCAGGATGCCGGCTTCCACCTTTTGCAGGTCGAGCACGTCGTTGACCAGGGCCATGAGGTGCTGGCTGCCGTGCAGGATCTGGTCGACGAAGCTGATGTGCTGAGAAGCCCCGGGGGTGTTGGACAGTTGCAGTTTGAGCAACTGGGCGAAGCCGTTCACCGCGTTCAAGGGCGTGCGGATTTCGTGGCTCATGCGTGAAAGGAATTCACTCTTGGCCGCGCTGGCGGCTTCGGCCGATTGTTTTTCGCGCAGCGCCTGTTCGGCTCGCTTGATGGGGGTGATGTCCGAATGGGTGCCCACGACGCGCACCGGGTGTCCCTGGGCATCGCGGCTGACGATCTTGCCCCTCGACAGGATCCACACATCGTGGCCCAGCTTGTGGCGCATGCGGAACTCGGCCTGGAACAGGCCCTGGTCTTGTTCCAGGTAAGCACTCAGGGCGGCGACCACGGGGGCACGGTCGTCGGCATGGATGCGCTCGGTCAACTCGGACACCTGGTCGCTGATGTCCTGGTCTTCGTATCCCAGCATGGCCTTCCAGCGGTGCGAATAGAAGGTGCGGTTGGCGGCGGCATCCCAGTCCCACACCCCGTCGCCTGCGCCATCCAGCGCGAACTTCCAGCGTTCTTCGCTCAGGGCCAGGGCCTGGGCGGCCTGGCGCTCCTGCGTGATGTCGCGGAAGGTGGCCACCACCGCGAAAGGTTGGGCCTGCGTGTTGACGCGCAGCATGTGGCTGCTGATCTGGACCCAGGCGATCTCGCCATCGCGCCGGCGCAAGGGGTGCACCTTGGCGACCTGCCGCTCGCCGGTCAGGATGGTGGCGATGACGGGCCATTGCTCGCGTGGCAGCACCGATTGCAGGTCGTCGGTCAGCAGTTGGTAAGCCAGCGGCCCCTGGGTGCTGACGTTGACCAGCTCCGCGGACTGCACCCCCAGGATGCGGCAGCCCGCCTGGTTGATGGCCACGACACGCCCATCGAGCTGCACCACGATCAGGCCATCGCTGATGGACGAGGCCACCGAGCGGTAAAGCTCTTCACTGACGCGCAGCTTCTCGGCGGCCACCATGCGCTCGGTCATGTCCCGGGTGATGAACAAGGTGTGCTTGTCGGGCATCGGCGTCAGCCGCGCCTCGAAATGCTTGAGGCTGCCATCCATGTCAAGGCTGTAATCCAGCCGCTGTGGTTGGCCGGTGGCATGGGCCTTGGCAATGGCCTGCGACTCGCGTTCGGCCAGGTCGGGCGGCACGCCCGCGCCAAAGGGCCTGCCCTTGAGTTCCGTGAACGGGCGCACCAGCATGGGATGGCCTTCGTGAGCGGCCTCGTAGCGGCCTTCCCCATCGATGACGAACCAGAGGTCAGGCAGGGCGCGCAGCACCGAGGTCAGGCGGGCCTGCGATTCCTCCAGCGCTTTTTGCTGGATGGCCAGGGCGGCGGCGTGGCGCTTGGTTTCGCTGATGCCGATGGAGAAGTGGACGATGCTGCCATCGGGCAGGCGCTGGTCGTTCGACAGCACCCAGGCGTTGTTCAAGCGGATTTCCTGCGGCTCGGCCAAGTCGACCATGCCCATGCGCCATTCGAAAAAAGCGTCTTCGCGCCCCACCGCATCGGGGTAGATGCCATCGGCGATTCGCCTGCGCAGCAGGTCGGGCCACAAGCTGCCTTCGACCGCGTCGGCGCCCATGCGTCGGCGCCAACTGCTGTTGCTCAAGAGGATTCGGCCGTCACGGCCACTGATCATCACGCCGGCATTGAAGGATTCGATGGCCTGCCTCAGCAGCAGGTCGGCTTGGCGGCTCTGCTGCTCCTCGTTGATCTGGCGGGTGATGTTGCTGCTGGCGCCCCGGTAGCCCATGAAACGCCCGGCCTGGTTGAAGACTGGGGTGCCACTGATGCTGACGGTGATGGTGCCGCGTGGCGTCACGCGGTCGGCGATGGCTTGGCTGAAGGGTTCGCGTCGGGCACGGGCGGCCAGGAAGCGATCCCAGGAGGCGCGGGTGTCATCGTCGCGCGGGATGTAGAGGTCGCGCGCCTTGAGGCCGATCTCGGTCGAGGGGTTCAGGCCGGTGTGCTGCATCAGGCTGGCCGAGACCCATTGGATGACGCCCTGGTCATTGGTCTCCCACAACCAGTCGCTGCCGGCCAGACTGGCGGTGCGCACCCGGGCTTCCAGCTTGCGGAAGCGCTGTGTGTGGAGGCGGGCCTCAACCAGGGCCGCGGCGGTCAGCGCGATGTCCTGGAGGTTCTGCAACCGTGGCGCCGACCAATCGATCGGCGTGGGAGCCAGCACGCAGACCGTGCCCAAGGCTTGGCCCTGCACCATCAAAGGCACGCCCGCGTAGAAGCGGGCGTGGGGCGGCCCGGTGACCCAGGCGTTGTGCTTGAAGCGCTGGTCCATCAAGGCGTCGTGGACGATCAGGGCCTCGCCTTGCCCGATGACTTCCGCGCAAAAGGCGTCCAGCCGGGAGAACTGGCGTTGTTCGATGCCGACCCGGGCCATGGCCCACACGCGGTGGCTGTCGATCAGGTTGATCATCGCCACGGGGCAGTCCAACTGCGCGACCAGGAGGCGCATCAAGGCGTCGAACGCGGGATCGACCTCGGAGTCCAGCAATTTGCTGGCGCTCAAAAGCGCTAGTCGCGCGGACTCATCGGGTGGAACTGCATTGGAGGTCATGCGGTCGTCATGGGTGGGACGGCAACGAATCACTCTAACCCATGCGTGACTTGGTGTGTCTAAGCGTCAGCACTGAGGCAAAGTGTCAGAAAAGCTCAACACTTCAAAATGAATTTGGGTGGCGGTGGCATCGGTGGGGGGCGACCCCATGCAGATCACGCCGCTGCCGTGCAAGGTGCAGGTGCCACGCCGCAGGGTCAGGATTTGCTCGTCGTGGTCGAACTTGACGTGCGTGCCGTTGTAGCTCAAGTCGCTCAGGTAGATGTGGCCACTGTGCGATTCGATGCGCACATGCGAACGAGACACCCGCGCATCGCTGACGCAGAACGAGGCCTGTGGACTGCGGCCCAGGGTCAGCGGCATGCTGGCGGTGGAGAAGATGCGTTCGGTGCCGAGCCAGGTCAGGCGCACGCCGTCGGGCATGTCGGTGCTCTCGGCGCCCATCATCATGGTGGATTCGGTGTCGCCGAACTTGCGGCTTTCCATGCGCAGCACCGGCACTGGTTCCTTGCGGCCACGCAGGTGCAGGCGGTCGATGCTTCGGAAGCGCTCCTGTTGATCCGAAGGCAGTTCACGGATCAAGGGGCCGGTGGCCAGCGTCTCGTTGTCGCCAGCAAGGTCGATCAGTCGGGCAGCCACGTTGACGGCATCGCCGAAGCAATCACTGTCAACCTCGACGATCTCGCCCCAGGCCAGGGCCACCTTCATCTTCAGGGCAGTGGCTTTGCTGGGCAAGCCGTCGCGTGGCAGGGGGGCCAGGCGTTCCAGCGAATCCTGCGCGCTGGCTGCGGCCTCGACCGAGCGCTCGGCGTCGTCGAACACCGCCATCAGGCCATCGCCCAGGGTCTTGACGACCCGGCCGCCGCCCTTGGCCACGATTTGTCCCAGCATGGCCAGGCTGTGGGTGACCACCGTGGCCGCTTCCTTGTTGCCCAGCCGCAGGTACAGGGCTGTGCTGCCGCGCAGGTCGGCGAACATGACGGCACATTCCTTGGTGGTTCCCATGGCTTGCTATGTTGGCTCAGCTTGTGAAGCGTTGGCGTTAAAAATCACACGGTTTTCGAGGCCAATTCAAAGGCATGGCTTGCGTTTGGCATCCGGTCAATGTAGTTGACTGGCGCGTGATCCGCCAGCAGGGCAGGTGGGTTGGCGCGCCAACCCAAGGGATTGAGGGTGCTGTTGCCCGGGGGGGCGCGCAAACGCACGGCCTGGCCGACGTGGGCAAAGCCCAACAGCGCGGGCGGCACCATGGCCACGAGGTCGATGTCGTCGACCACCCGGTGAATGGTCAAGTGGCGCACCGACCGGGCAAAAGCCAAGTTGCCCACACGCGGTGCGCCGAAGTTGTAGACCACCTTGGGCGCGCGGCGCGCGGCTGCCAGGGTCGCCAGGGCGCCGCCCAGGCTGTGGCCGGTGTAGAAGATGGGGCAGTCCAGCGTGGCGAGCTCGGCGTCGATCTCGGGCCAGACCGAATCCAGCGCACGCCGAAAGCCACGGTGCAGCCCAGGTTTGTGGAAAGCCAGGAATTGCAGGCCCAGCGTGATGTCGGTGACGCGGTCGCGGTGGGTGTCGGTGCCGCGGAACACCAGCACCGCGAAATGAGGCGGCGAACCTGAGGTCACCAGCATGGCCTGCGTGTCGGTCTCGGCGCACAGGAAAAAACGCCGCTGTTTCAGGCCAACTTTGTCGAGGAAGCTGCTGCGGGTGGGCAGGGGTGGCGAGGCGCTTTCCTCGATGTCGTGGCGGTAGACCAGCCGGCTCAGCTCTGCCAGCCACAGTGCATTGCCTTCGACGTACTCGCTGGTGGCCGGATTGAAGGCGGGCATCGCCACGCGGGTGAAGAAGTCGTTGGCATCGCCGGGGCGCAGGACGTCTTGCCAGGTCGTCATCCGAGAGGAACCTTTGGAAGTGAGGGCACCATGAAAAATGCCCGGGCTGTGCCGGGCATTGTGTCACTGCAAGGGCTTGAAACTCAAGCTGGTCAGAGATTGTCCAGGTAAGTCCTGAGCTTGTCCGAACGGCTGGGGTGCTTCAGCTTGCGGATGGCCTTGGCCTCGATCTGGCGGATGCGCTCGCGGGTGACGTCGAACTGCTTGCCGACTTCCTCCAGCGTGTGGTCCGTGGACATCTCGATGCCGAAACGCATGCGCAGCACCTTGGCTTCGCGGGGCGTCAGGCTGTCGAGGATGTCCTTGACCACGTCGCGCAAACCGGCCTGCATGGCCGCTTCGATGGGCGCCGTGTTGTTGGTGTCCTCGATGAAATCGCCCAGGTGGCTGTCGTCGTCGTCCCCGATCGGCGTTTCCATGGAGATCGGCTCTTTGGCGATCTTCATGATCTTGCGGACCTTGTCCTCCGGCATTTCCATCTTGGCGGCCAGCGTGGGCGCATCGGGCTCGAAGCCGAACTCTTGCAAATGCTGGCGCGAGATGCGGTTCATCTTGTTGATCGTTTCGATCATGTGAACCGGGATGCGGATGGTGCGGGCCTGGTCGGCGATCGAGCGGGTGATGGCCTGGCGGATCCACCACGTCGCATAGGTCGAGAACTTGTAGCCACGGCGGTATTCGAACTTGTCCACCGCCTTCATCAAGCCGATGTTGCCTTCCTGGATCAGGTCCAGGAACTGCAGACCACGGTTGGTGTACTTCTTGGCGATCGAGATGACCAGGCGCAGGTTGGCCTCGATCATTTCCTTTTTGGCATCGCGCGAGGCCTTTTCGCCCTCGTTCATGCGCTTGTTGATCGTCTTCAGGTCATCGATCGGCACGACCGCCTTGGCCTGCAGGTCGATCAGCTTCTGCTGCAGTTCTTGAATGGCAGGCAGGTTGCGCTGCATCACGGCGGCGTAAGGCTTGCCAGTTGCGATTTCCTTTTCGGCCCACTTCAGGTTCAGGATGTTGGGCGGGAAGGACTTGATGAAATGCTCTTGCGGCAGGCCGCACTTGTCCACCACGATCTTGCGCAGTTCGCGCTCGTAGCGGCGCACGTCATCGACCTGCGAGCGCAGCACGTCGCACAGGCGTTCGATGGTCTTGACCGTGAAGCGGATGGTCATCAGGCCTTGGCTGATGCCGTCCTGCGCCTTGTTGTAAGGCGAGGACTTGTAGCCGTCCTTCTCGAAGGCCTTGGCCATCTTCTCGAAGTTGGTGCGCAGCGTGTCGAAGCGTTCCAGGGCCTGGTTCTTCAGCTCTTCGAGCTTCTTGGTCAGGGCCTTGGAGCCGCCATTGCCATCGTCGTCGTCTTCTTCGTCGAACTCGTCGAAGTCTTCTTCGGCGACGTAGTCATCGGCTTCGCCCACGGAGACAAAACCGTCGACCACTTCGGAGATTTTCATCTCGCCAGAGCGGATCTTGTCGGACAGCGACAGGATTTCGGCGATGGTGGTGGGCGACGCCGAGATGGCCAGCATCATGGCCTGCAGGCCACCTTCGATGCGCTTGGCGATTTCGATTTCGCCTTCGCGCGTCAGCAACTCGACGGTGCCCATTTCACGCATGTACATGCGGACGGGGTCGGTCGTGCGGCCGAACTCGGAATCGACCGTGGACAAAGCGGCTTCGGCTTCTTCCTCGGCTTCTTCTTCGGTGGCGGTGCTGGTGGTGGCGCTGGCCAGCAACAGCGTGGCGGCGTCGGGCGCCTGCTCGTAGACCGCCACGCCCATGTCGTTCAACATGGAGATGATGGCCTCGAGGATTTCGGCCTCGATCAGCTTTTCAGGCAAGTGGTCGTTGATTTCCTGATGGGTCAGGAAACCACGGGTCTTGCCCATCTTGATCAGGGTTTTCAATTCCTGACGGCGCTTGGCGACTTCTTCTTCGGACAGGGCGGTTTCGTCGATGCCGAACTCGCGCATCAGGGCGCGTTCTTTCGCCCGCGACACCTTCATGCGCAGGGGCTTGGCCTTGGGCTTGTCGCCCTCTCCACCGTCGGTGACCTCGGCTTCTACGGCCTCGGGCTCGCCTTCGAGCTCAGCTTCGATGTCGCCAATGTCTTCTTCTTCAAAGGCGGCCTTCTTGGGATCCTTCTTGGCGGCTGCGGGCGCGGCTTCAGCGGCGGCCTTGGGCTTGCGTCCGCGCTTCTTGGGCTCGCTCGCGGTGGCACCCTCGGCTGCGTCGGCTTTCTTTTCAGCTTTGTCAGGCACGCGTGTCTTGGCGACCTTCTTCTCGGTCATCTCTGCGGCCTGCGATGCAGGGGTGGCTTTCGCGGTTTCTGTCTTCGCGGTCTTCTTCGCGGTCATGCGGATCCTCGAAAGATGGGCTGGGGGCTTGTCGAACCCTCCATTATCCTTCATGGAGAGGGTTGCGTCAAAAATAGTCATGACGGCGTTGTGCCGCAGGACGGGCGAATTCGGCGGCTAGGACGCAGAAGTGGGGCGCATCCGGCTGATTTCAAGCTTGAGCGCCAGGGATTGGCGGATCAGCTCCATTTTTCGAGCCTCCGCCGCGTCGGAGAGTTCCCCGGACTGGGTGAGCAGTTCCAGCTCGTCTTGAAGGGCCTGGAGTTCGAGGAACTTGACCTGGCCCAGGAGGTCGTCGAGCGATTCCTGGCCGGTCATGACATCGTGGAAGTCGGTGATGCGCTTGGCCAGGGCCGAAAACCCCGGGTCTGGCTCGTCGGAGTCGGGCTGGTTGCCGTCGTCGCCCAAGGTGGCGTGGCGCATGCGTTCCAGCAACTCCGGTGAGGCCAGGGCGCCCTGGTCGTGCACCAGGCGGTCCAGCCAGCGGAAAAAATGGCCGTAGACGGCGGATTGCTCGCAGAGCAGGTCGTGCGCGGCGGGCGAGAGTTGTTCCCACAAATCGCTGCGGGCGATGATCAGCCAGACGATGCGATCAAGGCGGTGCGCGGCTTGTGGCAGGGGGCGGCGGTCGAACACCGGGCTGCCTTTGCGCTGCCAGCGGCTGTTGCCGTCCCAGGGCTTTTTTCCTTCGCCCTTCCAATCGCTTTTCCACTCGCGCTTGCCACCGCTGCGGCGGGGCTGCTGGGTGCCGCCGAAATGATCCTGACTGCTGCCGTAGCTGCCTTCGTCGCCATGCGAGATGGCCGAATAACCGCCATCGTCCCAAGGCTGGCCCTGGTCTTCGTGGCGGCTGCGTTGGCCGCCCCCGCCGCCTTTGGATTTGGGCTCGGCCTGGGCCGTGAGGCGGCGCCGCACCTCTTCCGGGGCGGTGCGGGCCATGGCGGCCAATTCGTCGGCGATCTGTCCGCGCAGGGCGCCATCGGGCAACTGGCCGATCAAGGGCAGGGCCTGGGCCAGCAGTCGGGCACGGCCTTCGGCGGTGTCCAGATTGCAGTCGCCCTTGGCGTGCTCCAGCAGCTGCCGTGACAGCGGGATGGCTTGCTGCACGCAGGCCTCGAACGCCTCGGGGCCGAACTCGCGGATGTAGGAGTCCGGGTCATGCTCGCTGGGCAGGAAAAGAAAGCTGATGCGGCGCGTGTCGCTGGCGAAGGCCAGGGAGGCTTCCAGTGCGCGGCCGGCAGCGCGGCGGCCGGCGCCGTCGCCGTCGAAGCTGAACACGATCTGTTCGGTGAAGCGGAACAGCTTTTGCACGTGCTCGGCCGAGCAGGCCGTGCCCAGGGTGGCCACCGCGTTGCCGAAGCCCCATTGGGCCAGCGCCACCACGTCCATGTAGCCTTCGGTGACCAGGGCATAGCCCTTGGTGCGCAAGGCGCTGCGGCCTTCGTACAGTCCGTAAAGCTCGCGGCCTTTGATGAAGACCGGGGTCTCGGGCGAGTTCAGGTACTTGGGCTCGCCCTTGTCCAGCACCCGGCCGCCAAAGCCAATCACCTCGCCCTGCGGGTTGCGGATCGGGAACATGATCCGGTCACGGAAGCGGTCGTATCGCTTGGCTTCGCCATCGGCGCGGGTTTCACCGTCGTCCGGTGTGATGACCAGGCCGGCCTCGACCAGCAAGGGATCGTCGTACTTGGGGTAGACGCTGGCCAGGCCGCGCCAGTTGTCGGGCGCGTAGCCCATGCCGAAGCGCGCGGCGATCTCACCGGTCAGGCCGCGTCCCTTGAGGTAGGCCACGGCGCGCGGTGTGGCCTTGAGCTGCTGGCGCCAATGCTGCATGGCCTTCGCCTGCACATCGGTGATCGAGGTCTGCTTTTCCTTCTGGGCCTTGGCTTTTTCGCGGTCTTCGGGTTTGCTGTCGTCGTCGGGCACCAGCATGCCCTGGATCTGGGCCAGGTCCTTCACGGCTTCGACGAAGCCCAGGCCTTCGTTTTCCATCAGGAAGCCAACGGCATTGCCATGCACGCCACAGCCGAAGCAGTGGTAGGTCTGGCGGCTGGGGCTGACGATGAAGCTGGGCGATTTCTCGCCATGGAAAGGGCACAGGCCCTTGAAGTTGATCCCGGCCTTTTTCAGCGTGACGTGGCGGCCCACCACCTCGACGATGTCGGTGCGGGCCAGCAGGTCTTGGATGAATGACGGTGGGATCACGGGCGGGTGCTGCTGAGGAAAAACAACGGCCCCGACGCCTTGAAAGCGAGGGGGCCGCGGGTCAAGCCGAACGGGCTGTGACGGTGCCTGGTCAGGCCCCCAGGGCTTGCAGGGCGCGGGCGGTGATTTCGTCCACCGAACCCACGCCGCTGATCTTGGCGTAACGGGGGGCTGCCTTGTCGCCGGTGGCGGCCCATTGCGAATAGTAGTCCACCAAGGGGCGAGTCTGCTGGTGGTAGACCTCCAGGCGCTTGCGCACGGTTTCTTCCTTGTCGTCGTCGCGCTGGATCAGGTCTTCGCCGGTGGCGTCGTCCTTGCCTTCGACCTTGGGCGGATTGAACTTGACATGATAGGTGCGGCCCGAAGCGGGGTGCACGCGACGGCCACTCATGCGGTCGATGATGGACGAATCAGGCACGTCGATTTCCAGGACGATGTCCAGGTTGACGTTGGCGGCCTTCATGGCGTCGGCTTGGGGAATGGTGCGTGGGAATCCGTCGAACAGGAAACCCTTGGCGCAATCGGGCTGGGCGATGCGTTCCTTGACGAGGCCGATGATGATGTCGTCACCCACCAAGCCGCCAGCGTCCATGACCTTCTTGGCGGCCAGGCCCATGTCGGTGCCCGCCTTGACGGCAGCGCGCAACATGTCGCCCGTCGAAATTTGCGGGATGCCGTACTTCTGGCACAAGAAAGTGGCCTGCGTGCCTTTGCCGGCGCCAGGCGCACCCAACAGGATGAGTCTCATGGTTCTCCTCGGTGTCTCCGATAGGGCCTGCCGGCTCGCGCCGAAAATGCCCGTGCAAGCCGCGCAGGATAGCACGCGGCGTTCATTCAACCCTCAAGTTCAACCCTAGAAGAGGGCACGAACCCGGGCAAGATCCTCGGGGGTGTCGACGCCAGGCCCAGGGGGATGAAGTGCGACATGCACCGCGATGCGCTCACCGTGCCACAACACGCGCAATTGTTCGAGCGATTCCACGGCTTCCAACGGGCTGGGCGGCAGTTGTGGGTAGCGGCGCAGGAAACCGGCCCGGTAACCATAGATGCCGATGTGGCGCAGCGGTGTGCCCGCGCCTGTGGCGGCTTGCCCGGGCGTGGGCGCGTCCCGCCACCAGGGGATGGCGGCGCGCGAAAAATAAAGGGCCCGCCCGAGGGCATCGGTCACGACCTTGACCACGTTCGGGTTGCCGAACTGGCTGGCGTCCTCGATGGCATGGGCCGCCGTGCTGACCACGCAATCGGGGCGCTGGTCCAACTGGTCGGCGCAGGCGTTGATCAGTTCGGGGTCGATCAGGGGTTCGTCGCCCTGCACATTGACCACGGCGTCGTCGCCATCCAGCCCCAATTGCACACAGGCCTCGGCCAGCCGATCGCTGCCGGTCGGGTGATCGGCTCGCGTGAGCACGACGCGCACGCCGTGGGCTTCGCAGGCCGCGGCGACTTCCGGCGAATCGGTGGCCACCACGACCTGGCGGGCGCGGCTCAAGGCAGCACGCTGGGCCACGCGCACGATCATCGGCAGGCCGGCGATGTCGGCCAGCGGTTTGTTGGGCAGGCGGGTGGAGGCCAGCCGCGCAGGGATCAGGACTGAAAAGCCCATGTCAGGCGGCCCCGGCGTCTGGCGAGTGGCCAGGCTTGCCGGTCAGCAGCGCGGCGTTGGGGATGGGGTCGTCGTTTTCTTCCACCGCCTGCGCCTCGCTTTCCAGCATGACGGGGATGCCGTCGCGGATGGGGTAGGCCAGCCGGTCGGCCGCGCAGATCAGGGCCTGGCCCTGGGGCTTGCGGTGCAAGGGGCCTTTGCACAGAGGGCAGACCAGCAGTTCGATGAGTCGAGTGTCCATCGGGTGAATTCCGTTAAAGGTGAGGGCGGGGCAGCCGTGCCAGCGCCGAGTCGAGGGCTTGCCAGAAGCCGGTGTCAGGCCTGAAGTCTAGTGCCGCCACCCAGACCCGCGTGTCAGGGCGCTCGCGGCGCAGGCGTTCAGGGTCCATTTTGACGGCATCCTTCTCGGTCACGATGACGTCGGCGACCTCGGGGGGCCAGGGCAAGGTGGTGTAGGGCTCGTGGTCATCGCAGGCGACGTGGTGGGTGTCGAATCCCAACTGGGCCAGTTGTGCGAAAAACTTGGGTGGGTGGGCGATGCCGGCCACGGCCCAGGCGCCACGCTTCGGGGCTTGCACCGCATCGCCTTCCACTTGGCCTGACCACCATTCGGCCAGCGGGCGCGGTGCCGACATGCCGCGCCGTGCCAGGTGGCCCGCCAATGGCGTGCTGGCCTGGGCGGCGTTGTAGAGCACGATGGGAGCCGCCACCAAGGTGGCTGGCGCCGCGGGCGACAAAGGCTCACGCAAGGGCCCGGCGGGCAGGAGCCAGCCATTGCCCGCACCACGTTCGTCGAACACGACCACTTCGATCTGGCGTTCAAGGCGAAGGTGCTGCAATCCGTCGTCGCAAACCAGGATGTCGATGCCGGGATGGGCTTGGCGCAGGGCTTGTCCGCCAGCCACGCGGTCGCGGCCCACCATCACGGGCACCTGGGTCCGGCGCCAGATCAACAAAGGCTCGTCGCCCACGTCGGTGGCGTTCAGAGAGGCGGCCGACGACAGGTCGATCAGGGTGAGTGCGGCGGCGGACGGAGCTGATCGCTTGTAGCCACGCGTCAGCACGCCG
This sequence comes from Aquabacterium sp., assembly GCF_050725395.1. Classification (GTDB taxonomy): domain Bacteria; phylum Pseudomonadota; class Gammaproteobacteria; order Burkholderiales; family Burkholderiaceae_C; genus Aquabacterium. Next base: position 17,987 of record NZ_JBOHHL010000007.1, on the reverse strand, counting down.
GGGTGCCAGCCCCGCTGTTGCAGGTGCTGGACGATGGCGATGGTGGCCGGGGTCTTGCCAGCGCCGCCAGCGATCCGATTGCCGACCACGAGCACCGGCAGGCCAGGGGATTCGCTCTTCAGCCAGCCGCGGTGGTAGGCCCGCCTGCGAAAACCGAGCACCACGCCCATCAAGGCGGCCAGTGGCCACAGCAAGCGCGGCAAAGGCCCGCGCGACGACCAACTGCGAACAATCTGCTGCGCGATCGGAGACATCAGCGGGGAGTGCGTCGCCGGCCTGCGGATCAAGGCTGGGCGGCGGCCGCGCCCGGCTGGCCCTGGGTGGCGAAGGTCAGTTGCGAGAGGCCTGCGCGGCGCGCGGCGTCCATCACGTTGATCACGCTCTGGTGCGTGGCCGAGGCATCGGCGGTGAGCACGACCACGGTGTCGCGGCTCGCGCCCGTGCTGGCCGTCAAGGCGGCCGCCAGCAATTCAACGCTGCGGCCTTCGACCAGGCGGTTGTCCACCGAATAGCGGCCATCGGCCGTGACCACCACGACCAGTTCCTTGGGCCGAGGCTTGGTGGACTGGGCATTGGCCACCGGCAGGTTGATCTTGAGCTCGGTGAACTTGGCGTAGGTGGTCGTCAGCATCACGAAGATGAGGATCACCAGCAACACGTCGATGAAGGGGATGAGGTTGATCTCGGGATCTTCACGGTGGCGCGTTCGAAAATTCATCGACATGGCGGCACCCGTTCAGCGGCGGTTCGAGGTCAGCCGCAGGATGTGCGGCACCATGCGTTCGGCCGCCTGTTCCAGGTCCAGCGTGTAGGAGTCGACCCGGGCGCGGAAATGCCGGTAGAACGCCAGCGCAGGGATGGCCACGATCAAGCCGAAGGCGGTGTTGTACAGGGCCACGGAAATGCCATGGGCCAGCTCCAAGGGGTTGGCGCCAGCGGTGCCTGACGAAGCACCCGAAGCGCCGAAGATCTCGATCATGCCGACCACGGTGCCCAGCAGGCCCAGCAGGGGGGCGGCACTGGCGATGGTGCCCAGGGCACTGAGGTTGCGTTCCATGTCATGCACCGCCTGGCGGCCGGCGGTCTCGAACGAGGCCCGCAGGTTGGCGTCGGTGATGCGGGGCTCGGCCATGGCCGTCCGCAGGCCTTGCGCCAGCACGAGTCCCAGCGAAGAGTTTTCGGCCAGCTTGTTGACCGTGTCGACGGTGGGCAGGCTGGCCCGCGTCACGGCCATGACCTCATCGACCAGGCGGGCGGGCGCCACCCGGGAGGCCCGCAGGCTGAGGAAACGTTCGATGATCAGGGCCAAAGCCACGATGGAGCACAACACAAGGGGCCAGATCGGCCAGCCAGCAGCTTGTAAGATCGACAGCAACGGAGACTCCAGAGGTCACGCTAAGCCGCAGATTATGGCGCCGAATTTTGCGCTTTCCGGCCGGTGCCCGGATCTCGATGAGACCCGGCAGTCATCCACCGAAGCTGTGGATAACTTTGTGGGTAAGCGGGTTGGGCGGCCCGCCAAACCGCGAAAATTCGCGGTGCGCGACAGATTGCCACTTTTTTAAGCAGATAAAAATCGTTGTAAATCATATGCTTATGACATTGTTAAGGCTCTGTGACAGTGTTTTAGGTCCTCAGGGCCATGTTCGGCGCGGTTGTGGACTTCCCGAGGCCCTTGTCTGCTGGGGATGCGGCCCCCACCCGGCGTTTGAATTTGCGCTGCGTCCTCGGGGTAATCCATGACGGCGCGCGTCTGGGGCGTGGCCGCGCTGATCAACGCCATCAGCGACACCTTGGCGGCGCGCTTTGCCCAGTGCGTGGTTCGGGGTGAGATCAGTGGCTTCACGCGGGCCGCCAGTGGCCATGGCTATTTCACCCTCAAGGACGAACATGGCGGGGCCAGCCTGCGCTGCGCCATCTTCCGCCGGGCCTTGTCCCAGGTCGATTTCACCCCTGGCGAAGGGACGCTGGTCGAGGTGCGCGGCAACTTGTCGGTGTACGAAGCCCGCGGCGAATTGCAGATGGTGGTCGAAGGCATGCAGCGGGCCGGTGCTGGCGCCCTGTACGAGCAATTCCTGCGCTTGAAGGCCAAGCTCGAAGCCGAGGGCTTGTTCGACCCCTCGCGCAAGCGTCCCATTGGCGATTTTCCCCGCCGGGTGGCGGTGGTCACCTCGCTGGCAGCCGCGGCTTTGCGGGACGTGCTCACCGCCTTGCAGCGCCGCGCGCCTCACGTCGAAGTCGTGGTGGCACCTTGCGCAGTGCAAGGCGTCGAAGCACCGCCCCAGATCGTGTCGGCCTTGGCCCAAGTGGTGCTGGCCCACCACACCGGCACATGTTTCGACACCGTCATCGTGTGCCGCGGCGGCGGCTCGCTCGAAGACCTGTGGGCTTTTAACGACGAGCGCGTGGTGCGGGCCATCGCGCAATGCCCCATCCCGGTCATCAGCGGTGTGGGCCACGAGACCGATGTCACGCTGGCCGACTTCGCCGCCGACCTGCGTGCCCCCACGCCCACTGCCGCCGCCGAACTGGCGGCCCGTGCGCAAGTGCAGGCCCTGGGCGACCTGGACACGGTCGGCCGAGTGATGGGTCAGCGCATTGGCCAAAGGCTCGATGGCCTGGCGCAGCGCCTTGACCAGGCCGCGATGCGCTTGTCTCGCCCAGCGCAGGCCTTGGGCCGGGAGCGCCATGACCTGGCCTTGCTGGCGCAGCGCATGCAGAGCGCTGGCCACCGCCGATTGGGCCTGGCGGCCCAGGCTTGGCCTGCCTGGCAATCAAGGTTGACCCGCGCAGTGGCTCAGCGGCAAACCCAGGCGCATCACCGCGTCGACGCCTTGCAGAACCGCCTGCACGCGCTCGACCCGCAACGCGTGCTTGAACGCGGCTATGCCTGGCTCAGCGATGCCAATGGTCATGCCATCACCAAGGCTTCGCAGGCCGCGATAGGATCGGCGCTCGACGTCGTCCTGGCCGATGGCCGCCTGCAAGTCGAGGTGTCCAGTCGATCGATCGACACGGCCGCCGACTGAGTTTGCCTACAATCAAAGTTGTTCACGTTTCAACTCGACTCGAAGAGGATCAAGCACCATGGCTCACACGCTTCCCCCCCTGCCTTACGCGCAAGACGCACTGGCTCCCCACCTGTCGAAGGAAACCTTCGAGTACCACTACGGCAAGCACCACCAGGCTTACGTCACCAACCTGAACAACCTGATCCCGGGCACCGAGTTCGAGAACCTCTCGCTCGAGGACACGGTCAAGAAGTCCAGCGGCGGCATCTACAACAACTCGGCCCAGATCTGGAACCACACCTTCTTCTGGAGCTGCATGAAGCCCAATGGTGGCGGTGAACCCACCGGTGCCTTGGCCGATGCCATCAACGCCAAGTTCGGCAGCTATGCCGCGTTCAAGGAAGCTTTCACCAAGTCCGCCGTGGGCAACTTCGGTTCCGGCTGGACCTGGCTGGTCAAGAAGCCCGATGGCACCGTGGACATCGTCAACACGGGCGCCGCCGGCACGCCGCTGACCACCGCCGACAAGGCCCTGCTGACCATCGACGTGTGGGAACATGCCTACTACATCGACTACCGCAACGCGCGTCCCAAGTTCGTCGAGACCTTCCTGAACTCCCTGGTCAACTGGGATTTCGCGGCCCAGAACTTTGCTTGAATCGCTGAAGCGATGGCGTGTCATCAAGCCGGGCAATGCCCGGCTTTTTTGTTGACCGAGTTTTGATGAAAAGACTTCAATACCCTTTTGCCATATTTGGTATTGAAATGCTTTTGTGCCAAATACCGCTTCGCGGCTTGAGCGGTGGTACAGTCGTCTTCGGTTTTTATCAGGCCCTTCCCGTCGCCTTTCTGGATCTCAGAAGTCAGCAAGGCGGGTCGCAATCCGCCAACCGGTCAAGCCGTGTCGCGGAAGGTTTTCAACCAGCCATAACCCAGCAAACCTGGGAGTGAGGTCAGCGAAATGATGCAGCAGTTCAGGTCGAACTCGTACCTGTTCGGGGGAAACGCCCCGTACGTCGAAGAGTTGTACGAGGCCTATCTCGACAACCCGGGCTCCGTGCCCGACAACTGGCGGTCGTACTTCGACGCCTTGTCCAACGTCCCAGCCACGGACGGCTCCGATCACCGAGATGTGGCCCACGCGCCCGTCGTCGAATCGTTTGCCCAGCGCGCCAAGGCCAACGCCTTCATGGTCAAGACCAGCAGTGCTGATCTGGCCGTCGCCCGCAAGCAAGTCCATGTGCAATCGTTGATTGCTGCCTATCGTTTCCTCGGCTCCCGTTGGGCCGACCTCGATCCCCTGAAGCGCCAGGAGCGCCCCAAGCTGCCCGAACTGGAGCCCGCGTTCTACGACCTGACCGAGTCCGACATGGACATCACGTTCAGCGCCACGAACACCTACTTCACCAAGGCCGAGCAGATGTCCTTGCGTGACATCCTGCAGGCCCTGCGCGAAACGTATTGCGGCTCCATCGGTGCAGAGTTCATGCACATCACCGAGCCGACCGAAAAACGCTGGTGGCAGGAGAAGCTGGAAAGCATCCGATCCAAGCCCTCGTTCAGCGTCGAGAAGAAGAAGAACATCCTGGAGCGCCTCACCGCCTCTGAAGGTCTTGAGCGTTTCCTGCACACCAAGTACGTTGGTCAAAAGCGTTTCTCGCTTGAAGGCGGCGAAAGCTTCATCGCCTGCATGGACGAACTGATCCAGCGCGGCGGCGAAAAGGGCGTGCAAGAGATCATCATCGGCATGGCCCACCGCGGCCGCCTGAACGTGCTGGTCAACACCCTGGGCAAGCAGCCCGCCGAGTTGTTCTCGGAGTTCGACCACACCGCCCCTGAAAACCTGCCCTCCGGCGACGTGAAGTACCACCAGGGTTTCTCGAGCGACGTGAGCACCGATGGTGGTCCGGTCCACTTGTCCCTGTCCTTCAACCCTTCGCACCTGGAGATCGTCAACCCGGTGATCGAAGGGTCGGTGAAGGCTCGCCAGGATCGCCGTGGCGACACCTCCGGTGACCAGGTCCTGCCCGTGCAGGTGCACGGCGATGCCGCCTTCGCAGGCCAGGGCGTCGTGATGGAAACCTTGGCATTGGCCCAGACCCGTGGTTACTACACAGGCGGCACGGTGCACGTGGTCATCAACAACCAGATCGGTTTCACGACCTCCGACCCGCGCGACAGCCGCTCCACGCTGTACTGCACTGACGTGGTGAAGATGATCGAAGCGCCGGTGCTGCACGTCAATGGCGACGATGCCGAAGCCGTGGTGCTCTGCACGCAGTTGGCCCTGGACTACCGCCAGGAGTTCAACAAGGACGTGGTCGTGGACATCGTCTGCTTCCGCAAGCTGGGCCACAACGAGCAAGACACGCCGTCGATGACCCAGCCGCTGATGTACAAGAAGATCGGCCAGCATCCTGGCACGCGCAAGGTCTACGGCGACAAGCTGGTGGCCCAGGGCACGATCGCGGCCGAGGTGCCAGACCAGATGGTCAAGGATTACCGCGCCGCCATGGAAGCCGGCAAGCACACGGTCGACCCGGTGCTGACCAATTTCAAGAGCAAGTACGCCGTCGACTGGACGCCTTACCTGAACAAGAAGTGGACCGACGCCGCCGACACCGCGCTGCCGCTGGCCGAGTTCCGCCGCCTGGCCGAACGCATCACCACCGTGCCCGCCAACTTCAAGCCGCACCCGCTGGTGCAAAAGGTCATCGACGACCGCGCGGCCATGGGCCGGGGCGAGATCAACGTCGACTGGGGCATGGGGGAGCACATGGCCTTCGCCTCGCTGGTGGCCTCGGGCTACCCGGTGCGGCTGTCGGGCGAAGACTGCGGACGTGGCACGTTCACCCACCGCCACTCGGTGCTGCACGACCAGAACCGCGAAAAGTGGGACACCGGCACCTACATCCCGCTGCAACATGTGGCCGACAACCAGGCTCCGTACGTCGTCATCGACTCCATCCTGTCGGAAGAGGCGGTGCTGGGCTTCGAATACGGTTACGCCAGCGCCGACCCCAACACCCTGGTGATCTGGGAAGCGCAGTTCGGCGACTTCGCCAATGGTGCGCAAGTGGTGATCGACCAGTTCATCGCCTCCGGCGAAGTGAAGTGGGGCCGCGCCAATGGCCTGACCCTGATGCTGCCGCACGGCTACGAAGGCCAGGGCCCCGAGCACAGCTCGGCCCGCCTGGAGCGCTTCATGCAGCTGGCCGCCGACAACAACATGCAGATCTGCCAGCCGACCTCGGCCAGCCAGATCTTCCACCTGTTGCGCCGTCAGATGGTCCGCATGTTCCGCAAGCCCTTGGTCATCATGACGCCCAAGTCGCTGCTGCGCATGAAGGACGCGACCTCGCCGCTGACCGAGTTCACGCGCGGTGAATTCCGCACCGTGATCCCGGACACCGACGCGACGATCGAGAACGCCAACGTCAAGCGCCTGATCGCCTGCTCCGGCAAGGTTTATTACGACCTGGTCAAGAAACGCGCCGAGAAGAAGAGCACCGACACGGTGATCATCCGGGTCGAGCAGCTCTATCCCTTCCCGCACAAAGCTTTCGCGGCCGAGTTGAAGAAGTACCCGAACCTGACCGACCTGGTCTGGTGCCAGGACGAGCCGCAAAACCAGGGCTCGTGGTTCTTCGTGCAGCACTACATCCACGAGAACATGACGGAAGGCCAGCGACTGGGTTATGCCGGTCGGCCGGCGTCCGCCTCGCCCGCCGTGGGGTACGCGCACCTGCACCAGGAGCAGCTCAAGGCGCTGCTCGATCAAGCCTTCGCCAAGCTCAAGGGCTTCGTCCTCACCAAATAAGTCTTTGCGGGCCCTGTGCACCGCAACAGCTGGGCACGTCGAACCACCGCGTTCGATGTGCCAGGTGAGCGAAGGCAGCCCCCGCGTCTGGAGAAAAATTCATGGCACTCGTTGAAGTCAAAGTCCCCCAACTGTCGGAATCCGTGGCCGAAGCCACTTTGCTGAACTGGAAGAAGAAGCCCGGCGAAGCCGTCGCGGTCGATGAAATCCTGATCGAGATCGAGACCGACAAGGTCGTGCTCGAGGTGCCGGCGCCGGCCGCTGGCGTGATGGTCCAACTGGTCCGCAACGATGGCGACACGGTCGCCAGCGAAGAGGTGATCGCGCGCATCGACACCGAAGGCTCGGAAGCCGTCAGCCCCTTGCCGGTCAAGGCGCTGCCGCCCGAAGTGGCCGCACCGGCCCCGGCTGCGGAGGCACCTGCCACCGGTGGCGCCAAGGGTGATGTGGCCATGCCGGCCGCCGCCAAGCTGTTGGCCGACAACAACCTGAGCACCTCGCAAGTGCAGGGCACCGGCAAGGACGGCCGCGTGACCAAGGGCGATGTGCTGCAAGCCGTCGCCGGCGGTGCCGCCGCCGCGCCTGCACCGGCTGCTGCCACGCCTGCCGCTGCGACGAAGGCCATCCCCACCGGCGTGCCCAGCACCTCGCTGCCCGCCGTGCAGGTGCCTGGTCTGCCCAACCTGTCCGATCGCCCCGAACAGCGCGTGCCCATGAGCCGCCTGCGCGCCCGCGTCGCCGAGCGCCTGCTGCAATCGCAAGCCACCAACGCCATCCTGACCACGTTCAATGAAGTGAACATGGCGCCCGTGATGGAGATGCGCAAGAAGTTCCAGGAGAAGTTCGAGAAGGAACACGGCGTCAAGCTGGGCTTCATGAGCTTCTTCGTCAAGGCGGCGGTGCATGCGCTCAAGAAGTACCCCGTCATCAATGCCTCGATCGATGGCAACGACATCGTGTACCACGGCTACTTCGACATCGGCGTGGCCGTGGGTTCGCCCCGTGGCCTGGTGGTGCCGGTGCTGCGCAACGTCGACCAGATGACCTTCGCCGAGATCGAAAAGAAGATCGCCGAGTTCGGCGTGAAGGCGCGTGATGGCAAGCTGGGCCTGGAAGAGTTGACCGGCGGCACCTTCTCCATCTCGAATGGCGGTGTGTTCGGCTCGATGCTGTCGACCCCGATCATCAATCCGCCGCAATCGGCCATCCTGGGTGTCCATGCCACCAAGGACCGCGCGGTGGTCGAGAACGGTCAGATCGTGATCCGTCCGATCAACTACCTGGCCATGTCGTACGACCACCGCATCATCGACGGCCGCGAAGCCGTGCTGGGCCTGGTGGCCATGAAGGAAGCGCTGGAAGACCCGGCTCGCTTGCTGTTCGACATCTGACCCACCCATTGTTTTTGCGGCCGGGCGCGCCTCACAAGGGCGCGCTCCGGACTTGCAAACCCAGGAGATTCCATGTCCCAAGAATTCGACGTCATCGTCATCGGCGGTGGCCCTGGCGGCTACATCGCCGCCATCCGAGCGGCCCAACTCGGCTTCAAGGTCGCTTGCCTTGATGAGTGGAAGAACGCCAAGGGTGGCCCCGCGCCCGGCGGCACCTGCACGAACGTGGGTTGCATCCCGTCCAAGGCGCTGCTGCAATCGTCCGAGCATTACGAGCATGCTGGCAAGCACTTTGCCGAGCATGGCATCAATGTTGAAGGCCTGAGCCTTGATCTGGCCAAGCTGCTGGGCCGCAAGGACACCGTCGTCAAGCAGAACAATGACGGCATCCTCTACCTGTTCAAGAAGAACAAGATCACCTTCTTCCATGGCCGTGGCTCGTTCACCAAAGCGGCCGATGGTGGCTATGAAATCGAGGTGGCCGGCGACAAGCCCGACACCTTGAAGGGCAAGCACATCATCATCGCCACGGGCTCGAACGCCCGCCAGTTGCCGGGTGCGCCGTTCGATGAAACGCAGATCCTGTCGAACGATGGCGCGTTGCGCGTCGGCGAAGTACCTTCGAGGCTGGGCGTGGTCGGCTCGGGCGTGATCGGCCTGGAGATGGGCTCGGTCTGGCGCCGCCTGGGGGCCGAAGTCACCATCCTGGAGGCGCTGCCGGGTTTCCTGAGTGCGGTCGACGAGCAAGTGGCCAAGGAGGCCCAGAAGGCCTTCACCAAGCAAGGTTTGAAGTTCCAGTTCGGCGTGAAGATCACCGAGGTCAAGGCCGGCAAGAAGGGCGTGTCCGTGGCTTACACCGATGCTGCCGGTGCCGCTCAGAAGCTGGACGTGGACAAGCTGATCGTCTCGATCGGCCGGGTGCCCAACACCAACGGCTTGAACGCCGAGGCCGTGGGCCTGAAGCTGGATGAACGCGGTGCCATCGTGGTGGACGACGACTGCAAGACCAACCTGCCCAATGTGTGGGCGATTGGCGATGTGGTGCGTGGCCCGATGCTGGCGCACAAGGCAGAGGAAGAGGGCGTGGCGGTGGCCGAGCGCATCGCGGGCCAGCATGGCCACGTCAACTTCAACACGATTCCCTGGGTGATTTACACCAGCCCGGAGATCGCCTGGGTCGGCAAAACCGAACAGGCGTTGAAAGCGGAGGGCCGGCCCTACAAGGCCGGTTCCTTCCCCTTTGCCGCCAATGGCCGCGCGCGCGCGCTGGGGGACACCACCGGTTTCGTCAAATTCATCGCGGATGAGAAGACCGACGAAATCCTGGGCGTGCACATCATCGGTCCGCAGGCCAGCGAACTGATCTCGGAGGCCGTGGTGGCCATGGAATTCAAGGCCAGCGCCGAAGACATCGCCCGAATCTGCCACGCCCACCCGTCGCTGAGTGAGGCCACCAAGGAGGCCGCCCTGGCCGTCGACAAGCGCACCTTAAACTTCTGATCTCGCGGATCAGCACAGACAGGGGCGGCCGAGGTCGCCCCTCTTCATTTCATGGCAGCGCAGCAGCAATCCAACACCACCGTCACCGACCTGTATTACCGGAGCCTGAAGGAGCGCGGCTACCAGGCCGACGCGGCCCAGCTCAAGGGCATTGCCGCCTTGCAGCGTTGCCAGGACGAGTGGGCGGTGTACAAGTCGCAGCGCTCGAACGCGCTGACGAAGATGCTGCGCTACCCCAATCTGCCCAAGGGCGTGTACCTGTACGGCGGGGTGGGGCGGGGCAAGAGCTTCATCATGGATTGCTTCTTCCAGGCCGTGCCGCTGGAGCGCAAGACGCGCCTGCATTTCCACGAGTTCATGCGCGAGGTGCACCGGCAACTGCTGGAGCTGAAAGGCCAGGCCGACCCGCTGGAGATCCTGGCCAAGCGCATGGGCCGCAGGCACCGCATCGTGTGCTTCGACGAGTTCCACGTGGCCGACGTGACCGATGCGATGATCCTGCACCGGCTGTTGGACGCGATGTTCCGCAACCGCATGAGCATCATCACCACGTCGAACTTCCACCCCGACCAGCTCTACCCCAATGGCCTGCACCGTGACCGCATCCTGCCGGCCATCGAGTTGCTGAAGAGCCAGCTGGAGGTGGTCAACGTGGACAACGGCACCGACTACCGCCAACGCACGCTCGAACTCGCCAACCTGTACCTGACGCCCCTGGGCCCGGAGACCGAGGCGGAAATGACCGGCATCTTCAACCAGCTGGCCGAATCGGCGGATGAAGACCCGTCGCTGAACATCGAGCACCGCGTGTTGAAGGCACGCCGCAAGGCGGGTGGCGTGGTCTGGTTCGATTTCCAGACTCTGTGCGGCGGCCCGCGCTCTCAGAACGATTACCTGGAGCTGGCCACGCGCTTTCACACCATCGTGCTGAGCGAGGTGCCGCTCATGCCGGTGCGGCTGGCTTCCGAAGCGCGGCGCTTCACCTGGTTGGTGGACGTGCTGTACGACCGTCGCGTCAAGCTGGTGATCTCGGCAGCGGTGCCGCCCGAAGCGCTTTACACCGAAGGTCCCTTGGCGCACGAGTTCCCACGCACGGTGTCGCGCCTGAACGAGATGCAGTCCAAGGAATACCTGAGCGAAGAAAAACGCACGGTGGACACCTCGCTGACCTGATTCTGTCAGGCAGTGGATTCGACCCTGACCAGGGCCAACGACAGGTTGTCGCCACCTGAGCGCGCACGGTGCCTTGCCTTGCCTACCAGCATTTCGGCGGCCTCACGCGGGGGCAGGGTGTGGACGATGGCGCCGAGTTCCTTGGGGGTGAAGTAGTGCCAAAGCCCATCGCTGCAGGCCAGCAGTGAATCGCCCACTTCCATCTGGTGCACGTGGTGGATGGTGGTCGGCGGATCCTGCTGCGTGCCCAGGCAACCCGTCAACAGGTTGGACTGCGGGTGCACATTCGCCTCTTCCTCGCTGATCTGGCCTTCGTTGACCAGCCGTTGCACGAAGGAGTGGTCCATCGTGCGGTGCACCAGCTCGGGCCCCCGGAAGTGGTAGACGCGTGAATCGCCCGCGTGCACCATCACGGCCGACAGGTCGGGGTTGACGATGAAAGCGGCCACGGTGCTGTGGGGCTCTTCCTCGAAGGCGATGGCGGTCAGCTTGATCATGAGGTGGGATTCCTCGACCAGCTGTTGCAGGTTCTGGCCGGCTTCGTCCTTGGAGGGCACGTAGCGGTCAAAAACCTGGCGCGAGGTCATGATGACCTGGTCGGCCGCCTTGCGGCCCCCGCTTTTGCCGCCCATGCCGTCGGCCACCACCGCCAGCAGACAGCCGGATGCCCGCGGGTGGGGCAGGATCTCGACCTGGTCTTGCTGGTAAGGCCGATCACCTTTGTGGATGCCTGTGGCGGCCACGAGGCGGTAACTGGACGGTGTGGGAGTCATTGGAAAACTATAATCCCTAAATGATGGGGTCCGAGGGGCGGCGAGTCTTCGGGTCATCCCTTGTTTAGGCGCCTGTCAGCGAGTACTGTTGCGTTCCCGATGCAAGAAAACCTGCATTCCCCTCATCGCCAGTTGATCGAGTTGCGCATGGAGCATGCCGACCTCGACAGCCTCATCGATCGTGCCGCCGAACAGGCCCCTGTGGACGAGTTGACCTTGCGTCGGCTCAAGAAGCGCCGGTTGTTGCTGCGCGACCGCATCGCCCGCCTTGAGCGATTGCTCGATCCCAAAGAGCCGGCCTAGGCGTTGGTGGGGGCGATGGCTTCCAGCAATTCGGTTTCCAGCCGCAACTGAGAGCGGTCCTGACGCAGGCCCGGGCCGGTGACCAGGAAGGTGTCTTCCACCCGTTCGCCCAAGGTGCTGACCTTGGCCAGTTGCACATTGACCTGATTGCGCGCCAGCACGCGCGCGATCACATACAGCAAGCCTGAGCGGTCGCTGGCCGACACGCTGAGCAGCCACCGCTGAGCCCGTTCGTCCGGGCGCAGGCTGACGCGTGGCGGCACGGGGAAGGACTTGACCCGGCGTGACAGGCGGCCCCTGCTGGGCTCGTGCAGCGGCAGGTCGGAGGCGCAGGCCTCGGCCAATTGGTGCTCGACCAGGGCGATCAGGTCGCGGTAGTGCACGCCTTCCTGCGAGGAATTGGGCGCCGACATGATCTGGAAGGTGTCCAGGGCATAACCGCTCAGCGCCGTGTGGATGCGCGCGTCCTGGATGGTGAAGCCGGCGCGGTCGAAGTAGCCGCAGATGCGGGCGAACAGGTCGGCGCGGTCGGGCGAATACACCAGCACCTGCAGGCCTTCACCCGCGGGCGACAGGCGGGCCCGCACGATGGGCGTGGTGGTCTCCACGGACTGCCAGAGGCTGCGGGTGTGCCAGGCGATGTCGGGCGCATCGTGGCGCGCGAAATAGCTCATGTCCAGCGTCTTCCACAAGGCCTTCTCGATCTCGTCGGGCAGGTAAGACAGGGCCAGCGAATGGCGGGCCTGCTGCTTGCGGGCTTCGATCTCGGCGTCCATGTGCGGCCGGGCGCCGCCCAGAGCCCGCAAGGTGAGCTTGTACAGGTCTTCGAGCAGCTTGCCTTTCCAGGCATTCCAGACCTTGGGGCTGGTGCCGCGGATGTCGGCCACGGTCAGCAGGTACAGCGCGGTCAGGGCGCGTTCGCTGCCCATGCGCTTGGCGAAGGCCATGATGACCTCGGGATCGCTCAGGTCTTCCTTCTGGGCCACGCGGGACAGGGTCAGGTGCTCGCCCACCAGGAACTGGATCAGCTTGGTGTCTTCGGGGCTGATGCCGTGCTCCTTGCAGAAGCGGTGCACTTCCTTGACGCCCAGCTCGGAGTGGTCGCCGCCACGGCCCTTGGCCACGTCGTGGAAGAGCGCGGCGATGTAGAGGATCCAGGGCTTGTCCCATTCGGCCGCCAGTTGCGTGCAAAAGGGGTACTCGTGGGCGTGCTCGGGGATGAAGAAGCGGCGCACATTGCGCACCACCATCAGGATGTGCTGGTCGACCGTGTAGACGTGGAACAGGTCGTGCTGCATCTGCCCGACGATGCGGCGGAACACCCACAGGTAGCGGCCCAGCACCGAGGTCTGGTTCAGCAGGCGCATGACGCGGGTCAGGCCGTGCGGCTCCTTCAGGATGGCCATGAAGGTCTGGCGGTTGACTGGGTCGCGGCGGAAGTCGGCGTCCATCAGGTCGCGGCCGTTGTACAGGGCGCGCAAGGTGCGGGCCGACAGGCCCTTCATCGTGTTGTCGTGTTGCAGCACCAGGAAGGTTTCGAGGATGGCGTGGCGGTCGCGCTGGTACAGGTCGTCGCTGACCACTTCCAGAAAACCGCCCCGGTCCAGGAACTTGTCGTTGATGGGGCGCATGGGCGCATCCTGCGAGCCGAGCAGGCGCTCCTCGATGTTCAGCATCAGGATCTGGTTGAGCTGGGTGACCGCCTTGGCCGCCCAGTAATAGCGCCGCATCAGGGCTTCGCTGGCGCGCAAGGCGGGCGTGTTGGTGTAGCCGAAGGTCTCGGCGACGCCGGCCTGCAGGTCGAACACCAGGCGGTCTTCTCGCCGGCCGGCCACCTGGTGCAGGCGGGCGCGGATCAGCTTGAGCAGGCCTTCGTTGCGGTGCAGTTGGCGCGCCTCGAAAGACGTCAGCAGGCCCTTGGTGGCCAGTTCGTGCCAGTTCTTGCCGAGGCCGCCCGCGCGGGCCACCCACAGCACGACCTGCAGGTCGCGCAAGCCCCCGGGGCTCTCCTTGCAATTGGGTTCGAGGGCGTAAGGCGTGTCTTCGTACTTGTGGTGGCGCTGGCGCAGTTCCAGCGTCTTGGCGCGCATGAAGGCGGCGGGGTCGAGGTGCTTGTACGTGGCATCTTTCAGCTCCTCGAACCGGGCTTTGGAGCCGCACAGGAAGCGGGCTTCCAGCAGGGACGTTTGCACCGTCACGTCGCGCTGGGCCTCTTCGCTGCACTCCTCGACGCTGCGCACGCTGGAGCCGATCTCCAGGCCGATGTCCCAGCAAGCGCTGATGAAGCTTTCGACGCTTTGCGACAGGCCTTCATCGCCGGCCACCGACGGTGACACTGGCAGCAGCACCAGCACGTCGATGTCAGAGTGAGGGAACAACTCGCCACGGCCATAGCCGCCCACGGCCACCAGGGTGGCGCCCTTGGGCATGGCGCTGGCTTCCCACAATTGTGTGAGGCTGCGGTCCACAGCCTTGGCCGTGTTGTGCAGCAGCCGCGTGGCCGAGGCCGCGATGGGGCGGGCGTTGGCGAACTGGGTCAGCAGATCGGTCTTGGCCGTGCGAAGTTGCGTGCGTAACGCCGGGATGTCCAGGGCCATGGGTACTGCGGCCCCCGTCAGGCTTGTGCCGTGATGAACGCAGGCGGCGGCGGGCTGCCGGCAGACAGGGTCAGCACCTCGTAGCCGGTCTCGGTGACCAGCACGGTGTGCTCCCATTGGGCCGACAGGGAGTGGTCCTTGGTGACGATGGTCCAGCCGTCGGGCAGGGCCTTGATGTCGCGCTTGCCGGCATTCACCATGGGTTCGATGGTGAAGGTCATGCCGGGTTTCAATTCTTCCAGCGTGCCGGGACGGCCATAGTGCAGCACCTGCGGTTCTTCGTGGAAGCGCTGGCCGATGCCATGGCCGCAGTATTCGCGCACCACCGAGAAGCCCTGGTTCTCGACGAACAACTGGATGGCGTTGCCGATGTCGCCCAGGCGCACGCCCGGCTTGACCTTGGCAATGCCGCGCCACATGGCTTCGTAGGTGAGGTTGCACAGACGCTTGGCCGCGATCGAGCCTTCGCCCACCACGAACATGCGGCTGGTGTCGCCGTGCCAGCCGTCCTTGATGACGGTGATGTCGAGGTTGACGATGTCACCGTTTTTGAGGGCCCGGTCGTTGGGGATGCCGTGGCAGATCGTGTGGTTGACCGAGGTGCAGATGGACTTGGGGTAGGGCGAATGTCCGCCCGGCGCGTAGTTCAGCGGCGCGGGGATGGTGCCCTGCACATTGACCATGTAGTCGTGGGCCAGCTTGTCCAGCGCTTCGGTGGTCACGCCCGGCTTGACGTGGGGGGTGAGGTAGTCCAGCACCTCGGAGGCGAGGCGGCCGGCGAGGCGCATGGCGTCGATTTCGGCGCCTGTTTTGATGGTGATGCTCATGGGGCAGGATTATCCCGGTTTCAGGGGGCTCTCGAAAAGCCAAGGGCATCAGAAAACCGGCCGCAGGGTGCACATAGCCGCTTAAAATGCCGGGTTTCCTCGCACGCCCGCCCAACGACAGCCCCGAAAGCCCCGCAAAGGGCCCCACGCCGTGACCGATCGCACCCACCACCTGATGCATTTCGAGGGCGGCAACGCCCTGGCCCCCCACCAAGTCCAGGCCTTGCTGCCCAAACTGCAGGCCATCAATCCCAAGATCACCGGCGTGCACGCCCGCCATGTGCACTGGGTTTCTGCCGACCACGCACTGGTCGCTGGAGAATCGGACACACTGTCGGGCCTGCTGACTTACGGCGATCCCTACCAAGGCACGACGGACGGTGATCTGATCGTGGTCATGCCCCGCCTGGGAACGGTCTCGCCCTGGGCCTCGAAGGCCACGGACATTGCGCACAACTGCGGGCTGAAGATTCGCCGGGTCGAGCGCGTCACCGAGTACCGCCTGACTTTGAAGGCCGGCTTGCTGGGTGCCATCACCGGGGGCACCAAGCCCCTGACACCGGTCGAGTTGAGCGCCGCCGCGGCGCTGCTGCACGACCGCATGACCGAAAGTGTGGCCCTGTCGCGCGACGAGGCACAACACCTGTTCGACGAAAAGCCCGGCCAGCCCATGGCGCATGTGGACGTGCTGGGCCAAGGCCGTGGCGCGCTGGAATCCGCCAACAAGACCTTCGGCCTGGCCTTGTCGGATGACGAAATCGACTACCTGGTCAACGCCTTCACGGGCCTCAAGCGCAACCCGACCGATGTCGAGCTGATGATGTTCGCGCAGGCCAACAGCGAGCACTGCCGCCACAAGATTTTCAACGCCCAGTTCACCATCGATGGTCAGGCGCAAGACCTGTCGATGTTTGGCATGATCCGCAACACCGAAAAGCTCAATCCACAGCACACGGTGGTGGCCTATTCCGACAATGCCTCGGTGATGGAAGGCCACGAGATCGAACGCTGGATGCCCGCGGGCTACACCAACGCGCCGCAGTACCAGGCCAAGCCTGAATTGGCGCACGTGCTGATGAAGGTCGAGACGCACAACCATCCCACGGCAATTTCGCCTTACCCTGGTGCATCAACGGGCGCGGGTGGCGAGATCCGCGACGAAGGCGCCACGGGCCGCGGCTCGCGTCCGAAGGCGGGCCTGACGGGCTTCTCGGTGTCCAACCTGCACCTGCCAGGCACCAACGAACCCTGGGAGCAGAACCCGGTCGGCAAGCCCGAGCACATCGCCAGTCCGCTGCAGATCATGATCGACGGCCCCCTGGGTGGCGCCGCCTTCAACAACGAGTTCGGCCGGCCCAACCTGGCGGGCTATTTCCGCGTGTACGAGCAGACCGTGGGCGAGGGCGCCGACGCCATCCGCCGTGGTTACCACAAGCCCATCATGATCGCGGGCGGCCTGGGCACGATCGCGTCCACGCAGACGCACAAGGTTCAGTTTCCAGCGGGCACCTTGCTGATCCAGTTGAGCGGGCCGGGCATGCGCATCGGCATGGGCGGCAGCGCGGCCAGTTCGATGGCGGCGGGCACCAATGCTGCTGACCTGGACTTCGACTCGGTGCAGCGTGGCAACCCCGAGATCCAGCGCCGCGCGCAAGAGGTCATCAACCATTGCTGGAACCTGGGGGCGAGCAACCCCATCCTGGCCATCCACGACGTGGGTGCGGGCGGCATCTCCAATGCCTTCCCTGAACTGGTCGATGGCGCGGGCAAAGGCGCGCGTTTTGATTTGAGCAAGGTACCGCTGGAAGAGTCCGGCCTGGCCCCCAAAGAGATTTGGTGCAATGAAAGCCAGGAGCGTTACGTCCTGGCCATCGCGCCTGAAAGCCTGCCCATCTTCAGCGCCATGTGCGAGCGCGAACGCTGCCCCTTCGGCGTGGTGGGCGTGACCACGGACGAGCCCCAGTTGGTGCTGGAAGACACGGCCCTGGCCAACCCCGATGCCGACCGCCCCATCGACATGCCGATGGACGTGCTGCTGGGCAAGCCGCCCAAGATGCACCGCGATGTCAAGAGCGTGAAGCGCGATGGCGGCCTGGTCGAATTGACCGGCCTGTCGCTCGACAAGCTGGCGTTCGACGTGCTGCGCCACCCCACCGTGGCCAGCAAGCGCTTCCTGATCACCATCGGTGACCGCACCGTGGGTGGCCTGAACCACCGCGACCAGATGGTCGGCCCTTGGCAAGTGCCCGTGGCCGATTGCGCCGTCACGCTGGCCGACTTCAAGGGCTTCGCCGGCGAAGCCATGAGCATGGGCGAGCGCACACCGTTGGCCGCCGTCAACGCGCCGGCATCGGGGCGCATGGCCGTGGCCGAGGCCATCACCAACCTGCTGGCCGCGCCCATCGAACTGGGCCGCGTCAAGCTGTCGGCGAACTGGATGGCCGCGTGTGGCGAGGCCGGTGAAGACGCCGCCTTGTACGAAACCGTGCGCGCCGTGGGCATGGAGTTGTGCCCGGCCTTGGGCGTGTCCATCCCCGTGGGCAAGGATTCGCTGTCGATGCGCACGCGTTGGTCTTCGGAACAAGGCGAAAC
>NZ_JBOHHL010000006.1:0-156898 GCF_050725395.1 Aquabacterium sp. | reverse complement strand
GTGGAGCTGTCGGCCTGGCTGAAGCGGATGAAGAGATTGGCCTGCGCCGCCTTGTACGAAACCGTGCGCGCCGTGGGCATGGAGTTGTGCCCGGCCTTGGGCGTGTCCATCCCCGTGGGCAAGGATTCGCTGTCGATGCGCACGCGTTGGTCTTCGGAACAAGGCGAAACCAGGCAAGTGACGGCCCCCGTGTCGCTGATCGTGACCGCCTTCGCGTCCATCGCCGATGTGCGCCCCACGCTCACGCCGCAACTGATCACGCAGGAGTCCGGCCAATCCCTGGACACCACCTTGATCCTGGTCGACCTGGGCCAAGGCCAGGGCCGCTTGGGCGGCTCGATCCTGTCGCAGGTGCTGAACCAGTTCGGCAACGCCGTGCCCGATCTGGACAACCCAGAGTTGCTCAAGCAACTGGTGAGCGCCGTCAACGCCCTGCGCTCGCAAGGCAAGCTGTTGGCCTACCACGACCGTGCCGACGGCGGCCTGTGGGCCACGGCCTGTGAAATGGCCTTCGCCGGCCACACGGGCGTCAGCCTGAACGTGGACATGCTCGTCACCGAAGGCGACGGCATCAGCGACAGCCGTGCCGACATGGGCGATTCCAAAAACTGGGCCGGCCAGGTGGGCGAGCGCCGCAACGAGCTGACCTTGAAGGCCTTGTTCAACGAAGAGCTGGGCGTGGTGCTGCAGGTGCGCACCTTTGATCGCGATGCCGTGCTGCAAACCCTGCGCGAGCATGGGCTGTCCAAGCACAGCCACGTCATCGGCAAGCCCAACGCCAAGGGCGTGGTCGAAGTCTGGCGCGATGCCAAGGCCGTGTTCAGCGCACCGCTGGAGCAATTGCACAAGACCTGGGACGAGGTCAGCTGGCGCATCGCCCAACTGCGCGACAACCCCGCCTGTGCCGACAGCGAGCATGCCGCCGTGGGCTTGGCCAGCGATCCGGGCCTGCATGTGCGATTGAGCTTCGACCCCTCGGAGAATGTGGCCGCGCCTTTCATCAACCAGGCGCGCCCCAAGGTCGCGATCCTGCGCGAGCAGGGCGTCAACAGCCACCTGGAAATGGCCTACGCCATGCACCTGGGCGGCTTCGACACCTTCGACGTGCACATGAGCGACCTGCAGGCCGGCCGCGCCCGCCTGGACCAATTCAAGGGCTTCATCGCCTGCGGTGGTTTCAGCTACGGCGACACCTTGGGCGCCGGCGAAGGCTGGGCCCGCTCGATCATGTTCAATGCCTTGCTGGCCGAGCAGTTCGCCGAATTCTTTGGCCGAACCGACACCTTCGCTTTGGGCATCTGCAACGGTTGCCAGATGCTGGCGGCATTGAGCCCCATCATCCCCGGTGCGCAGGACTGGCCCAAGTTCACGCACAACCAAAGCACGCGCTTTGAGGCCCGCCTGAGTCAGGTCGAGGTGTTGGAAAGCCCTTCGCTGTTCTTCGCCGGCATGGCCGGCAGCCGGATGCCCATCGCGGTGGCGCATGGTGAGGGCTTTGCCGACTTCTCGCAGCGCGGCAATGCCCAGCAGGTCAAGCAAGCATTGCGCTTTGTGGACAACAAGGGCGCGGCCACCGAGGCCTATCCCTTCAACCCGAACGGCAGTCCCGGCGGCCTGACCGCCGTGACCACGGCCGATGGCCGCTTCACGGCCATGATGCCGCACCCCGAGCGCGTCTTCCGCAATGTGCAGTTGAGCTGGACCAGCGGTGACAAGGCCGCGCACAGCCCTTGGCTGCGCCTGTTCCAGAACGCCCGCCGCTGGGTGGGCTGAGCGTCCTGATCAGGTCAGGCTGGCAGCAGCTTGACCTGCCATTGCCCGCCTTCAGCGATCAGGGTGATCAGGCGGTCGATGTTGGGGTGCTTGCCGGGATTAGCGCGGGCATCCACCGTGTGTTCGGCGTAGATGTCCAGGCCGCGTGAAGCGGCTTCGGCGTCGATGACGCCGGATGCATTGGCCAGCGAGGCGTAGACGGCCAGCGAGCCAGCCTGGCCCGGCTTGTTTTCAATGGTGGCCACCACCGCGCCCGTGGCGTCGGTCAATTGCAGGCCTGCCAGGTGGGAAACGGCCGGGAGTTGTTGGAGGTTGTCGCTGAAAGCCATGTTGCTCGCGGTTTAAAAACGTGGGTTGAAAAAATCAGGGCGCCATTGTCTGCGATGTCGCTGCCGCGAAGCCCGCATTCCGGTGGCAAAGCACGCGAACCCGCTGGCCAGGGCCGGCCAAGCGCCTATAATGCCGCTTTACCACCGCAGCGTTTGGCGTAATGAGCCAACGCTAACGCGCAATGACCAAGTTCGTCTTCGTCACGGGCGGTGTGGTGTCCTCGCTTGGCAAGGGCATCTCAGCCGCTTCTTTGGCCGCCATTCTCGAATCGCGTGGCCTCTCCGTGACCCTCATCAAGCTCGACCCGTACATCAACGTGGACCCGGGCACCATGTCGCCGTTCCAGCATGGCGAGGTGTTCGTGACCGACGACGGGGCCGAAACCGACCTTGACCTCGGCCACTACGAGCGTTTCATCACCACCCGGATGAAGCGCAGCAACAACTTCACCACCGGCCAGATCTACAAGAGCGTCCTTGAAAAAGAACGCCGTGGCGATTACCTGGGCAAGACCGTTCAGGTCATCCCCCACATCACGAATGAGATCCAGGATTTCATCCGCCGCGGCGCCGGTTTCGGCCTGCCCGATGCGGTGGACGTGGCCATCGTTGAAATCGGCGGCACCGTGGGCGACATCGAATCGCTGCCCTTCCTGGAAGCCGTGCGCCAGATGAGCCTGAAGATGGGCCCCGGCAACACCGCTTTCGTGCACCTCACCTACGTGCCCTTCATCGCAGCAGCCGGCGAGTTGAAGACCAAGCCCACCCAGCACACCGTGCAGAAAATGCGCGAAATCGGCATCCAGCCCGATGCCTTGCTGTGCCGTGCCGACCGCGCCATCCCGCACGACGAAGCCGAGAAGATCTCGCTCTTCACCAACGTGCCCGAATCCGGCGTGATTTCGGTGTGGGACGCCGACAGCATCTACAAGGTGCCGCGCATGCTGCACGAGCAGGGTCTGGACGACCTGATCTGCGCCAAGCTGCAACTGACCACCAAGCCCGCCGACCTGTCGCGCTGGGACACGCTGGTCAAGGAAGTCGAGCACCCCAAGAGTACCGTCACCATCGCCATGTGCGGCAAGTACACCGACCTGTCGGATTCGTACAAGTCGCTCAACGAGGCGTTGCGCCACGCTGGCATCCACAACCATGCCCGCGTCAACATCGAGTACGTTGACTCTGAAACGCTGACGCCCGAAACGGCCGATACCCTGGCCAAGTACGACGCCATCCTGGTGCCCGGCGGCTTCGGCAAACGCGGCGTCGAAGGCAAGATCATCGCGGCGCAATATGCGCGTGAGCACGGCGTGCCTTACCTGGGCATCTGCCTGGGCATGCAGGTCGCCACCATCGAATACGCGCGCCACAAGGCCGGCCTGGCCAACGCCAACAGCACCGAGTTCGACCCGGAAACGTCCAACCCC
The DNA here is from genome assembly GCF_050725395.1 of Aquabacterium sp. Taxonomy (GTDB): domain Bacteria; phylum Pseudomonadota; class Gammaproteobacteria; order Burkholderiales; family Burkholderiaceae_C; genus Aquabacterium. Next base: position 153,369 of record NZ_JBOHHL010000006.1, on the reverse strand, counting down.
GTCATCGCCCTGATCGACGAGTGGCTGGACGCCGATGGCAGCATTCAAAAGCGCGACGTCAACTCCAACCTGGGCGGCACCATGCGCCTGGGCGCGCAAAGCTCGGACGTCAAGCCCGGCACCATCGCGCACGAGATCTATGGCGACGTGGTGACCGAGCGCCACCGCCACCGCTACGAAGCCAATGAGCGCTACCTCGATCGCCTGCAAGAGGCTGGTCTGGTCATCTCCGCCATCACCCAGCGCGAAAAGCTGACCGAGATGGTCGAACTGCCCAAGTCGGTTCACCCCTGGTATGTCGGCGTGCAGTTCCACCCCGAGTTCAAGTCGACCCCGTGGGACGGCCACCCGCTGTTCACCGGCTACATCAAGGCCGCCTTGGACCAACACCAAAAGAAGGGCGCTGTATGAAGCTTTGTGGATTCGACGTTGGCCTCGGCCACCCTTTCTTCCTGATCGCCGGCCCGTGCGTGGTCGAGTCCGAGCAGCTTCAGATGGACACCGCCGGCACGCTCAAAGAAGTGTGCGCCGAGCTGGGCATCCCCTTCATCTTCAAGTCCAGCTACGACAAGGCCAACCGCTCGTCGGGCACGTCCTTCCGTGGCCCCGGCATGGAAAAGGGCCTGGAGATCCTGGCCAAGGTCAAGCGCGAGTTGAACGTGCCCATCCTGACCGACGTGCACACCGAGGCCGAAGTGCCTTTGGTCGCGTCCGTCGTCGATGTGCTTCAAACGCCCGCCTTCCTGAGCCGCCAAACGGACTTCATCCGCGCCGTGGCCCAGAGCGGCAAGCCCGCCAACATCAAGAAGGGCCAATTTTTGGCCCCTGGCGACATGAAGAACGTCATCGACAAGGCCCGTGCCGCCGCGCGCGAAAAGGGCCTGCCTGACGACGTGTTCATGGCCTGCGAGCGCGGTGTCAGCTTCGGCTACAACAACCTCGTGTCCGACATGCGTTCGCTGGCCATCATGCGCGAAACGAATGCACCCGTCGTGTTCGACGCGACCCACTCGGTGCAGTTGCCGGGCGGGCAGGGCACCAGCTCTGGCGGCCAACGCGAGTTCGTCCCCGTGCTGGCGCGCGCGGCCGTGGCGGTGGGCATCTCCGGCCTGTTCATGGAGACCCACCCCGATCCCGCCTGTGCCCTGAGCGACGGCCCCAACGCCGTGCCGCTCAAGCACATGAAGGCGCTGCTCGCCACCCTGGTCGAGCTGGACCGCATCACCAAGAAGAACGGCTTCCTGGAAACCAATTTCAATTGACCGGGTCAGTCTCTTAAATTTTCAACATCAAACCGCTTTGAGGATCACTGGATGAGTGCCATCGTTGACATCATCGGCCGCGAAATCATCGACAGCCGAGGAAACCCCACCGTTGAATGCGACGTGCTGCTGGAAAGCGGCGTCATGGGCCGCGCCGCCGTGCCTTCTGGCGCGTCCACCGGCTCGCGCGAAGCCATCGAGCTGCGCGATGGCGACAAGTCCCGCTACCTGGGCAAGGGCGTGCTCAAGGCCGTTGAACACATCAACACCGAGATCGCCGAAGCTGTGCTGGGCCTCGATGCCTCCGAACAAGCCTTCCTGGACCAGACCCTGATCGACCTCGACGGCACCGACAACAAGGGCCGCCTGGGTGCCAATGCCATGCTGGCCGTGTCGATGGCCGTGGCCCGCGCCGCCGCGGAAGAATCCGGCCTGCCCCTGTACCGCTACTTTGGCGGCATGGGCGCCGTGCAGCTTCCCGTGCCGATGATGAACGTCATCAACGGCGGCGCGCACGCCAACAACAACCTGGACATCCAGGAATTCATGATCCTGCCGGTGGGCGCGCCCACCTTCAAGGAAGCCATCCGCTACGGCGCCGAAGTCTTCCACGCGCTCAAGAAAATCATCCACGACAAGGGCATGAGCACGGCCGTGGGCGACGAGGGCGGTTTTGCCCCCAACGTGGCCAGCCATGAAGCCGCCATCCAGCTGATCCTGGAAGCCATCGACAAGGCCGGCTTCATCGCCGGTGAGCAGATCGCCCTGGGCCTGGACTGCGCCGGCAGCGAGTTCTACAAGGACGGCAAGTACCACCTCGAAGGCGAAGGCCTGAGCCTGACGGCCGAAGAGTGGACCAGCATCCTGGCCACCTGGTGCGACAAGTACCCGATCATCTCGATCGAAGATGCCATGGCCGAAGGCGACTGGGCCGGCTGGAAGCACCTGACCGAAGTGCTGGGCAAGAAGGTTCAGCTGGTGGGCGACGACCTGTTCGTCACCAACACCAAGATCCTGAAAGAGGGCATCGACAAGAACATCGCCAACTCGATCCTGATCAAGATCAACCAGATCGGCACGCTGACCGAAACCTTCGCCGCCATCGAGATGGCCAAGCGCGCCGGCTACACCGCCGTCATCAGCCACCGCTCGGGCGAAACCGAAGACAACACCATCGCCGACATCGCGGTGGGTTTGAACGCCGGCCAGATCAAGACCGGTTCGATGAGCCGTTCCGACCGCATCAGCAAGTACAACCAGCTGCTGCGCATCGAAGAGGACCTCGGCGGCGTGGCCGTTTACCCAGGCCGCAGCGCCTTCTACAACCTGCGTTAATCCAAAGGGCCTTCGGGCCCTTTTTTCTTGGGTCCGCTCATTCGCGGGGGGCCAGCCCATGCCCATTTGAACGAAAATCCTGCCCATATAACGAACGCAAGCAGGGGGACGGGTGAAATCATCTTCTGGGAAGTACTACATGGGCCTGGACCATTTGCGGGCCTTGGCCGTGCTGATGGTGTTCTGCTGGCACTTCATCCATTCGAGCAACATCGTCCCGCTCGACGGTTCGGCGCCCTGGTTCGCGCCCTTGTCCCTGCTGACGCAGGGCTACACCGGCGTCTCTTTGTTCATGGTTTTGAGCGGCTACCTGTTTGCCCGCTTGACCGATGGGCAGCGCCTTCTGCATGGCCGTTTCCTGGCGAACCGGGTCTTGAGGTTGCTGCCACTGCTGACGGTCGTGATTCTGGCCGCTTACGTCAAAAGCCTCGTCACCCATGATGGCTTGGACGTTCCACACCGGCTTCTGTGGGGGTGGTTGGGGCCCACGCTGCCGCAAGGCGCCTGGTCGATCACCGTGGAAATGCATTTCTATTTGCTGCTGCCGCTCATCCTGTGGCTGGCCGCCAGAAGCCGTGGCGCGCTCCTGCTGATCGTGCTGGCGGCGCTCGCCCTGCGCGTGGTCATCCATGGCCTGACCGAGCATATCGGCTACCTCTCGTATTACACGATGGTCGGCCGGATCGATCAGTTCCTGCTGGGTTGCCTGGCCTACCACTGGCGTTCGTCCATCCAGGGCAAGCATGCCTGGTGGCTGCTGGCCGCCGCGTTTTTCTGCGGGCTCATGTCATACGTGGATCACCAGGGCAGCCTGTTTTCGCAGCGGACCGACATGTCGTCCTGGTGGGTGTTCATCACCACCATCGAAGGTGTTTTCTACGGGCTGACCGTTGCCTGGTACGACACCTCGTTCCAGCATTCGACGGGGCGTGCCTCCCGTTTCGCGGCCATGGTAGGGCGTTATTCCTATTCGATCTACCTGCTGCACACCTTCGTGGTGTTCAGGCTGGCGGAGTTCGTCGACCGCCACGTCCTGAGTCTGGACAATGCCCCCTTGGCACTGTTGGCGGCATTCGTTTGCCTGGTCCTTTTCCTGCCCGTGGCCGCGCTCAGCTACAAACTCATCGAAACCCCTTTCCTCAAGCGCAGACTCGGCTACACCGTGCCCAAGCCCGAGCTGGCCGAACCCCGCGAAGCGGATCGCGTCGATCTCGGGATTCGTCAAGCAGCCTGAATCGCGCATCCGCCAGTCTGTTAAAATTGAAAGAATGCGCGTCGCCACCATCGTTCTCCTGGCCCTCCTGGCCGTGGTGCATGCCGAACTCTGGTTCGGCAAAGGTGGCGTGCCGCGTGTCATGGCCTTGCGCGAGCAGGTTCAGCGGCAGCAAGAGCGCAACAACCAGGCGCAGGCTGTCAATGAGCAGTTGGTTGCCGAGGTCCGCGACCTCCAGGAAGGCCTGGAAATGGTCGAGGAAAAGGCCCGCACCGAGCTGGGCATGATCAAGCCTGACGAAATCTACGTGCAACTGACCAGCACCCGTCAGTCGCCGCCGACTTCCATCGCACCAGCCAACGCTGGCGAGGCCTCCGCTGCCACGCCTTGATGCTCAACGACGCGCCGCTGTCCGACCTCTTCGCCTGGGCTGATCCGTGGCTCGCGCCGCTGTTCACGGCCTGGGGCGTGCCGGTGTCCCACCTTGAGGTCTGGGCCTTTGCCCTTTCCCTGGGCATGGTGCTTTTCAACTTGCGCATCAACCCCTGGGCCTGGCCTTTGGCCATCGTCAGTTCCCTGCTGTATGGCGTGCTGTTCGCGCGCAGCAGGTTGTATGGCGAGGCGTCCTTGCAGCTGGTGTTCGTGGCCCTGTCGTGCTGGGGCTGGTGGCAATGGCTGTGGGGGCGCAATCAACTCAATGAGTCTCTCAAGCCGCAGGCCTTGGGCCGGAGAGGGCGCTGGTGGGCGCTGAGCGCGGCGCTGCTCATGTGGCCCTTGCTGGGCCTGCTGCTGGACCATGCCACCGATTCGGACGTGCCCTACCTGGACGCCTTGCCTACCTCGGCCAGCCTGGTTGGCCAATGGCTGCTGGGCCGCAAGTACATCGAGAACTGGTCGACCTGGTTGATGGTGAACATCGTGAGCATGGGCCTGTTTGGCCACAAGGGCCTGTGGCTGACAGTCATCCTGTATGGCTTGTTCGCGGTGCTGTCGGTGGCCGGCTGGCAACAGTGGCGGCGCCATGTGGCGCCCATGCCCGACCGTGGCTGAGCGAGGTTTCGTCTTCGCCATCGTCGGCGCGGAAAGCACGGGCAAGACCACCTTGGCCCGCGGTCTGGCCGCGGCCCTGAGGGCCGATGGCTTGAACGCGGTGATGGTGCCGGAGGTCCTGCGCGAGTTTTGCGACGACCTCGGCCGAACGCCATACCCCCATGAACAGGCCGCCATCGCGCTGGCGCAAACGCAGCGCATGGCGTCGGCGTCACGGACGCACAGCGTGGTGGTGAGCGACACGACCGCCCTGATGACGGCGGTCTACAGCGACTACCTGTTCGATGACCAAACCTTGTACGGACAGGCCTTGGCCGACCATGCCCAAGCCGACCTGACCTTGCTGACCGCCCTGGACTTGCCCTGGGAAGCCGATGGCCTGCAGCGCGATGGCGCCCACGTGCGTGAACCGGTGGACACCTTGATCCGGCATCACCTGGTTCAGGCTGGGTTGCCTTTCTCGGTGGTGGCTGGGCAAGGGGCGCACCGTTTGCAGCAGGCCCTGATCACGGTTCGGCAAGCTTTGACGGCCGCGCGGCGGGCCCAGGACAACGCGCAACGGCCGCGCTGGCGCTGGGTCTGCGACAAGTGCGACGACGGCGAATGCGAGCAGCACTGGCTGCCCCGCGCTTGAGCCTTGTCGAGGCCAACCCGGCTGCTTACTGCAGGCGGTCCGAGCCCGGCGGGTGATCGGATTCCTCGGTGAACAGCTCGGCCGCGTCCACCGCATCGAAGCGGTAGTGGGTGCCGCAGAACTCGCAACCCACGTCGATCTGCTCCTGCTCGGTCAGGATGCTTTCGACCTCTTCGCGTCCCAGATTGCGCAGCATGGTGCCCACGCGCTCGCGTGAACAGGTGCAGGCGAAATGCGGGCCTTCGGCGCCGGTCAGGGGCTCGAAGCGGACCACGTCCTCTTCCCAGAACAGCCGGCGCAGGATGGTGTCGGCGTCCAGGGTCAACAGCTCTTCGCGCGTCAGGGTGGCGGCCAGATGCGAGATGCGGTTGTAAGCCTCGTTCAGACCGATCTCATCTTCGGCCGAGCGTTGGCCGCCCAGGTTGCCGGCGCCTTCCATGGGCAGGCGCTGGATCAGCAGTCCGGCGGCGATGTCGTCATTGGCCGCCAGGATCAGCTTGGTGTCGAGTTGCTCGGATTGCAGCATGTAGTGCTCGAGCACCTCGCTCAACTGGAGCAGGGGTTCGCGGTGGTCGTCGTACAGCGGCACCACGCCCTGGTAGGGCTGCTGGCCGGGCATGCGGCTGCGCGGGTCCAGGGTGATGGCGCAGCGGCCTTCACCGCCCACGTTGACCATCACGTCCAGGGGCAGGTGGCCCGAGTCGGTCGAAGGCAATTCACCCACCACCTTGGCCGTGGTCCGAAAGCCCAGGTCGGGCTGGACCTCGGCCACGGCCACCTTCACGGGGCCGTCGCCAAAGATCTGCAGCACCACGGCGCCATTGAACTGGATGTTCGCCTGCATCAGCACGCCGGCCGCGGCCATCTCGCCCAGCAACTGGCGAACGGGCTCCTCGAACGCTTCGCTGGGATCGCGTCGGCGCAGCACTTCCTGCCAGGCATCGGTCAGTCGAACCAGCATGCCCCGAACGGGCAAGCCTTCGAACAAAAATTTGTGCAGTTCGGTGGTCATCGCATTCACTCTTTGGTGGCGTCGATGCGCACCAGGCCTGTCTTGAACTCGCCGGCTTTTTGCACGTACATGGCGGTGCCGATGCGCATGCGGGCGAGTTCCATCTCATTCAGGGGGCGCACGACCTTGGCCGGACTGCCCAGGATCAGCATGCCTTCGGCATCGAACACCTTGCCTTCGGTGACCAACGCGCCCGCGCCCACCAGGCAGTTCTTGCCGATGACGGCGCCGTTCAGCACCACGGCCTGGATGCCGATCAGGGCGCCATCGCCGATGGTGCAGCCGTGCAGCATCACCTGGTGGCCGATGGTCACGTCGGCGCCCACCGTCAGCGCGAAGCCGATGTCGGTGTGCAGCACCGACGACTCCTGCACATTCGAGCGCTCGCCGATGCGGATGGGTTCGTTGTCCCCGCGCAGGGTGGCCTGGGGCCAGACACTGCTGCCCTCTGCCAGTTGCACATCGCCGATCACGTCGGCGGATTCGGCGACGTAGACGGAAGGGTGGGTTTGAGGACGCTTGTCCTGGATGCTGTAGAGGGCCATGGATTCAATGTGGGGACAGCAATCCCGTATTCTAGGTCTCCGGGTGCCGAGTCGCTTTATCATGCCCTCAGTCATGGGTTTCACACCCGCCAACACCGCCATGCTGATCCTGCTGTCCCCCGCCAAAAGCCTCGACTACGAGACCCCTCCCACCACCGATCAACACACCTTGCCCGTGTTCGCCAAGGAGGCCGCGCATTTGATCGACCTGCTGCGCCCCTACACGCCGGCGCAGATCGCTTCCCTCATGGACCTGAGCGATGCCCTGGCCACGCTCAACGTGGCGCGCTATGGCGCCTGGCGCCCCCGCTTCACCGCCAAGAACAGCAAGCAGGCCGTGCTGGCCTTCAACGGCGATGTCTACGGTGGGCTTGAGGCGGCCACGCTGAAGCAAGCCGACCTGGACTGGGCCCAGGAGCACGTCGCCATGCTGAGCGGCTTGTACGGCGTGCTGCGCCCCCTGGACTGGATGCAGCCCTACCGGCTGGAAATGGGCACCAAGCTGCCCAACCCCCGTGGCAAGGACCTCTACGCCTGGTGGGGCGACACGCTGGCCTTGCACCTGAACGAGCGCCTGGCCAAACAGCGCGACGACCTCATCGTCAACCTCGCGTCGCAAGAATATTTCAAGGCGGTCAAGCGCAAGGCGCTCAAGGGCCGCGTGGTCGAATGCGTCTTCGAAGACTGGAAGTCTGGCCAATGGAAGGTCATCAGCTTCCATGCCAAGCGGGCGCGGGGGCTGATGGCGCGCCACGCCATCGTCCACCGGGCCAAGACCTTGAAAGATTTGCGCCACTTCAAGGCCGAAGGCTACGCCCATGTCGAGGACGTGTCCGAGCCCGATCGCCTGGTGTTCCGGCGACGCCTGGAGTCTTGAGCGAAAGGCGCCGGCATGCACGAGCAGCTCATCACGCCGGAACTGCGGCAATGGATCATCGAGCAGTCCAGCGCGGGCCACAGCGTGGAGTCCGTGCTCAGCGCGATGAAAGCCAGTGGCTGGCATGAAGACACGGCGCTGACCGCTCTCGAGAATACCTTGAAGGAACACGCCTGGCCGCTGATGCAGGCGGGCCAGCCCTTGCCCGAGCCAGCATTGGCCTCGGGCGCCACAGCGCTGTGGGCCCATGACCGCGAGGTGCGGGTGCTGGTCAGCATGGCCCGTCCGCGCGTGCTGGTGCTGGGAGGCTTGCTGTCCGCACAAGAATGCCAGGAGATGGTCGAACTGGCCCGCCCTCGGCTGGCTCGCTCCGAAACGGTGATCAATGCCACTGGCGGAAGCGAGGTCAACGTGGCGCGCACCAGCGAAGGCATGTTTTTCGCGCGGGCCGAAAACGAGCTTTGCCAGCGCATCGAGGCGCGCATCGCCGCGTTGGTGAACTGGCCGATCGAACGTGGGGAAGGGCTGCAGATCCTGCGTTATGGGCCTGGGGCCGAGTACAAGCCGCACTACGATTATTTCGACCCCAGCCAGCCCGGGACGCCGACCATTCTTCGCCGGGGCGGCCAGCGCGTGGCCACCCTGGTGACCTACCTCAATACGCCGCAGGCGGGTGGCGCCACGGTGTTCCCCGACATTGGTTTGGAAGTGAGTGCCGTGGCGGGCAACGCGGTGTTTTTCAGTTATGCCTTGCCACACCCCATGACCCAGACCCTTCATGGTGGCGCGCCGGTGATGGACGGCGAAAAATGGGTGGCCACCAAATGGCTGCGTGAGCAGCGTTTTGAATAAAGCTTTGCGCCAAAGAATTAAAAAATTTATGCACGCGCTGTCAACCGGCTTATTTCGGCCCGCGTTGAGCACCTACAGATTCAGGATCCCTGGGTCTGAACACCAACCTCATTCAAACCCTTTGGAGTTTTCCATGAAGAAACTGATCGCCGCTCTGGTCGCTTCGATGTTCGCTGTTGGCGCTTTCGCCGCTGACGCAGCACCTTCTGCCGCTCCTGAAGCCTCCGCTGCCGCGTCCAAGGCCACCAAGGCTGCCAAGAAGGCCAAGCACCACGCCAAGAAGGCCGCTCACAAGGCTTCCGAAGCCGCCTCGGCTGCCGTGACGAAGTAATTCGGTTCACGCACCCACAAAAAAACCCGGCCTGGCCGGGTTTTTTTGTGGACTCAAGGCATGGCTGCCTTGCTTGAATCAGCGAGTGCGATCGCCGCCGCGTGCGGCAGAAGACACGCCGCGACCACCACCGCCGCCTCGGGGCCCGCGCGAATCGCCCGAGCCACCACGGGGCGAGTTGCCACGAGGTGCGGGGCGACCGCCACCACCACCACCACCACCCGAGCGGCCACCGCCGTTGGAGCCGCCTCGGCCGCCGCCACCAGGCGCGCCATGCAAGGTGCGGCGACCCAACTGAATAGGCTCGGCCTTCGCGTTGGGATCGGGCTCGAAGCCCTGGATCACCTCACGCTCGATCGGGCGCTTGATCAATTTCTCGATGTCGGCCAGGAAGCCTTCCTCGTCCACGCACACCAAGGAAATGGCTTCGCCTTCGGCGCCAGCGCGGCCTGTGCGGCCAATGCGGTGCACATAGTCTTCGGCCACATTGGGCAACTCGTAGTTGATGACGTGGGGCAGTTGGTCGATGTCGATGCCGCGTGCTGCGATGTCGGTGGCGACCAGCACCTGCAGATCGCCGGACTTGAACTCGGCCAAGGCGCGGGTGCGGGCGCTCTGGCTCTTGTTGCCGTGGATCGCCATGGCGGTGATGCCTTGCTTTTCCAGGTACTCGACCAGGCGGTTGGCGCCATGCTTCATGCGCGTGAACACCAGCACCTGGTGCCAGTTCTGCGACTTGATGAGGTGGGTCAGCAGCTCTTTCTTTTGATCGCGGTCGACCGGGTGGATCTTCTGCGAGATGGTCTCGGCCGTCGTGTTGCGGCGGGCCACTTCGATCATCTGGGGCGCGTTCAGCAGGCGGTCGGCCAGGGCCTTGATCTCGTCGGAGAAGGTGGCCGAGAACAGCAGGCTCTGCTTCTTGGGCGGCACGATGGCCAGCACGCGGCGAATGTCATGGATGAAGCCCATGTCGAGCATGCGGTCGGCTTCGTCCAGGACGAAATACTCGACGTGGCGGAGGTCCAGGGTGCCTTGCTGGTGGTGATCGAGCAGGCGGCCGGGTGTGGCCACCAGGATGTCCACGCCACGGCGCAAAGCGTCGATCTGGGGGTTCATGCCCACGCCGCCGAACATGACCATGGAGCGCAGTGGCAGGTACTTGCCGTAGACGCGCACGCTTTCCTCGACCTGGGCTGCCAGTTCGCGGGTGGGGGTGAGGATCAAGGCGCGGATGTGGCGACGGGCACCTTGCGGTGTCGGCGTGACGGCCAATTTGTGCAGCAGGGGCAAGGTGAAACCGGCAGTTTTGCCCGTTCCAGTTTGCGCGCCTGCGAGCAGGTCACCACCACTGAGCACGGCTGGAATGGCCTGTGTCTGGATGGGGGTGGGGACGGTGTAGCCAGCCTCAGCGATTGCTTTCAGCAACGGTTCGGCCAACCCCAATGATTCAAACGACATAAAACAGGCCCATGAATGGTTATACGGCGACTGCACTCGTTTTTTCCGGGCCTGGAATAGACGAGTCAACCGGTGGTGCAGGCAAACCTTGCTTGGCGATGCCAAAAAGAGCTGCCCTGATTCACCAACGTTAAATTGTAGGGCGTCACGTGAATATTGCATAGCCTGTTCCTATACCTTAGGGAGGCTCCCGAGGCGCAATTTCCCCAACTTGTGTCCTGTCGGCTGCAATCTGCGCCTGCCGCCAAGAAATATGCCGCGTTGCGCCCGGTAAAATCGCGCGATGAGTTCAATGGTCCTTGCCCGCAAATACCGTCCACACAGTTTCGAAGCCATGGTTGGCCAGGGGCACGTGGTCCAGGCGCTGAGCAACGCGCTCACGCAGCAGCGCTTGCACCACGCCTATTTGTTCACCGGTACGCGGGGCGTGGGCAAGACCACGGTGTCGCGCATCCTGGCCAAGTCGCTCAACTGCGTGGGGCCGGACGGCGGTGGCGGCATCACGGCGCACCCGTGTGGCCAGTGCCAGCCTTGCCGCGACATCGATTCGGGCCGTTTCGTGGACTACGTCGAGCTGGACGCGGCGTCCAACCGTGGCGTCGAAGAGATCTCGCAATTGCTGGACCAGTCGGTCTACAAGCCGGTGGTCGGGCGCTTCAAGGTCTACATGATCGACGAAGTGCACATGCTGACCAACCACGCCTTCAACGCCATGTTGAAGACGCTGGAAGAGCCGCCCGACTACCTCAAGTTCGTGCTCGCGACCACCGATCCGCAGAAGGTGCCTGTCACGGTGCTGTCACGGTGCCTGCAGTTCAATCTGCGCCCGATGGCCATGCAGACCGTGCAGGACCACCTGCACCAGGTGATGGCCGCAGAGGGCATCAGCGCCGAGCCGGGGGCCTTGAGCTTGCTGGCCCGCGCGGCACGTGGCTCCATGCGCGACGCCTTGTCCTTGACCGACCAGGCCATCGCCTTTGGCAATGGTGGCCTGCTCGAAGCCAGCGTGCGGCAGATGCTGGGCGCGGTCGACCGCCAGCACATCCAGAAGATCATCGAGTCGGTGTCTGCCGGTGATGGTGCGGGCTTGGTGGCGGCGGTCGACACCTTGCGCGAGCTGGGCCTGTCGGCGTCGGGCACGCTGGAAGAACTGGCCACCGCCTTGCAGCGCATGGCGGTCATCCAGGCCGTGCCGCAGGCGGCGGATGCGTCCGATCCTGATGCGGCGTTGTGGCAGGCCCTGGCCAGGCTGCTGGCGCCCGACGAGACCCAGTTGTTCTACAGCCTGGCCCTGCAAGGCCGTGCCGAACTGGCCTTGGCGCCCGACGAGTACAGCGGCCTCTTGATGCTGCTGTTGCGCTTGCTGGCGTTCAAACCTGCCCAGGCCGGGCAGCAGATGGGGGACAGGGCGCCGCCCGGCCCAAAAGCTGAGGGCTCGGGCGCCGCCGTCAGGCAGGCCCCCGAGCCGGTGGTGCAAAAGGCGGTGGTGGCCCCTGCCGCCGTGGTGCGTGCTGCCATGCCGGCGCCGGTGGCTGCGCCGGCATCGACGCCTGCGCCGCAGGCTTCACAAGGCATTCCGCCCTGGGAGGCTTTGCCGGACCAGGCCTACGAGGCCGATGGCGACGCCGGGCCGGACATGCCCCCTGAGCCGCCCCGTCACCATGCCGAGCCGCCTGCACCGCCGTCATCACGCCTGGCCGCATCCGCGCCAGCCACGCTGGTGGCCGAAGCCCCGGCGCCAGAAGCGCCCGCCATCGCCGATCCACTGTCCGACCGGTGGGTGAGCCTGGTGGCTCAAATGGTGGAGCGCAACAGCATCACGGCCCTGGTGCGCGAAATGGCCATGCAGGCGCAGTGCATCGCCAGCATGGAAGAGGGCGGCGGCAGCCGCTGGCGCCTGCGCATCGAACGTGAAAGCCTGCGTGTCGATCAACTCCGCGAGCGCCTGGTCCAGGCCATGTCGCAATTGCTGGAGCACCCGGTCGAAGTCGAGCTCGAAGGTGGTGCCACCGTCAACACGCCCGCCCAGCGCGACCAGGCGGCCCGTGAGCGTCGGCAGCGCGCGGCCGAACACCTGATCCAGCAGGATTCCCTGGTGACCTCGGTGCTGGCCCAATACCCGGGTGCCCGCATCGTGGCAGGGTCGATCCGCCCCCTGTGATGCCGTCGCCGTTCCGGGCGACAATCACGGTTTGTTGTGACCGCTAGATAGACAAGGAATCGTCATGCTCAAAGGACAACTCGCCGGCTTGATGAAGCAAGCCCAGCAAATGCAGGACAACCTGAAGAAGGCCCAGGACGAACTGGGCCTGATCGAGGTCGAGGGCCAGTCGGGTGCCGGCCTCGTCAAGGTTCAGATGACCTGCAAGAACGACGTCAAGCGCGTCACCATCGACCCCAGCCTGCTGGCCGAAGATAAGGACATGCTGGAAGACCTGGTGGCCGCTGCCTTCAACGACGCCGTGCGCCGTGCCGAGGCCACCTCGCAAGAGAAGATGGGCAAGCTGACCGCCGGCATGCCCATGCCCCCCGGCATGAAGCTGCCTTTCTGACCAGGACAAGCCGACCATGGCCGATCCGGCTTTAGAGGCCTTGATCGATGCCTTGCGCTGCCTGCCCGGTGTCGGGCAGAAATCGGCGCAACGCATGGCGTTTCATCTCCTGCAGCACGACCGTGTCGGGGCGATGAAACTCTCGCACGCGCTGGCCACGTCCATCGACGAAATCGGCCACTGCGAGCGCTGCCACACCTTCAGCCGCGCGCCGGTGTGCGATGTCTGCCAGGACGAGTCGCGCGACCAGGGCCTGCTCTGCGTCGTCGAAAGCCCGGCCGACCAGGCCACCTTCGAGCGCACCGGCAGCTACCACGGCCTGTACTTCGTGCTGCTGGGGCGGCTCAGCCCGCTGGATGGCATCGGCGTGCACGACATCGGCCTCACGGCGCTGCTGCAGCGCGCGGTCGATGGCCTGGTCACCGAAGTGATCCTGGCCACGAATTTCAATGCCGAGGGCGAGGCCACGGCGCATGTCATTGGCGAGGCCTTGCGCCAGCGTGGTTTGAAAGTCACGCGCCTGGCACGAGGAGTTCCGGTCGGCAGTGAGTTGGAGTACGTGGACCTGGGTACCATTGCGCACGCGTTCATGGATCGTCGCTGATTGATCCCTGCGCGCTGTTATTTTTTCAAAACAGACATGGGTCCGAGAGACCGAGGAGATTTCGATGACGATTGCCAAATGGACCGTCCTGGCCGCTTTCATGTTGCCGGTGCTGACCGTGGGCATGGCCAAGGCCGCCACGATCAAGCTGGGCCGCCGCAACGGTGGCTATGACAACAACAACCCGCGCGAATGGGCGGGCAAGCTGTCGGGATGGCACCAGCGTGCCCATGCCGCGCAGATCAATGGCTTTGAAGGCCTGCCCCTGTTCGCGGCGGCGGTGATCTTTGCCCAGATGGCGCAGGCCGACCAGGCCCGCATCGACATGCTGGCCCTGGCCTACATTGGCATCCGCGTGGTCTACGTGGCCATGTACCTGGCCAACCTGGGCGCGCTGCGCACCCTGGTCTGGACAGCCGGCCTGGCCACCAACATCGCGCTGCTGGCGATGGCGGCCTGAGGTTTTTGACGGGCGGCGGTGGTCAGCGAGCGCTGGCCATCCGCACGCGGCTGGCGCGGCTCGGTGCCGCACGGCCTTTCACTTTCACCACACGAGGGTTGTTGGCGCGGGATGCGCTGGCCACCTTCACGGCCGCTTTGCCAGACGACTTGGCCACTGTGCGCGTGTTCGTGTTTTTCTGGGCTTTCTTGCCGCTGCCAGCCACGTAGACGACCACGCTTTGACCGCGGGCGAACTTGGCGGAAGGCGAGACCTTGTTCCACTGCGCCACCTGGGCGGCCGACACGCGGTAACGGCGCGCCAGGCTGGCCACCGAGTCGCCCTTGCCGGCGCGCAAGGTCATTCGGCGCAGGGGCGGCAGATCGGGGGACAGGGCCATCATGGCGTTGTCGGCCACGGCTTCAGACACGTCCTGTTCGCGGTGCTGGCTGCGGGGCACCAGCAAGGTCGAGCCAGCCTTGACCAGCATCTTGGGCGGAATGCGGTTGATGTCGCGCAGCGTCGCTTCGCTCATGCCGACCTGCTTGGCGGCTTCAGCCGGGCGCATGGTGCGTGGCACGGTCCAGGCGGTCCAGGTGGCCAGCAGGCCCTTGTGCTGGTTGAGGTTGTGCACGAACTGGCTGGCGTTGTCGTAGGGCAGCAGCACCTGGGGCGTGCCCGCGGCCAGGATGACCGGTTTGTTCATCGAGGGATTCAGGTCCTTGAAGGCCTCGGTGGACAGGCCCGCCAGCTTGGCGGCCAGCGTCACGTCCATGTCGCGCTGGATGGGCACGCTGACGAAGTAGGGGTGGTTCTCGATGGGGGTGAGGATCAGGCCGAAGCTGTCCGGGCGCAGGACGATGTTGCGCACGGCGTGCAGCTTGGGCACGTAGTTGCGCGTCTCGGCCGGCATGTTCAGGCTGAGGTAGTCGGTGGGCAGGCCGGCCTTGATGTTGCGGTTGATGGCCTTTTGCACATTGCCTTCGCCCCAGTTGTAGGCGGCCAGGGCCAGGTGCCAGTCGCCGAACTGGCGCTGCAGGCGCTGCAGGTAGTCGAGCGCGGCACGCGTGGAGGCCAGCACGTCGCGGCGATCGTCGCGGAAGACGTTCTGCTTGAGTTCGAAGTCCTTGCCGGTGGCGGGCATGAATTGCCAGATGCCCGAGGCGCGCGCCGAGGACTGGGCCTGGGGATTGAAAGCGCTTTCGATGAAAGGCAACAGGGCCAGTTCGGTGGGCATCTGGCGGCGCTCGATTTCTTCCAGCACGTGGAAGAGGTAGCGGCTGGAGCGCTCGGTCATGCGCTGCACGTAGTCCGGGCGGCTGGCGTACCAACGTTCGTGGTCGTTCACCAGCGCGATGTCCAGCTCGGGCAGGCCAAATCCACGGCGCACGCGCACCCACAAGTCCTGGTTGGCACTCAGGTCGTCCAGGTTCAGGGTGGTGTCGGGGCGCAAGGGGTCGGTGGGGGCGCCGACTGCTTCGCGGGCCTCGTCTTGCAAGGTGGCGGCCTTGGCGGGCGCGGCCTGGGCTTTGAGCGTGGCTTCAGACGGGGCCGTGGCCACCATGGCCGTGGCGGTCGTGGCCTCGGCCAGTTGGCTGGCGCCGTCCCGGCCGGCGGCCTGGGCCTGCGTAGATGAGGTGCCCAGGCTGGAGCAACCGGCGAACAGGGTGGTGGCGCACAGCAAGGCCGTGCACAGGGCGATGGGACGTCGGGTGGGGCGAATGCTCATGCTTTGAAATTGCTCTTCCATTGGCGCAGGGCGGTGAACACCGCCAAGCCGGAGCCATCCTGGGCGCCATGTTGTTGGGCGCTGGCGATCACCTGAGGCTGGTCGCAGCGCATGAAGGGGTTGATCGCCAACTCGGTCGCGATCGTGGTCGGCAAGGTGGGCTGGCCGAGCGCTCTCAGGCGCTGGCAAGCATGGTCGTGGGCCACAGTGTCGCCGTTGTCGGGTTCCACCACTCGGGCAAAACGCAGGTTATCCAGGGTGTATTCGTGGGTGCAGTACACGGGAGTGTGGCCGGGCAGGGTGCTGAAGCGGCGCAGGGCTTTGAACAACTGTTCGGCGGTGCCGTCGTAAAGGCGGCCGCATCCGGCGCTGAAAAGGGTGTCGCCGCAGAACAGCATGGGCGCCTGGCCGGGCTGAGAAAGGTCGGAACGCACCAAATAGGTGATGTGGTCCGCAGTGTGGCCGGGGGTATCCCACACGTCAACCCTTGTGCCCAGAAAATCAATGTAAAAGCCTTCGCCCACCTTGATGTCGACCCCCTCGATGTCCGAGTTGGCGGGGCCGTAGACAGGGCCTTTGAGGAGGGGGCGCAAGGCTTGCAGCCCGCCCACGTGGTCCAGGTGCCGGTGGGTCACTAGAATGAGCGCCAATTCAAGGCCCAGCCTTTGCAAGGCTTCCAGCACGGGCGTTGAATCTCCCGGATCCACGACGAGGGCTTTCTGGCCATCGTGCAGCATCCAGATGTAGTTGTCAGTGAAGGCGGGTAGGGCAAGCAGATTCATGACTAAAGTCGCGCCGATTATAGAGTTGCACCCCTGGTTGGCCTTGCCGCCGGGACAGGCGCTGCTGGAATGGGAGCAATGCCAGATGGACCGCCTGGTGGCCGATGTTTTCGGTTTCC
Source organism: Aquabacterium sp. (assembly GCF_050725395.1). Taxonomy (GTDB): domain Bacteria; phylum Pseudomonadota; class Gammaproteobacteria; order Burkholderiales; family Burkholderiaceae_C; genus Aquabacterium. The sequence continues at coordinate 136,575 of NZ_JBOHHL010000006.1, read as the reverse complement.
ACGCCATGCAATTGGGCCTGCCAGAACTGGATGGTTTGCGCACGAACCGCATGCCTCACCGTTGGCTGGCCCTGGACACAGCCTACCAGGGCTGGACACCGCCGACCGAGAAGGGCCCCGTGTCCCATGACCAGGGTGCGCCTTTGAGTTTGCGTTGCGATTTCGAGGCCCTGCCTTTTCCCAGCAACAGCCTGGACCTGGTGGTCTTGCCACATGCCCTGGAACTGGCGCGCGACCCGCACCACACCTTGCGCGAAGTCGAGCGGGTGCTGGTGCCCGAGGGGCGCGTGGTGATCGCCGGCTTCAACCCCGCCAGCTTTTGGGGCCTGTGGCAGCGCATGGGCATGTGGGGCGTGGAGCGTGCCATGGTGCTGCCCCAGGGCGAGTTCATTGCCTACTGGCGCCTGCGCGATTGGTTGCGCTTGCTGGACCTGGAGGTCGAGGCGGGCAGTTTCGGCTGCTACCGGCCCATGATCAGCAGCGAACGGTGGTGGCATCGGCTGGAGTGGATGGACCGCGCCGGCGACCGCTGGTGGCCCGTGCTGGGCGCCGTGTATTTCGTGGTGGCCGTGAAGCGGGCGCGGGGCATGAGGCTGGTGGGCAAGGTGCGCAAGGCGCGCCTGCCGCACCAGGCCGCGGCGCCAGCCACCGTGACCAATCGACATCAAAGACAACAAGTTGTTTTTCCAAAGGACGTGAATGAGTGAGCAGGAACAGCCGGTGGTGGTCTACACCGACGGCGCGTGCAAGGGCAACCCGGGACCGGGGGGCTGGGGCGTGTGGATGGTGAGCGGCCCGCACCAGAAAGAGATGTGGGGCGGCGAAGCCTTGACGACCAACAACCGCATGGAGTTGATGGCGGTGATCCAGGCCCTGAGCGCGCTCAAGCGGCGCTGCACGGTCGTGATCTACACCGACAGCCAGTACGTTCGCAAGGGCATCACCGAGTGGATCACCGGCTGGAAGCGCAAAGGCTGGAAAACGGCCGACAACAAACCGGTGAAGAACGCCGACCTTTGGCAGCAACTCGAACTGGCCGCGGCCGAGCACCAGGTGGACTGGCGCTGGGTAAAAGGCCACGCGGGCGATCCTGGCAATGAGCGGGCTGACGGCCTGGCCAACCGGGGTGCCGCCGAGGCGGTGGGCTGATCCGGGGCCTTACAGGATCATGACCATGGTCAGCTTGTCGAAATAGCGGACCTGGCCAGGCCCATCGACCAGCTTGATGACATGGGGCACGACCCCGCAGGCCTGGAAACCCGCGCGCTCGTACAGGCGGATGGCGGCGGTGCTGGACGTGCTGACGCGCAGGGTGATCTGCTCCAGGCCGATGGCCTTGCGGGCCTCGCTGATGCAGGCGGTCATGAGCTGGTCGCCCAGGCCGCTGCCCATGTGCGAAGGGCTGACCATCATGCTGTTGAGCTCGGCGCTGTGCCGCAGCTTCTGCAGCGATTGGCGCTCCAGCCCGATGGTGCCGACCAGTTGGCGGCCATCCCAGGCGCCCAACAGGAAGGTGCCACCCAGCGTGTCGCTCAGGCCCAGCCGGCCGATGTAGCTTTCGGGCGGGCGCGCATGTTCACTTTCGATGTCGTTGTCGAAGGCATCGATGTGCAGGCGCAGGCCTTCGTCGCGCAGGGACTTGTAGGCGCTCAGGTCGGCCGGCGCGATGCGGGCTATTCGGACGCTTTGGACGCTGGATGGGTCAGGCTTGTCCATGCAGTGTCTCCGGGGTATTGACATTGATGAATGCTGCTGGATCGGCGAAGGATACGCCGATCCAGGGGCGGGTCTTGATCCACTGGCCGACGCGCCGCTCGCCTTGGGCCAGGGCGGCTTCCAGCGAGGCTCGTGCGCGGGTGTGGATCAAGGCGCAGGTCCAGTGGTGACAGGGCTCACCTTGGCCGTTCAGGGTGACGGGCACGGCGATGTCGGCTTGGTGGTCCGTGGCGTGCTGGTGCAGGCGCTCCACCAGCTCTTTGGGCAGCCTGGGCGTGTCGCAGGCGGCGGCCATCAACCACGCTGACGAGGTGGTCCGGCGCAAGCCCGTCAGGATGCCGGCGAGCGGGCCGAGCGAGGCGTTGATGTCAAGGTCGTCTGGCCAGACTTGGTGGGCACCTGCGTCATGGCCGAGCAGGCTGGCGTAGGTGGCCTGATCGCGGTTGGCGTTGATGTGCAGGGTGCCAATTTGCGGCGTCAAGGCCTGAATGGTCCACCAGACCAGGGGCTGGCCTTGGTAGGTCTGCAGCCCTTTGTTGACGCCCCCCATGCGCCGGCCTTCGCCGCCGGCCAGGATCCATCCAATGACGTCGGGCCTGGGCATCTGGTCAGCCACCGATGTAGCTCATCTCGATGCGCTGGACTGGTGTGGTGGTCGTGCCTTGCGCAGCACGCCGTTGCGAGTACTGGTCTTCGCGTTGCGCCCACAGCAGGCGCAGGCCGGAAGCGATGTCGGCGTCCGAATGCTCGGCGCGCAGCAAGGGGCGCAGGTCGTGCCCCCGGCTGGCGAAGAGGCAGGTGAACAGCTGCCCATCGGTGGACAGGCGAAGGCGGTTGCAGTCACCGCAGAAAGCCTGGGTGACGCTGGAGATGAAGCCGACCGACCCCAGCCCATCGGCGTAGGCCCAGCGTTCCGCCGTTTCGCCCTGGAGCTGCCCGGCCACGGGCTTCAAGGGGAACTCGCCCTGGATGCGCTGGCGCACCTGGCTGGAGGGCAGCACCTGGTCCATCTTCCAGGCATTGGTGTTGCCCACGTCCATGAATTCGATGAAGCGCAGCTCGACGCCGGTGCCCCGGAAGTAGCGGGCCATGGGCAGGATTTGCTCGTCGTTGACGCCGCGCTGCACCACCATGTTGACTTTGATCGGCCCCAGTCCGACCGCTTGCGCCGCCTGGATGCCTTCCAGCACATCGGCCACCGGGAAGTCGGCGTCGTTCATGCGCTTGAACACCGTGTCGTCGAGCGCGTCCAGGCTGACGGTGATGCGGTTCAGGCCCGCGTCTTTCAGGGCCTGGGCCTTGCGGGCCAGCAGCGAGCCGTTCGTCGTCAGGGTCAGGTCGGGCGGCGTGCCGTCCAGCGTGCGCAGCCCGCTGAGGTCGGTGATGAGCTTTTCGAGGTGGCGGCGCAGCAAGGGCTCGCCGCCAGTGAGGCGCAACTTGCGCACGCCCAGCCCCATGAAGATCCGCGCTGTGCGGGTGATTTCCTCGAACGACAGCAATTGCGACTGCGGCAGGAAAGGGTGGTCGCTGCCGAACACGTCCCGCGGCATGCAATAGCTGCAGCGGAAGTTGCACCGGTCGGTGACCGAAATGCGCAAATCGCGCAGGGGCCGTCCCAACCGGTCGAGGGGTTCGGCCGCGCCTGCGCCAGAGTCGGCAGTGGGAAGGATGGGGCTGGTTCGGGGCGTCCGCAGTTGCTCGCGCAGGCGTTGCAATGGAACCAGCGTTGACTCGCTCATGGCGACATTGTGCGACAGAGGGTGTTCAAACGCAGCGCCCTCACACGCAACCCGGGGGGATGCCGGGTCTTCGGTGGGCGGGAATCAGGGTTTGACGGACTCGCTGGCCTCGACCTTGGGCGCGCGGCGGGCGCCGTCGAAGCGCTTCTGCCAGTACGACAGGCGCATGTCCTCGACCCGGACCTCGCCACCCGCGCGTGGCGAGTGGATGAACTTGTTGTCGCCGATGTAGATGCCGACGTGCGAGAAGGTGTGCCGCAGGGTGTTGAAGAACACCAGGTCGCCGGGTTTGAGCTCGGCCTGCTTGACCGGCACCAGGTCGGGCGAATTGGCCTGCTCGGAAGCGCGGCGGGGCAGCAGCAGGCCCACACTGTTTTCAAAGACATGGCGGGTGAAACCGCTGCAGTCGAAACCATTTTCGGAAGATTGGCCACCGCGCTTGTAGGGCACGCCGAGGAAGTTCATGGCCGACAGCACCAATTCGGAGGCGACGTTGGTGGCCTTGTCGCGAACCTGCTGTGCCAGATCGGTCACCGGCTTGGTGTTGAGGATGCCCTTGTCCGACAGGAATCGGCTGATGGGGTCGCCGCTTTCAGAAGGAGAAGGCGTGGCCGTACCAGCGTTGCCTGGCGATTGCCCCGTCAGGGCGGCGATGGCTGCCGCGGCATCGGGACTGAGTTCGGGGTTGGGCTTGGCGTTCTGAGCCTGGGCGGGCACCGCCGACACCGCCATCACCAGGGCCAAAGCCCCGGTGAGGCGCCGCCCGTGGCTCAAAGCCTGGCTCAGCGAAACGCTGGCGGCTTGGGCAAGAACAGAACTGCGACAGCGAAACTCAAAAGGCATGGGGCGCAAGCTTAAGTTGTGTCGGCGAACGACGCAACCCGAAAAACACGGTCAAAACATCACGTTATCACCGATTCCTCAAGAAACTTGCAGCCCTTTGTGCCTGACGGTTACAGCACGTTCAACGTCACGCTGATGTTGTTGCGCGTGGCGTTGGAGTAAGGACAGACGATGTGCGCGGCGTCCACCAGGGCTTTGGCTTCGTCAGCGGGCATGCCGGGCAGGGTGATGTTCAAGGTGACGGCGATGCCGAAACCCGTGGGGATCGGGCCGATCGACACATCGCCTTGCACATTCGTGCCGGCGGGCAAGGGCGTCTTTTTCTGGCCGGCGACAAAGCCCATGGCGCCCAGGAAACAAGCCGAATAACCGGCAGCGAACAGCTGTTCAGGGTTGGTGCCCTTGCCGGTGCCGCCCATTTCCTTGGGCAAGGCCAGGGACACGTCCAGCAGGCTGTCCGAAGACACGGCACGGCCGTCGCGGCCTCCGGTGGCGGTGGCGTGGGCGGTGTAGAGGACTTTTTCGAGCGACATGGTGGACTCCAGGCTGGCGTTCAGGTTGGGTGAATTAAATTGCGAACAATCTAATTTTAAGGCAAACCGGCGGGCGACATCGAAGCGGGGCAAAAGCCCCAAGCACCTTGGGGCCAATGGTGACGGTTCCCCGTGCTTTGAGGGGGACGGCGCCCCTCATTTTGGATACGATGGAGCCCAGGATGGATGGAACAGACCAATGCCTCTGATCGAGAAAATAGTCGCCCTGGTGATTGCCGCTGCGTGCCTGGTCATGCTGGTGCGGCTGGTGATGGGTGAGCGTCGCCGCTACCGCCTGGACCGCGCCGTGATCGGCCACTGGCAACGCGCCAGCACCTGGGTGGTCAAGACCTGGCGCTGGCGCGTGTCCAAGAAGAAGGCCGCCAAAGAGGCCCAGGCCGTGATCAACCGGGCTCGCACGCGTGGTGACTGGGAAGGCAATGTGTTCCGGCCCAAGTCCTTTCAGAAGCCGGACAACAAGCCCCGCAAGCCGGTCGACCGCGACTGAGTTTCCAGCCTCAGGCCACCGCGTACAGCGCGTTGCTGGCGGCGATCGGATCCCCTTGCCGCGCAAAGACCGCGCTCCAGCGTTCGTAGCTGGGCGACAGGTCCACCTTGTTGGGGTGGAAGCCCGGCTTGAAGTAACTCACGAAGTGCCCGGCCAGGGCGGTGAAGACGCCTTTCGGCCCATACAGCCAAGCCATGCCCTTGGCCATCATTTTGGCGCGCTGCCAGAACCCGAAGCCATCGGCCTTGAGCAGGAAGTTCACGACCAGGAAGGTCTGGAGGCTGAAGTGCAGGGTGCACTGGACCATGGCCAGGCAGCGCACGATGTAGCCCACGCGGGCGCCTTGCTGCATCACATCGAAGGCGACCGACTTGTGCTCCAGCTCCTCGATGGCGTGCCAGGCGTACATGGCCCGCACGCGCGGGTCGGCGTCCTGCATCACGGGGCCATGGTCGAAGAGGCTGTAGACCATGGTGGCCGTCAGGTGCTCCAGCGCGGCGGTGGCTGCCAGGTTGTAGGCCTTGGGGAAGTACTTCCAGTAAATGTTGAACTGGATGAAGTTCTGCACGCGCAGCACCTTGTCGATGTCGATGCCCTGGCGGCGCAGCACCTCGTTGAACTGGGTGTGGATGACGCCGTGCTGGCCTTCCTGGCGGTTGAAGTCCTTGATGTCTTCGAGCAGGGCCGGATCGGTGATGGTGTGCTTGTAGGCGCGCACGGCCATCATGAAAAAGCGCTCGCCATCCGGGAAGGACAGTGACATGGCGTCGAAATAGCGTGTCTTGAACGCGTCGCCGCCAAACCAGTGGCGGGGCAGGTCCTGGTCGTCCAGCTTGAAATCGAGTTCGCTGCGGGGGGTGATGTTCAGGTGGTGGCTCATCAATGACTCCCGGGTCAGTAATTTGATGAGCCGAATTTAGGGGCCATGCCCTGGCAGGACTAGGCCGCCAGGTGCCAGCAGGGCAGTCCAGGCGACAAGGTGATTCAGGGGAAACCCGCAACCCTGCGGAACTGGCTGGGCGAGACCTTGGCCCAGCGCATGAAGGCCTGCGTGAAGCTGCGCCGATCCGCGAAGCCCAGGCGCTCGCTGATGGATTCGACCGAAAGCGCGCCGTCTTTGAGCCATTCGCTGGCCAGGTGGAAGCGCACGCGGGCCTGCAGGTCGGAGTAGTTCTGGCCGGCTTCGCGCAGTCGCCGCTGCAGGGTGCGAGGGTGCAGGTTCAAGGTGTCGGCCACCTCTTCCAGGCGCTGGCTCAGCAGCGCGGGGTTCGCCACCAACGAGCGTTCCAGCAACGCTGCCACGCTGTCCTCGGGCTGGGCCATGCCGGCAATCTGGCGTTCCACGCGCTCGGCGGCGCGTTGGTGCAGCGCGGGCAGGGCGCTTTTCAAAGGGGCATCGAGCCAATGCAGGTCGAACCACACGGCGTCTTCGTTTTGGCCGAAATGCACCGGGGCCTGGAAATGTTCTTCGTAGAGACGCGCATCGACCAGCGGACGCGTGCGCCGCAGTGACACGGACCGCAAGGCAAAGGCGTTGCCCGCCAGCAGGCGCGCGGTCTTGAGCGAGGCCGCCATCGTCATGTCGATGCAGTCGTGGAAGAGGCCGCTCAGCGCTGGCGGCAGGTCTTGCCAGGACAGCGAGACGCCGGCTTGCCCATCGCGCTCCACGATTTTCTGGTGCAGGTGCGGGTTGATCAGCACGCGCACCCAGTCGAACACGCGCTCGGCATCGCGCAGGCTGCCGCAGGTGGCCAGGAAGGTCTCGATGTCGGGCACGTACTGGAAGACGAAGTGCGTGCCCAGCACGAAAGGAAAGTGCCGGTCGGGGTGGCGGCGGTGGGTTTCGACCGCGCAGATCGTCATGGCGCGGGCGATGGCCTCGCAAGACACGCGGGTGGTCTGCGGCTCGATGGTGGCCAGGTCCACGCCCACCTCGGCCAGGATGGCGCCCAGGTCGATGCCGCAATGGCCGGCCGCGCTCAGCCAGTTGGGCAGCGAGAAAAAAGGGATCGACGCGGGGGCGGACGTGGTGGGCGACATGGGCCGAAGTTTATGCCGCCCGTCCGGTTTTCGCAGCCCTTGGCGTCAATCCAGGAACTGCGGCGTCTGCTTGCTCATCTGCGCCATCATGGCCGCCTGCAGGTCGGTCGACATCAGCATGGCGGCGTTCCAGGTGGCGATGTAGTTCAGGCCATCGGCCACGCTGTGATCGCGGGCGTACATGATCATTTCCTTGGTGCCGCGGATGGACAAAGGCGACTTGGCCGCGATCGTCGCTGCGATCTCACGCACGCCGGTGCGCAGGGCCTCGGGCGTGTCGAACACGCGGTTGACCAGGCCGATCTCCTTGGCCTCGGCCGCCAGCACCTTGCGGCCGGTGTAGGCCAGCTCGCGCGCCATGCCGTCGTTGATCAGCTTGGGCAGGCGCTGCAAGGTGCCCACGTCCGCCGTCATGCCGATGTCGATTTCCTTGATGGTGAAGTAGGCCTCGGCGCTGCAATAGCGCATGTCGGTGCAGGTGACCAGGTCGACGCCACCGCCCACGCAGGCGCCGTGGATGGCGGCCAGCACGGGCTTGCGGCAGCGCTCCATGCTGCTCAAGGTGTCTTGCAGGTCGAGGATCATGCGGCGCAGGTTCTCGCGGGTGCGGCCATCGCAATCGCTTTTGATCTGCGCTTGCAGGCCCATCATCATGGTCAGGTCGATGCCCGAGGTGAAGTGCTTGCCTTCGCCTTCGATGATGGCCACGCGCGCCTCGGGCGTGGCGTCGATCCACTGGAAGGCCTGGCGGATCTCGTGCCACATCGCCAGGTTCATGGCGTTGGCCTTGTCCGGGCGGTTCAGGCGCACGGTGGCGATGTGGTCGGCCAGGGTGAGGGTCAGGGTTTCAAAATTTGGGGTGCTCATGATGCTTTGCTTTCTTTGTAGGCGGGCAGGTAGGCCGCCAGGCGGGCGCCCATCTCGGCGCCCAGTGCTTGCAGGCCGTTCAGGGGGCGCACCATCACCTCAAAATCGACGATCAGGCCGGCTTCGTCGAAGCGGATCATGTCGACGCCTTTGAGCGACTTGTCCCCCACCATGGCACTGAATTCCAGCACCACGTTCAGGCCATCTTCGGCCACCAGCGTGCGGTGGTATTCAAACTGCGTGAACACCTTCATCACGGTGTTCAGGATGAGGTTGACGGCCGCGGCGCTCACATAGGGCTTGAAGGCCATGGGTGAGCGGAACATGGCGGCGTCGTTCAGGATGGTGGGCAGGCGGCCCATGTCTTGAAGGGACACCATCTCGTGCCACAAGGCAAGGGACGCGGCCGCGGCGGGCTTCAATGCGGTGCTGGTGGTCATGGTCTCAGGCTCCGATGGATGAGATTGACGGTCAGATGGCGGCGGCCAGTTCCGCACCTTGCTTGATGGCGCGCTTGGCGTCCAGCTCAGCTGCCACGTCGGCGCCACCGATCAGGTGCACGGGGCGGCCAGCGGCTTGCAGCTCGGCCTGCAGTTCACGCAGCGGCTCCTGGCCGGCGCACAGGATCACCGTGTCGGCGGGGATGAGCTTGGGCTCGCCACCGACGGTGATGTGCAGGCCGGCGTCGTCCACCTTGTCATAGGTGACGCCCGCGATCATGTGCACGGCGCGGTTCTTCAAGCCCGTGCGGTGGATCCAGCCCGTGGTCTTGCCCAGGCCATCGCCCACCTTGCTGGTCTTGCGCTGCAGCAGGTAGACCTGCTTGGGTGACTTTTCCAGGTCAGCCGGCTTGATGCCGCCACGGTCGGCGTAGCTGGTGTCGATGCCCCACTCGGCGTAGAACTTGGTGGGGTTGAGGCTGGCGCTTTCGCCGGCGTGCGTGAGGTACTCGGCCACGTCGAAGCCGATGCCGCCCGCGCCGATGATGGCGACCACGTCGCCGACGGGCTTGCCGTCGCGCAGCACGTCGAGGTAGCTGACGACCTTGGGGTGGTTCACGCCCTCGATGGGCGGCGTGCGCGGCGTGACGCCGGTGGCCAGCACCACTTCATCGAACTTGCCGTTGATCAAGTCTTGCGCGGTCACGCGCTGGTTGAACTGCGTCTTCACGCCTGTCAGCGCCAGTTGCTTGCGGAAGTAGCGCAGGGTTTCATAAAACTCTTCCTTGCCCGGCACCTTCTTGGCGACGTTGAACTGGCCGCCCACATCCGGGCCGGCTTCGAACAAGGTGACGTCGTGGCCGCGTTCGGCCGAATAGGTGGCGAAGCTCAAGCCCGCCGGGCCGGCGCCGACCACGGCAATGCGCTTGACTTGCGTGGTGCGCGGGAAGTTGAGCAGCGTTTCGTGGCAGGCGCGCGGGTTGACCAGGCAGGAGGTGATCTTGCCGCCGAAGGTGTGGTCCAGGCAGGCCTGGTTGCAGCCGATGCAGGTGTTGATCTCATCCGCGCGGCCTTCCTTGGCCTTTTGCACGAAGAAGGCGTCGGCCAGCAGCGGGCGCGCCATCGAGACCATGTCGCAGAAGCCATCGGCCAGCAATTGCTCGGCCACTTCGGGCGTGTTGATGCGGTTGGTGGCGACCAGGGGGATGCCCACGTGGCCCTTCATCTTCTGCGTGACCCAGGCGAAGGCCGCGCGCGGCACCTTGGTGGCGATGGTGGGGATGCGCGCCTCGTGCCAGCCGATGCCGGTGTTGAGGATGGTGGCGCCGGCCGCTTCGATGGCCTGGGCCAGTTGCACCACCTCTTCGAACGTGGAGCCGCCTTCGACCAGGTCGAGCATGGACAGGCGGTAAATGATGATGAAGTTGGGGCCGACGCGTTCGCGCACGCGCTTGACGATCTCGATGGGGAAGCGGATGCGGTTGGCGTAGCTGCCGCCCCATTCGTCGTCGCGCTGGTTGGTGCGGGCGGCGATGAACTCGTTGATCAGGTAGCCCTCGGAGCCCATGACCTCGACGCCGTCGTAGCCGGCCGATTGGGCCAGGGCGGCGCAGCGGGCGTAGTCGTCGATGGTCTTGGCCACTTCATCAGACGTGAGCGCGCGCGGGGTGGCGGGGCTGATGGGCGCCTTGATGGCGCTGGGGCCGACCAGGCCGGGGTGGTAGGCGTAGCGGCCGAAGTGCAAGATCTGCAAGGCGATCTTGCCGCCTTCGCGGTGCACGGCCTCGGTCACGACCTTGTGATGGTCGGCTTCTTCTTGCGTGGTGAGGCGCGAGCCGCCGGGGAAGGGCGCGCCTTCGTCATTGGGGGCGATGCCGCCGGTGACGATCAGGCCCACACCGCCGCGCGCCCGCTCGGCGTAGAAGGCGGCCATGCGGTTGAAACCGTTCTTGGCTTCTTCCAGGCCCACGTGCATGGAACCCATGATGACGCGGTTGGGAAGGGTGGTGAAGCCGAGGTCGAGGGGTTGCAGGAGGTGGGGGTAGGGGGTGGGCATGTGTGGGGGCCTTGCAGTCGGGAGGGGTTATGCAATTGGTTGCAGGACTGTAGGGGATGGAGGATTTTTATGCAACTGGTTGCATAAGAGGGTGGAGGGTGGTGCTTTTTGGGTGGGGAGCGAGGCTTTTTGGGGCGTGCGCAAGGATGTGGGGCCTTGCGCGCAAGGAGTTGAGGGTGGTGCGCGGGTGTTTGAGAGCGGAGTGCGGGGCTATTTGGCTTGCGGGGTGGGGCTTTGAGGTTTGTGCGCAAGGCACCAGAGCCTTGCGCGCAAGGGTTTGAGGGCGGCGCGCCAGGGATTGAGGTTTGCGCGCGGGGCTGTTGATGCCGAGCGGCTGAGTCTTTTTGGGGCGAGCGCAAGGTTCAGAGCCTTGCGCGCGAGGGTATTTGGGTTGCGCGTAGGGTGTTGGATGCTTGCGCGCAAGGCCTTTGAGGCTTGCGGGTGGGGCTTTTTGGGCGATGCGTCGGGTTATTTGGGTGATGCGCGAGGACTGGAAGGTAGGGCGTGAGTGTTTTTAGGGCGTTGCGCCACGGTTATAGAGTCGCAGACGAGATTCGGGGCGTAGAGAATTGACCTGTAACAGACGGTGGTTTATCCTGAACGCGCACCATTTGTGACGAAACTGCTCACGGCGGGTGATCAGGGGGATTTAGAAATGTCAGGCAGTTGGTTATGCTTGCCGCGACGTGGTGAAACAAGGCGCGGAGCTTAGTTGGTCAAATGAATTTATCAATGATGGTGCATATCTCGCTTGATGAGAAGAATAAATGCACTTTGATGCTAACTAATAGTTAGGCTTGCTCGGATTCTGCAAGCAAGCCCCCCCTGCATTGACTTTTGCTTATCCAGCATCACCACAGCTTTAGAGAAAACTCAGACTATGGAAATAAAATCAATCCTAAAAACCGCACGGGATCCGATATGGCAGGCGGTCGGAGTCTTAATAAGCGTTATAGCATTATTTCTAGCCACTTCAACCCCTAGCGCGCCCAACGGGGAGGTGGCAATTATACGGACTCAGAGCATCAGCTTCTCAGACTATCTCCTGCCTAGCAACATAATAAAACTAAACCTTGCAAAGTCTGTCAAAGACATGGACGGAGCGAGAGTTGATTATTACTCCATAATAAATAAGGGCCCAAAACCAATCCTGCCGTCTGACTTCATAGCACCGTTAAGCATCGACACTCCCTCGGACGGGGGGATATTATTGGTTGACTCTTGCGCGCAACCTTCTCAAGGTTCACAAAAACAAACCTCTTCTTCTTCTTCTTCTTCTTCTTGCAAACCTGGCTCTTTTGTCACAACGACTTGGAGTGAACAAGAAAACCAGTGGATTCAGGAGCGAGCATTACTTAACCCAGACGAACTTTTCTGTGTCGTTGTAATTCAGAAAGCAGGGGCCCAGAATTTACACTGGAGCGGGCGTATTGCCGGATCAAAAATTGCGCACTACGCGAACTTTGAGGAGTACGAAAACAGTCTGGAAAAGAAGCTTCCATACTACTTTGAAACGTCTATTCATTTGGAAGGATTGGCGGCCTACTGGTTTGCTATACTGCAAGTATCTGGTTTATATTCAACACTACTACTGGCGCGCCAAGCAAAATGGCCGAGTTCAGCGGGGGCTCTCTGGCCTACCATTGTCGCCACATTGCTCGCAACCAGTACCGCTGAGATTATGGTAGATATATTCATCAACGACAATAGAACGCGCTTAAGCCCAGTCGTCTGGCCTCTTCTATTCGGTCATGCTGCGCTTATCGTTCTACTTCTTGTTCGCGCACTGAAGGTTCGCCTCGGTAAAGGACTTATACCTTAGCCGGATCTCACTTCTGTACGCACACAACTTCGCGCCCAAACCTTTGTTCTCATGAAGTAAACCATGTACTTCGCGCCCGAGCCTAAATGGTTGTTCAATAGGTATTCCCCTTTGTCAGCAATGTGGCCAATCTGGCCTTAGTCGGGAAAACCAGTAGAGCGTTGATCTCATGAATATTGTCGAGTACCGAACACACGTTGATGCACTTTTGGACAGACTCAGAGTTGCTGTTGGCAAGCCCGGCGAGTACGCCGCTCACTACACAATCGCACAAACGCCAAAATATCTCTTGCAGTCCGCCGCAGGCAATAAGATGAGGCAGTTTGATGGCGATTATATGAACGACCCCGAAGAAGGGCGATACGTTGTCGATGTTATGATTGCTGCTGCACAAGCGTGTACTCATCAGTACAAGAGTTCGTTTGTCGAACGCTTTACGAAACTGAGGGAGTCACGCCTCCTGTACTCGGCCTATCGGAAAGCGACTTTTCTTTCATGTTGGACGATTACGTATATCAAGCCAGGGTTCGAAGACTCAAGTGATTCATTGAATCATTGGCGATTCTACGGAGACGATGGAAAGGGTTCTTGCCTAATGGTCCCATTAGCAAATCTCCTTCCAATTTTCCCCAACCAACTTTTTCATGTCACATATGGCACAGAGTCACGTGGCGGAGGTGCGACTGCCGCAGAGCGGCCGATAAGGCAATTAAAAGATGGCTTAACTACTCGGCTCAATGCAATTAGGCGCTCTTACGGCAATGCGATGGAAGACCTGGAGGAGGTCATTCAAGCAACACACCCGCTACTTTTCTTATTCAAATCATCAGAATATGCAGCAGAGCGCGAGGTAAGATCGATTGTTCACAAACCTGACTATGCTGCTGCATCCGGCGTTCTGTTCGATCAACGCGAACCGAAACGCGCTTACATCGACGGCAATCCTGGCCTTGTGTCTAACAACTCGATTCTGTACTTCGGCCCGAAGGCCGATCACAAGCACGCAATCGAGGTAATGGGCCTCTCCGCTAACCTAGGTGTCGAGCTGCGAGTCTTTGTCAGTTCTATGCCATATCGCTAGAAACAACGATATGACGCAATTCGGTTCGCAATTAAATTCACGGCATGGGCACATGGGTTCAAACCTTCTTCCGCTTCACGTTACAGCCTAACTGTTTTTCAAGCCGATACCCCACAAGCGGAGCTTGTAGGTGTCTTGTGTACTTCGCCCTGTGGCTCGGCCTACCGTGGGCGTTAGAAACCTTCTTACCACACCGAGAACGCATGAATACTGGAATAATGCTTGGCGCTGGTTCTCCCTACGATTCGGAATGCCCATTTCACGGGAGCTCACCGAAATCTTTTTGAATTTATTCAATCAAAGTACACGAGCACCTTGATCGTTGGTATGGGTAATCATCAGCCATTCACCGCAGATCGCCCTATAAACAAAACCGCGATTACCGAAGACTGGCGGTTTAACGCACATATCGTTTTCTGCAAATCATGAAATCGCCAGAACGCAAACAACTCCTACAAACCCTGAAATCCCGCTTCGAGAAAAACATGCCTCGGCATGTCGGCATCGATTGGGCCGACGTGGCCACCAAGCTCGAAGCCAACCCCGCCGCCCTCGAATCGCTGCAAGCCATGGAATCCACAGGCGGCGAACCCGACGTCATCGGCCACGACCCCAAGTCCGGCCAATTCACCTTCTGCGACTGCGCCCCAGAAAGCCCCACCGGCCGCAGAAGCGCCTGCTATGACGGCGAAGCCCGAGCCGCCCGCAAAGAGAACAAGCCCGACCACAGCGCCGTCGAAATGGCCGCCGCCATGGGCATCGACCTGCTGACCGAAGCGCAATACCGCGCCCTGCAAAAGCTCGGCGACTTCGACTTGAAGACCTCCAGCTGGATCAACACGCCACCCGAGGTGAGGGCCCTCGGCGGCGCCCTGTTTTGTGACCGGCGCTATGGCCAAGTCTTCGTTTATCACAATGGCGTGCAGTCGTACTACGCCGCCAGAGGCTTCCGGGGCTTGCTCCGGGTTTGATTAATTTCTGACATTGAACATGACCAAACACTTTGCCAATCCGGCCCATCTGGCGTCATTCCTTTTGTTGGGGCTGCTTTCTGCATGCCAATCGTATGCACCGGTGGTGATCTCGCCTGAAGACGTGCGCCCCGTTGAAGGCCTGTATGCCAAGCACTTTGATGCCGACCTGCCCATCGAGAGCCTGAAACAACGGGCCGACGCGGGCGATGCAAATGCCCAGAATGATTTGGGTGCCCGATACGGCGAGGGTGATACCACCCAAGCCTTCAAATACTATTCATTGGCTGCTGAGCAAGGCTTGGCCATTGCGCAATGCAATTTGGCGTTCATGTATGCAAAAGGCGAGGCGACGGCCAAGAACATGGACAAGGCCGTTGCGCTGTATTCGAAGTGCGCGCAGCAAGGGCATTTCATGGGCGAATACGCCATTGGGTACATGTACGCCACGGGCGAGGGCCTGCCCAAGAACGGCCCCATCGCAGAAAAATGGTTTTTGCTGGCGGCCAATCAAGGCTCTTTGATGGCCCAGCGGGCGTTGGTGCACATGTATGAAGCAGGCGATGGCGTGGCGAAAGACTCGGCCAAGGCCGTGATGTGGTTGCACCGGGTCAGAGATGGTCAATGGAGTGGGCGCCCTTGGAAGCAAAGCCCATGAATGCATTCCTTGGGCACAAGCGGCTTGGACTTGACGATGCGTACTCATTAACGTACGCTTCTGCGCCTAGGAGTCATCATGCAAACACTCACCGCCAGCGAAGCCCGCGCCAATTTCTATCGCTTGATGGATCAAGCGGCGGAGTCACACCAGCCCATCACCATCGCTGGTAAGCGCCATGACGTGGTGCTTCTGGCGGCAGAAGATTGGCAGGCCATTCAGGAAACGCTCTACTTGCTCTCGGTACCAGGCATGCGCGAGTCCATCAAAGAAGGCATGGCCGAACCTGTCGAAGACAGCGCCAAGGAGCTTGACTGGTGACTTGGGAGCTTGTTTACGCCAAGCATGCGCAAAAGGATGCTCAGAAATTGGCTGCAAGTGGCCTGAAGGCCAAAGCCCAAGAGTTGTTGGCCATCGTCAAAGAAGATCCATTTCAAAATCCACCGCCGTACGAGAAGCTGGTCGGCGATCTATCAGGCGCTTACTCCCGGCGAATCAACATTCAGCATCGCCTGGTCTACGAAGTGCTTCAAGATCAAAGAATCGTCAGGGTTCTCCGCATGTGGTCGCACTACGAGTGAATGGCGGGTGTGGCCTGCTGCGCCACATCCACCCATGCCGCCTCGACCAACTGTGCCAAGCGTTCAGGTGAAATCCGCACCGCCGCATTCACCGCGCCTGCCGCCGGTAGGACCACGTCGAACCGCTTCAACGACACGTCCGCGAACACGCGCAATGGCTGTGACAAGCCAAACGGGCACACCCCACCCACTGGGTGGCTGGTCCACTGCACCACCTCTTCGGCATTCAGCATCTTGGCCTTGCCGCCAAAGTGTTCCTTGAAGCGCCGGTTGTCCAGGCGGCAATCACCGCCCATCACCAGCAGGATCACTTCGTCCTTCAGCCACAGCGACAGGGTCTTGGCGATCTGCGCGGGCTCGACGCCGTGCACGCAGGCCGCGTCCAGCACGGTGGCGGTGGGCTCGGGCGTTTGCAGGATGGTGATGTCGGGCGCGTGTTGCGCCAGGAAGGCTTGGACGGATGACAGGCTCATGGGCGTATTTTGGGCCATCGGTGCAGGGCACCCCACATTCAGGCGCCCATGGTGCGCTCCGGGGTGGCAGGTTCTGGCAGCGCCGAAGTGGGCAGCCCGAACACATGGTCGAACCCCAGGTTGAACAAGAAGGTGTAGACCATGAAGAACACCATCAGGCCCAGGTCGTACACAAAGGCATCCCACAGGCTCAGGCCCAGCAGGTAGGCGAACAGCGGCACCAGCAGCACCACCAGGCCCAGTTCGAAGCCCAAGGCGTGCACGGCGCGGCGCAGCAGTCCGCGGCCCTTCTTGAGCTGCCGCGCTTCCCAGTACTCAAAGGCGGAGGTGTAGGCCAGGTTCCACAGCAGGGCGATGGCGGACGACGCCACCGCCGCCATGCCGGCATACACGAATGAATCGCGCGTGGAAATGAGTGACAGCAGCGTGCCGCTCATGCACACGGCGATGAGTTCAAAGAGGGTGACGTAGACGAGTTTGCGTTTGAGGCCTTGCATGCCTCCACTGTATGTCTGCATTCTTGAAAACCAAAGTCAGTATCTTTCAGTTAAATTGACAGGTATGAAAACCGGTTTCGACAGCGACAACGTGAAGGTGTTCCTGGCCGTGCTGGACCAGGGCTCGTTCTCGGCCGCCGCCCGCACGCTGGGCCGGGTGCCGTCGGCCGTGAGCATGGCCATCGCCCAGCTGGAGGCCGAACTCGACCTGGTGCTGTTCGACCGCGCCGGCCGTGAGCCCACCGCCACCGCGGCGGCCAAGGCGCTGGAGCCCGGTGCGCGCCAACTGGCCCACCAGTTGCGCATGTTGCAGGGCCAGGCTTTGTCGCTGCATCAGGGCCTGGAGCGGCGCCTGAGCATGGCCATCGCGCCCGAGCTGCTGACCGCCTCATGGCAAGCGCCCTTGACCGTGCTGGCCAGCGAGTTCCCGGCGCTGGAGGTCGAGATCCTGACCGCACCGCAAGCCGATGCCTTGCAGATGCTGCACAGCGGCTGCGTGCAACTGGCCCTCGTGTTTGAGCGCACGGCCATCGACGAGAAGGAAGGCTTCCAGGAGTTCAGCAGCGAGACGCTCACCGCCGTGATCGCGCCGCCACTGTTGTCTACCCTTGGACCGAACAAGCGCTTGCGCCCCGCCGACCTGCTGAACCTGCGCCAGGTGGTGGTGGTCGGCCGCGATGAGGAGCAGGTGGACCCGCGCCTGCTGCTGTCCCGCCAGGTCTGGCGCACCGACAACCCGCAAACGGCCTTGAACCTGGTGCAGTCGGGCCTGGGCTGGGCTTACCTGCCACGTTCGCTCACCACGCCGCACAGGGGGCCGGGGTCGCTGGTGGAGATTGGCTTCGCCAACATGTCGAACGAGGTCAGGCTGTGGGCCGATGTGGTGTGGATCAAGGAGCGCCCGCTGGGGCTTGGCGCACAGCGCTACATTGAGCTGATGCGCCAGGCCCATCCCCGGCCTTGAGTTGACACCGATCGCACCCATGGAGGCCCGCATGCAGCAAGACACCGTCCTTCGATTCTGGTTTGAAGAGACCACGCCCGACCTGTGGTGGAAGGCGGATCCCCATTTCGATGCGCAGGTCAAGGACCGCTTTCTGGGCGTGCTGCGGCAAGCCATCCAAGGCGAACTGCACGGGTGGCGCCAGGAGCCCAAGGGCCGCCTGGCCGAGGTCATCGTGCTGGACCAGTTTTCAAGGAACATCTTCCGCAACACGCCCCAGGCTTTCGCGCAAGACCCGATGGCGTTGGTGCTGGCGCAAGAGGCTGTGGCGGCCGGCGCGCACGTGGCTTTGTCGCCCACGGAGCGATCGTTTTTGCTGCTGCCCTTCATGCACAGCGAGTCGCGGCAGATCCATGAGTGGGCCGAACGCCTTTACCGTGAGTTCGCGCCCGCCTCGAACCTCGATTTCGAACTGAAGCACAAGGCCATCATCGACCGCTTTGGTCGTTATCCTCACCGCAATGCGATCCTGGGGCGCACCTCCACCCCCGAAGAGATCGAGTTCCTCAAGCAGCCCGATTCAAGCTTCTGAAAGGCCCGACCGTGGTTCAAACCGTCATCCCCCAGCTCCGCATCACCAAAGCCGAGGCCAGCCTGGCGTTCTACGTCGATGGCTTGGGCTTCAAGGTGGACTGGACCCACCAGTTCGAGCCGGGCTTTCCGCTGTTCATGCAGTTGACGCGCGAAGGCCAGACCATTTTCATCACCGAACACACGGGCGATTGCGAGGTGGGTGGCGCGGTGTACTTCATCGTGCCGGATGCGCGGGCATGCTTTGCGGAGTTCGTGCGGCGTGGCGCGCCCGTGGGCGAGGCCCCGGTCGACCAGCCTTGGGGCAATTGCGAGTTTTTGTTGACCGACCCGGATGGCAACCGCCTGAGGTTCGCAAGCGACAACGGCGCGAAAGCCGCGGTGGGCAATGAGGGCCAATGAGGGCGGTGCGCCTCCCTCATTCATGGGGGGCAGCTTGGGGTGCTTCGGGCGTGTCCGACAACATCAGTATTGGCAATGGCCATGCCCACGGCACGGCTTTTTCATTTGTCACGATCGTTACAGCTTGTCCGATTTAAACGATAAACGCTAGTTGTTAGATTTTCTCCGTACAAACAACGGCGGAGGACATCTGATGAACACGCAATCCGACGAACGGCGGCCCGTTGCGGGGCTGTCCCGAAGGCGATTCACCGCAGCGCTGGGCGGTGTTTCCACTTTGGCTGGCATGGCGCCTTTGGCCCTGCACAGCCAAACCGCTCTGGCGCAGAGCACCAGCCCATCCCGGCTGGAACGCCTGAATGCAATGCTCAACCTTTTTGCCAGAGACACCCTGGCCGGGGTCAGCGCTTTTGCAGTCCCTGGCTCCGATCTCTACTCCCTGGTGCAAGGCCAGGCGACCTTGCAGGCTGGCGGCATGGCCGCGAAGAACGACGCCTTCCTGGTGTTCATGTTCGACAACTACCTGCCTTTGCCACCGCCCTTGGGCTCTTCACTGTCCACTTCTTTGGGGGCGCCTTTGCGTGGCATCTCGCTGCCTCTGGGCGATGGCACCACGCTCAACGTCGGCGCGGCCGTGACCGAATTGCTCGACACCCGGGACAGCCTGCCCTTGGCCACGATCGTGGCCTTGCTGCTCAACGCCGTGGCCTTGACGGTGCGGCCTTCCAGCATCGTGGGGCCTTTCCTGTCGCCGTTCTCGCGCTTGTCCTGGAAGGACAAGGCCCGGGTGCTGGAGTTGTTCGAGAACCCTGGCACCGAGGTGCTGGGCGCCATGGGCAATGTGCCCACCGGCCTGATCAAGACCGTGCTGGCCTATGTGCAGCTGATCGCCGTGGGCTTGCTGGCCTTCGCGGGATTTGGCAGCTACAGCGAATGGGCTTTCCTCGACCCCGCCACGCGCCAATTGAGGTCGCGCCCCGTGGGCTGGACCTTGTCCAGGTACCAGCCCAATGGGCCGGTGGAGGGGTGGGACGAGTTCCGTGGCTATTACCAAGACAGAAGGAGTGCAAGCGATGCGTGACGTGATCGTGATCGGATCGGGCGGCGGCGGCCCGGTCGTCGCCAAAGAGCTGGCGGCCCGTGGCCTGGACGTGCTGCTGCTGGAAGCCGGCCCCCGCAATGGCAAGGTCGAAGAGGCCTGGTCGCATTTCGAGGACGACCAGAACAATCTGTTCAAGGGCGCCTTGCGCTGGGGCCCGGCGGCCCGGGCCAAGACCAACTGGTTCCGCGAGACGCCTCAGCGGTCCTACATCACCCAGGTGGCGGGCGTGGGGGGCACCACCAACCATTACTTCGGCAACTGTCCGCGGGCCATGCCGGGGGTCTTCGCGGGGTACGACGGCGCGGACCGCGGTGCCTACGACGTGGCCCACCTGTTTCCTTTCACTTACCGTGAGCTGGTGCCTTACTACCGGTGGGTCGAGCACGTGCTGCCGGTGCAGACGGCGGCGATGGGCACCAAGGAGCAGGTGTTCTTCAAGGGTTGCGAGGGCATCGGCCTGCCGGTGCAGACCACCAAGGATGTGTCGCGCGACGCCTTCCGCCCGCAGGAGAACTCCATCCTGCAACCCCAGGGCAATGCGGGCAAGACCACCAGCGCCGCGCTGCTGCGCTATCCGCAGGCCCAGGGCTGCACTTACTGCGGCTACTGCTACCAGGGCTGCAAGGAGCCGATCCGTTCGCCGGCCAACCTCAAGGCCAAGCGGGCCACGTCCACCAGCTATGTGCCCATGGCCCTCACGGCCGACCTGTGGATGCCAGGTGGCAAGGCGGTGTCGCTGGTGGCCAATGCGTTCGTCACCAAGGTGCTCACGGCCACGGAGTCGGGCCAGGTGGTGGCCAAGGGCGTGACCTGGCGCGACACCGAAACCGGCTTGACCTACACCGAGGATGCGAAAGTGGTCGTGATGTCGGCGGGCTGCATCGAGGATCCCCGCTTGTGGCTGAACAGCGGCCTGCCCAATCCCAATGGCTGGGTGGGCAAGGGCCTGACGGACCACGCGCTGGACTGGGTGATTGGCGTCATGCCTTACGACACCAATTCGTCCAAGGGCCCGGCTTCGGCGGCGCGGGCGGATTTCCCCGGCGTGGGCTGCGTGGAGAACGTGGGCCTGCCACCGGCCTTGCAAGGCTTGACGGCCAGCTTCAGCGACAGCGGGGTGCGCGGTGCGTACAACGTGGGCCGGGGCGAGACCGGGCCGTGGACGGGTGAAACCGGCCGCGCCATGGGGCATGAATTGAAGGACTTGCTGTCCAACGTCAACCGCTTGCTCAATGTGCTGGTGCTGACGGACGACGACGTGGAGGAGCAGAACCGGGTCACGCTGTCGTCGGTCTTCCCGGCGGACGAGCACGGCAAGATCCCCAAGGTCGAGATCCAGAAGCGCCAGCGCAGCACCCGCACCCTGAACAACCGGCGCAAGCTGGCCGAGCGTGCCGCGCAGATCCTCAAGGCGGCGGGGGCGACCAAGGTCATCCGGCCGGACTTTCCGCCCTTGCTGCTGCACATGCAGTCGTCGATGCGCATGGGAACGGACCCGGCCACCTCGGTGCTGGATGCGAATGCCGAAGCGCGGTGGGTCAAGCGCCTGTTCGTGGCCGACAACGCGGCGCTGGCCAATGCCTGCGGCGGCATGAACCCCACCTTGACCACCCAGGCGCTGGCCACGCGCACGTCGGAGAAGATCTTCCAGCTCTACTTTGGCGGCAGTCCGTGGGTGGGCCGTGAATCACCGTTGTCGTCGGTGGACGACCGGGTGACGCAGGCGGTGATCCAGCGGGGGCTGTGAGAAAGCTAAACTCAAGGCATGTCCTTGTCGCATGCCTTGATGACCTCGCTGCTTGAAAAGTCTTCGTCGGGCTATGACCTGGCCCGACGTTTCGACAAATCCATCGGATTTTTCTGGCACGCCACGCACCAGCAGATCTACCGCGAACTGGCCCGCATGGAAAAGGCGGGCTGGATCGAATCCGAAGCCGCGCCCGATGGTGGCAAGACGCGCAAGCGCCTCTACCGGGTGCTGGACGCCGGCCGCGAGGAACTGCGGCGCTGGGTGCGCGAGCCCTCCGAGCCCATGGACCTGCGCGACGAGTTGATGGTGCGCTTCCGCGCCGAGGCCGTGATGGGGCCCTTGGGCCTGGACGTCGAAATCGAGCGCCGCCTGGCGCTGCACGAGGCCAAGCTGCAGGCCTACCGGGCCATCGAGAAGCGCGACTTCCCGGCCGACAAGCTGCTGACCCGCGAAGCCCAGATCCAGCACATGATCCTCAAGACGGGGATCATGTACGAGCAAAGCTGGGTGCAGTGGTCGCACGAAGCATTGAAGATGCTGCGCGGCGCGCCCTGACCTGGCAGGCCCCATCGGCTTCAAAGAGACGCGAGGTGCTGGACTTTTGGCGGCGTCTTGCGCTGAAACTCAAGCCATCGCGGGGCCGCGGACACTGCGGGCGAGGCGGAGCCCCACCAGGCTGGCCGAAGCAATGCCCAAAGCCAAGACGAACGCCGCGCCGTAAAAAATGCCACGCGGGTGGTGGTGGTCGAGCAGGGCGCCGAACACGGGGGCGGCCACCGCGAAGCCCAGGTCCAGGCCCGAGTAAACCGTGCCATAGACGCGGCCAGTGGCGCCAGGAGGCGCGGCGCGTTTGATGAGCATGTCGCGCGAGGGGCCGGCCAGGCCGGTGCCAAACCCAGCCAGGGCCGCGGCACTGATGGCGGCATAGGCTGGCAGCCAAGCGGTGGCGGTCAGGAGCAACAGCAGGACGGCCAGGCTCATGGCGGCCGCGATGGTGCGCTCGAGCCGGACCACGCGCGCGACCAGGAAGCCGCCAATCACCATGCCCACGGCACCGCACAGCATGTAGCCGGTCACCACGAAGGCGGTGACCGACACAGGCAGCCCATAGATGGTCGACAAAGCCGGGCTGGCAAAGCTCTGGATGGCGCTCATGGCGGCCGTGGTCCAGAAAAAGAAGGAGAAGCACAGCCAGACCGAGGGCAGCTTTAGGAAGGCCATGGGGTGTTCAAGCTGCGCGCTGACCACGGCCTTGCCGGGCGCGGGGGCCGCGTGCTCGTGCCCCCAACTGCCTTCGCGGTCGTCGATGGCGTCCCGGTTGAGCAGCAACAGGGCCAGCACCAGCACGCCGACCAGGGCCGTGGCCAGGTAGGCGGTGCGCCAGTCGCCCGCCCAGGTGCTGATGCCGATCAGGAAAACGGGCGCCAGAGCCCACCCCAGGTTGCCTGAAATGCCGTGCACGGAAAACGCGTGGCCCAGGCGCGGTGCGGACACCCGCTTGTTCAGGATGGTGAAATCAGCCGGGTGGAAGGGGGCATTGCCCAGGCCGGCCAACGCAGCGGCGAGCATCAGCCCGGTGTAGCTGTGGGCCGAGGCGGCGGCCAGCGAAGCCGCCACGAAGCACCCCAGCGCGGCCAGCAAGACGGGGCGCGCGCCCACGCGGTCCACCAGGAAGCCCGCGAGGGCCTGGCCGATGCCCGAGATGACGAAGAACAGGCTGACCAGCAAACCCAGTTCTGAATAGCTCAGCCCGAAGTCGCGGATGAACAAGGGGAACAAGGGCGGCAGCAGCATGTGGTGGAAATGCGAGGTGCCGTGGGCCAGGCCAATGAGGCCGATGGTCCGGAAATCTTGGGTCGGGCTGGGGGCGATCGAACTGCTCATGCCCGGACTTTACTAGAGGGGTGAAAGCCCCTCTCCCCAACGGTCAGGCCGCCACGCTGAGGGTGCTGCCCGTGCCTTGCAGCGAGTCGGCCTGGCTGGCCGCCTTGGCGTAAGCCTTCAGCACCATGTCGGTCAGCGATGACAGGCTGAAGCCCTGCTGGGCGCTGCCGCTGTCGCTTTGGGACGAAGACGACGATGACGACAGCTCGTTCACCGCCTGGCCGAGCATGTCCTTGAACTGGTCGAACTCGCTTGAGCTGATCTTCTGGTCGCCGTCGGTGTCGGCCGCTTTCAGCAGATCCTGGATGGCGTCCTTCATGTCGCCCGCGGCGCGTTCCTGCTCCGAAACGGTGCCGTCCTTGTTGGTGTCCAAGGGGTCGATCTCGCTGTCGCTGTCGGTGGACGAGGTGCCGCCCGACGGTGGCGGCGGCGGAGGGCCCCCCGCGCCTTGCGGGCCGCCTTCGCCATGGCGCGTCTTGGCAAAGGCCATGGTCGACGAAGGCTCGGGCAGGATGTTTTTCAGGCCCGATTCCATTTCGGACGAATCCAGGCTGCCGTCGCCGTTGCTGTCCATCTTGGCCAGCGCATCGGCCGCCGTGGTGCTGCTGGCCGTGCCTGTGTGCTTGGCGATGTCGTCGAGCATGCTTTGAAGCTCGGTGGCATCGACGCCGCCACTGCCGTCGCTGTCGACTTTGTTGAACATCTCCTGCTGCCGTGAGGCGCGCGAAGTGCTCATGGAGGACCAGGCGCTGGCGCTGCTGCCGACCCCGCTGATGCTGCTCATGGTGAATCCTTTGGAAAAGGTTGATGGGTGTTTGGATTCTTGAGGCGCCATGTCGCCGCAGCATTGCTGCTGTGTACCAGGCTTGGTACAAAGCGCGCTGGAGGAGATGAACAGCAGGGCTTTTGCACGCTTGTTGAGGCTCTTCGCGGTGCGGGCAGGCCCCTAAAGTACTTTGGGAAACCTCCACCATGAACCACGCCCCCCACATCCTGGTCGTCGACGACGACGATGGCATCACCGCTTTGCTGTGCGACTACCTGGCCACTTTCGGCTTCGTGGCGCATTCGGCGGGCGATGGCGCGGCCATGCGCCGGCAGCTTGACGAGCGCCACATCGACCTGGTCGTGCTGGACCTGCAATTGCCTGGCATGGATGGGCTGGCCCTGGCCCAGGAACTGCGCCACAAGTCACGCATTCCCATCGTGATGCTGACGGCGCGGGGCAATCCCATCGACCGGGTGATCGGCCTGGAGATGGGGGCCGACGACTACATGAGCAAGCCTTTCGAGCCCCGCGAACTGGTGGCGCGCATCCACACGGTGCTGCGCCGGGTGAAAGGCGGGGCCGAAGAGCGCGCCACGGAGGCCAGCGGGGATTTCATCCGCTTCGACGGTTGGGAGCTGCACCGCAGCGAACGGCGTCTGACCTCGCCCAAGGGCCTCGTCGTGCCGCTGTCGAATGCCGAATTCCAGTTGCTCTCGACCTTCCTGAAAACCCCGCGGCGGCTGTTCACCCGCGACCAGCTGATGTCGCAGGCGCGGGGCCGCTCGATGGAGTCGGTGGAGCGCAGCATCGATCTGCTGGTGTCGCGCCTGCGCCAGAAGCTGGACGACAACCCGCGCGACCCGACCATGATCAAGACGGTGCGCGGCGAGGGCTATGTGTTCAATGTCCAGACGGTGCAAGGACAGGCTTCGTGGCCCGCGCACTGATGGGCTTGCTCCGGCGCTTGATGCCGGCGACGCTGTTCGGCCGGCTGGCCTTGCTGTTGCTGGTGACCGCGCTCATCAGCCACGCGCTGGCGCTCACGATGATGTTCGAGCTGCGGCCCGGGCCGCCGCCTCACCACCACCATCACCACCCCGATGAACTGGGCGGCCCGCCGCCGATGATGCATTGGGGCCTGCTGCTGGACATCACCATTCGCCTGACCGCCGTGGCCCTGGCCGCCTGGGTGGGGGCCAGTTGGCTGTCGCAGCCCATCAAGCGACTCGCGCACGCGGCGCTGGAACTGGGCCACGACATCGGCCGCCCGCCATTGCTCATGCAAGGCCCCAAGGAATGCCGCGAGGCCACGCAGGTTTTCAACCAGATGCAGGCCCAGATCCAGCAGCAGCTGAACGACCGGGACCGCTTCGTGGCGGCGGTGTCGCACGACTTGCGCACGCCGCTGACCCGTCTGCGCCTGCGCGCCGAAGGCATCGAGCACCCGGAACAGCGCCGCAAGTTTCAGCAGGACATCATCGAGATGGACGAGATGATCCGGGCCACATTGGACTACCTGCGCGGTTCGGCCGATGCAGAAGAGCGCGTGCCACTGGACGTGACCGCGCTCTTGGACAGCATCCGCGAGGACCAGGTCGCCTTGGGCCACACGGTGACTTTGGCAGGCAGGGCGGAACCCATGGTGGCCCAGGCTTCGGCGCTGCGCCGTTGCGTGGTCAACTTGGTCGAGAACGCCATCCGCTACGGTCAGTGCGCCGAATTGCGCCTGGTCGATTCGCAGGACACCTTGCGCATCGAGGTGCACGACCGGGGAGCAGGCCTGCCCGAGGACGAACTGGGCAAGGTCATGGCGCCGTTCTACCGCGTCGAGGGCTCCCGCAATCGCCAGCACGGTGGCGTGGGGCTGGGCTTGTCGATCGCCCAGGACATTGCCCGGCATCACCGGGGCCAGCTGCAGCTCCGCAATGGGGATGCCGGCGGTCTCGTCGCCAGCGTGATCCTGCCGCGCTGATCGGCCATGGCCGGGCGCGTACACTTCGCGCCTGTGACTTGCGATGGGCGATCAGATGCTTTATTCCGTGCGAATGCTGTTGATGTCGGTGCACTTTCTGGTAGCGGGCGTACTGGGCATGTTGATCGGACTTTCCCGCCCCTTCAACCCTGACAACAGCCGCTTGTGCGCGCGCATTTATTCGGTGCCGGCCTTGCGCATCCTGGGCCTGAAGCTGGAGATGGACGCGCAAGCTTTGATGCAACACCAGCGCTCCTGCGTGATCGTGGCCAACCACCAGTCCAACTTCGACCTCTTCGTGCTGGGGCGCCTGGTGCCCCCGCGCACGGTGACCATCGGCAAGAAGAGCCTGAAGTGGGTGCCGCTGTTCGGGCAGATCTATTGGCTGGCGGGCAATGTGCTGATCAACCGTGACAACGCCGAGCAGGCCAAACAGGCCATGCTCACGACCACCGACACCTTGCAGCACAAGGACACCTCGATCTGGGTGTTCGCCGAGGGCACGCGCAACCTGGGCCAGGGCCTCCTGCCTTTCAAGAAGGGTGCTTTCCAGATGGCCATCAATGCCGGTGTGCCCATCATCCCGCTGTGCACGAGCAACTACAAAAACCACATGCGCCTGAACCGCTGGCGCAGCGGCACGGTCAAGGTGCGGTCCTTGCCCGCCATCCCGACGTCCGGTCTGAGCCTGGACGACATGCCCGCGCTGATCGAGCGGTGTCGGGCGCAGATGCAAGAATGCATCCAGGGCATGGACCGCGAGATCGCGGCGGCTTGAATTTGAAAGCAAGCGGCGGAGTGCGCGGCGCGGTTTGAACGCCAATACTGGGACCTTCTCAGCCAACAAGGGGTGCGGTCATGGAGACCACTGTCGCGCAAGCCATCCAGGATGAAGACCGCTGGGGGGCCGTGCTGGCCAAGGATTCCCGGCGGGATGGCGACTTCGTTTTCGCCGTGAAAACCACCGGCATTTACTGTCGTCCTTCCTGCCCGGCCAGGCCCGCCAAACGCCAGAACGTCGAGTTTTTCGACACCACGGCCGAGGCGGCCCAAGCGGGCTTCCGGGCCTGCAAGCGCTGCAAGCCGGATGGCTTGTCGCAAGAGGCGCAACGGCAGCAACTGGTGCTCCAGGCCTGCCAGGCCATCGAGCAAAGCGAATCGGGCCTATCGCTGGACGAACTGGCGGCGCGGGTGGGCATGAGTCCTCACCATGTTCACCGTGTCTTCAAGGCCGCCACGGGCCTCACGCCCCGGCAGTACCACCAGGCGGTGCGCTCTCGCCGTGTGGGGCCGGCCCTGGAGGAAGCCTCGTCGGTGACCGAGGCGATTTACGACGCCGGCTTCAGTTCATCGGGCCGCTTTTACGAAAACGCCGGGGCCACCTTGGGCATGTCGCCCACCCGCTATCGGCAAGGCGCCCCGGGCGAACAGATCCGCTACACGGTGGAGGCCAGCCCTTTGGGCCCGATGTTGGTGGCCGCCACGCCGCGCGGCGTGTGCGCGATCGAGTTCGCCGACCAGCCAGAAGCCTTGCTCGCCAGCTTGCAAAAGCGCTACCCCAAGGCGGCGTTCGAAGCGGGCGACGAGGCCTTCCAGCAGTGGGTGCGGCAGATCCTGGCCTACCTCGAGTTGCCCCGCGGATCGCTGGACCTGCCGCTGGATGTGCAGGGCACAGCGTTCCAACGCCGGGTGTGGCAGGCCTTGCAGGCCATCCCCTGTGGGCAGACGGTGAGCTACTCCGAGCTGGCGCAGCGACTGGGGCAGGCCGGTGCCGTGCGGGCCGTGGCCTCCGCGTGCGCCAACAACCAGATCGCGCTGGCCATCCCTTGCCACCGTGTCGTGCGGACGGGCGGGGCGCTGGCCGGCTACCGCTGGGGCGTGGAACGCAAGGCCGAACTGCTGCGCCGGGAAGGCGGCGAATCTTGAGCGTCACGCCATGGCGCACGCGCATCGCCAGCCTGGACTGGGAACGCATCCACCTGGACCTGGACCAGCGGGGCTTTGCCCGGACCGGGCCATTGCTCACGGCGCAAGAATGCGCCGACCTGAGCGCGGGCTATGACGATGATGCGCGGTACCGCAGCCGCGTGGTCATGGGACGCCACGGTTTTGGCCAGGGCGAATACCGCTACTTTGCCTACCCGCTGCCCCCGGTGATCGAGGCCCTGCGTGAGGGCTTCTATCCCGAGTTGGTGCACGTGGCCAACCACTGGCATGAACGCATGGGCTTGCCGGAGCGCTACCCACCGGACCTTGAATCGATGCTGGCGCGTTGCCACGCGGCCGGCCAGACCCGGCCCACGCCCCTGATCTTGAAATACGGCGCCGGTGATTACAACTGCCTGCACCAGGACCTCTACGGGGACCATGTCTTCCCACTGCAGGTGGCCTTCCTGCTGTCGCGTCCCGGCGTGGATTTCGAAGGGGGCGAGTTCGTGCTGGTGGAGCAGCGCCCGCGCATGCAAAGCCGGCCTCACGTGGTGCCTTTGCTTCAGGGCGAAGGCGTCGTTTTCGCCGTGCACCACCGACCGGTGCAGGGCACGCGAGGCAGCTACCGGGTCAATCTGCGGCATGGCGTCAGCGAGTTGACCGCCGGACAACGCTTCACGGCGGGGGTGATTTTCCATGACGCGGCTTGAATGCACGCTGGCCCTGCCGGCCAATTACCGGCATGCCGATGTGCTGGCCTTTCACGGGCGCGACACGCAGTCCACGGCGGAGTCCGTGCAGGGCCAACGCCTCCGCAAGGGCATCGTGCTGAACGGCCTTCCGGCCGTGCTGGAGATCGCGCTGGAAGGCCGACGCGCCGTGTGCAGTTTGGCCGTGGATGGCCCGAAGGGCACCGTGTCAGCCCCCGAACTGCATGAACTGGCCAGGCGCCTGCTGGGCTTGCGCCTGGACGTGGACGCCTTTGAGGCGCGCCACGCCGAGCACCCCGAGCTGGGCGCGATCGTCCTGGCGCAAAGCGGCCTGCGCATCCCCATGGCGGCGACGCCCTTCGAGGCGCTGACCTGGGCCGTGACGGGCCAGCAGATCAATGTGGGCGTGGCCTCGCAATTGCGCCGTCGCCTGATCCTGCTGGGCGGGCGGCGGCATTCCAGCGGCTTGTGGTGCCACCCGGACGCTGAGGACGTGGCGCGCCTGAGCGAAGACCAGTTGCGCGAGGCCAGGTTTTCCGTCGCCAAGACGCAAACGATCTTGAACATCAGCCGGCTGGCGAACGACGGGCACCTGCCCCTGGACGACTGGTTGGCCGAGCCACTGGACGTGGCCAGGGTGGAGGCCACCTTGCTGGCCATCAAGGGCGTGGGCCCCTGGACCGTCAACTACACCTTGCTGCGGGGCTTTGGCCATGCCGATGGATCGCTCCATGGCGATGTGGCGGTGCGCAATGCCTTGCAACGCGTCTTGTCCAGCACCGACAAGTTATCGGCCGCGCACGCCGAGGCCTGGCTCAGGCCATTTTCGCCCTGGCGCTCGCTGGTGGCGGCGCACCTGTGGGCTTCACTGAGCTTTGCGGAAGGTTAAGTTGTGGCGGGTGTCCGGTCCACCGGGCAGGGGCTTGAGCGCCTTGACGCCATGGAATCGCAGCCTGGAGGGGCCACCCCAGACCAGCACGTCGCCATCGCGCAGTGGCAACTGGCGCAATGGCTCCGATCGCTTGAGTCCACCCAGTTGAAAGACCGCCTCGGCGCCGATGGACACGGACACGATGGGTTGCCCCAGGTCCCGTTCGTCCCGGTCCTGGTGAAGCCCCAGGGAGGCGCCCTTGGCGTAGCGGTTGATCAGGCAGGCGTCAGGCTCGAAGCCGGGGAAGCCAGCCGCGCTCGCTGCTTTTTGTGCCAGGTCCATGAAGCGGGCGGGCATGGCGGGCCAGGGGCGGCCGGTCTGCGGGTCGGTGGCGCTGTAGCGGTAGCCGGCGGTCGAGGAGGTCCAGCCCCAAGGACCGCAGTTGGTCATGGCCACCGACATCTGTTTGCCGCCACCGACCTGCATGTGCCGGAACGCGGCCGCGGCGGCCACTTGCTGAACCTGGGCCAGCAATGGCGCCGTGTCGACGAAGGCTTTCAGCAGGAAGAACCCTTCGGCCAGTTCGATGCGCGGTGGTTCATCCGCGCCAAACAGGTCCTGCTGCGCCTCTTCGGTCACTGAAAGCCGTCGAGCGGCATCGCCTCCGTGCGGCGTTCCTTGCGCTTTTCCCATTCGTCTTTAGCGCTGAGGGGCGCCGCGGCCGGGACTTCTTCCTGGCTGCGGTAGCGCCACAAGGTGGTCAGCACCGAGGCGGTCAGCAGCAGAAGGGCGCTCAGCATGCTGGGCCCGCTGAAACCGAACAGTGGGATGAGGGCGGCACCGGCCAACGCGTAGATGAAGGGCAGTACTTTGTACAGCGATTCGGGGATCCACATAGTGCTTGCCATGAAGGCTTGATTTGTAACGATATGTCATCGTCTCAGAACCTCTGCGCCGTGTGTAACGTTGGCACCCCTCATGCACAGGGTTGTGGTGCATTTCCAGGCCATTTGCGGGGGAATGTCACGGTTCAACCCTGGTTCAAACGCTCACGCAATTCGGTCAAGGTGGTGCGCAAGGACATCAGTTCCTGGTTCGTCAAATTCACCTGGCAACCGACGGACTTGGGCACCGATTGGGCTTGGTCCTTCAATGCACAGCCTTTGGATGTGAGGGTGATGCGCACCCGGCGTTCGTCCTCCTGGTCGCGTTGGCGTTGCACCAGGCCCGCCGTTTCAAGCCGCTTGAGCAAGGGCGTGAGCGTGCCCGAATCCAGTTGCAGGCGTTTGCCCAGGTCGTTGACCGTGAGGTCCTGGTGCTCCCACAGCACCATCATGACCAAGTACTGCGGGTACGTCAGGCCCAGCGGCGCGAGCAGGGGCTTGTAGAGCTTGGTCATCGCCAGCGATGCCGAATACAGGGCAAAGCACAACTGGCGATCAAGGCTCAGCAGGTCGATGGGCGTGGCGTCGGACTCGGCGTGGGACATGGGGCAATGGTAGCCCGCCGTCTTAAGCCGCGTCGGGATTGAGCTTTTCGATGGCTTCGCTGAGTTCCAGCCAGCGGTGTTCCAGGGCTTCGACCTGGTCGCTGACGGTCTTGAGGCGTTTGCCTTGTTCGGCGCGGTCGGTGGCCGACAGCTTGGCGTCGCCCAATGCCGTGGTGAGGTCGTCCCGCTCGGTGGTCAGGGTGGCCATTTGCTGCTCGACCTTCTTGAGGTCGTTCTTCAAGGGCTTGGCCTGTTCCAGCAGTTTCTGGCGGGCCGCCTGATGAGCCTTGCGTTCCTCACCGGACGATTCCTTGGCCACGGCCTTGGCCTGCTGTTGCTGCTTGGCGACCTGCTTGCCTTGGTCGCGGGCCTTGCGGGCGGCCTGGGCCACCTGCTTGCTCTGCTCCTGCAGCCACTTCTGGTAGTCGTCCAGGTCGCCATCGAAAGGCTGGACGCCGCCGTGGGTGACCAGCCAGAACTCGTCGCACACCTCGCGCAGCAGGGCGCGGTCGTGGCTGACGAGCATCACGGTGCCTTCGAAACCGTTGAGCGCCATGCTCAGGGCTTCGCGGGTGGTCAGGTCCAGGTGGTTGGTGGGTTCGTCCAGCAGCAGCAGGTTGGGGCGCTGCCACACGACCAGGGCCAGCACCAGGCGGGCTTTTTCGCCGCCGCTCATCAGGCCGACGGGCTGGTTGACCATGTCGCCGGTGAAGCGGAAGCTGCCGAGGAAGTCGCGCAGTTCCTGTTCGCGGCCGGCGGGGCCTTGCGTGCGGGCCAGGCGCACCATGTGCTCCAGCGGGCCTTCGTCCAGGCGCAGCACGTCCAGTTCCTGCTGGGCGAAGTAGCCGATGCTCAGGCCCTTGCCTTCGGTGATGGTGCCGTTGATGGCCGGCTGCATGTGGGCCAGCGTCTTGACCAGCGTGGACTTGCCCTGGCCGTTGGCGCCCAGGATGCCGATGCGCTGGCCAGGCATGACCGAGCGGTTGATGTCGCGCACGATGATGGTTTCGGCGCCGTCTTCACCACGGTAGCCGCACTCCAGGTCGGACATGGCCAGCATGGGGTTGGGCAGGCTTTGCGGTTCGCGGAACTCGAAGTCGAAATCGGCGGCGCTGAGCACGGGCGCGATCTTTTCCATGCGTTCGAGTGCCTTGACGCGGCTTTGCGCCTGCTTGGCCTTCGAGGCTTTGGCCTTGAAGCGCGCGATGAACTTGCTCAGGTGGGCGATGCGGTCTTGCTGTTTGGAAAACGCGGCCGATTGCTGGCTCATGCGTTCGGCGCGCATGAATTCAAAGGCGGTGTAGCCGCCGGTGTAGCGGGTCAGCTTGGCTTCGTCCAGGTGCAGGGTGACCTTGGTGATGGCGTCGAGGAACTCGCGGTCGTGGCTGATGACGATCATCGTGCCTTCGTACTTTTGCAGCCAGGCTTCCAGCCAGACGAGGGCGTCCAAGTCCAAGTGGTTGGTGGGTTCGTCGAGCAGCAGCAGTTGCGAGGGACACATCAGTGCGCGCGCGAGTTGCAGGCGCATGCGCCAGCCGCCGGAGAAGCTGTTGACGGGGGCTTCGAGTTGTTCGACGGCAA
The DNA here is from genome assembly GCF_050725395.1 of Aquabacterium sp. GTDB lineage: Bacteria > Pseudomonadota > Gammaproteobacteria > Burkholderiales > Burkholderiaceae_C > Aquabacterium. The sequence continues at coordinate 103,757 of NZ_JBOHHL010000006.1, read as the reverse complement.
AGCCCAGGCCCAACAGCAGGGCTTGGGCGCGGGCGGGGGCGTCGAAGTGGCCGACCTCGGCCAGCACGGCATGGGCTTCGGCCATGGCGTTGCCGTCCTCGGCTTGCTCGGCGCGTTCCAATTCTTCGCGGGCCAGCATGAGGCGGGCGTCGCCCTGGAGGACGTATTCGGTGGCGGGGTCGTCGGTTTCCGGCATGTTCTGGGCGACTTCGGCCAGACCTCCGGCTTTCAGCCACGACGCGGGGATTTCCACGTCGCCGGCGTCGGGCTGCAGGCGTCCAGCCAGCAGCGAGAACAGGGAGGATTTGCCCGCGCCGTTGCGGCCGATGAGGCCCACTTTCTCGCCGGGGTGCAAGGTGGCATTGGCCTGCTGTAAAACGACCTTGGTGCCACGCAGCAGGGTGATGTTCTTGATGACGATCATGGGAAACGGAAACTCGGGATTCGGCCAGGGACGGCGCGGCAGTGTATCAAGGGCCGTTTTTTGGGGCCTTTTGATGAGGCGGTGTTTGGATGGGGTGGCGCTTTTGGTGGGAGCGCGAGGTGGGATGAGGCGGTGGCTGGCAGGGCTCCTGCGGTGGCGGTCCTTCACTGCGCTGCGGACTGCTCTGCGGTGCTCGCCCGATGCGGGGATCGTCCGAAACTCGCCTGCGGCTCAAACAACGGACGATCCTTTTCCGCCCCGGGCTGCGCTCCTCGACGCCACCGAAGTCGCCCTGCCAGCCACCGCCTCATCCCTGATCACCTCGCTGGTGGCGTGGCACGGAAAAGAACCGTGCTGGGCCACCAGCGAGGCGGGGAAAAGGGCTGGTGCGGCCTCCGGCGGGGCGCCTGGGTGGGTGCTGAGAAGCACAGCGCCGAGGTGGGCGCGCGCAGCGTGCATCGTTATCTGACTGGCCGTGGTTGTCTGAGCGCAGCGGCCGCAGGCCGCGAAGCGAGTTCCACGGCCCCACCTCGGCGCGAGCATCGCAAGGCAGTCCCGCAACGCGGGACCACCCACCTGAAGCCCTGACGGAGGCCGCACCAGCCCCCCGCCTCGCGCTACCAATGGGAGCGCATCAGTCCTTGCTGGCGACCGACACAGCCGGCGCCCAAGACCCACCCAAAGCGCGGATCAGCCCCACCGTGGACGTCGCCCAAGCACCGCGAAGCTGCACCGCCTGTCGCTCAATGGCCAACAAGCTGCGCTGCGTGTCGATCAGCGTCAGGTAGCTGTCTTCACCAGCGCGGTAACGCTTGTCCGCCAGATCGGCCGAGCGGCGCGCCGAGACCACGGCTTCGTCCAAGGCTTCGGTCTGGCTGCGCACGGCCGACAGGCTGGACAGCTTGTCTTCCACATCGCCAAAGGCCGACAACACGGTCTGCCGATAACTGGCCACCGACTCTTCGAGCGAGGCCTCGGCGCGTGCGATGTTGGCCTTGTTGCGTCCGCCATCGAACAGCGGCATCGACAGCACAGCGTTGACCAGCCAAGTGCGGGCATCCCACTTGAACAGATCGGACAGCTCATAAGAGGCATAACCCCCATTGGCCGTCAGGTTCAAGGCCGGGAAGATGGCCGAGCGGGCCAGGCCGACGCGGGCGTTCGAGGCCATCATCTGAGCTTGAGCGGCGGCCACATCAGGACGGCGTTCCAGAAGCGCGGAGGGCAGGCCCGCCGGCACGGCCGGCACCACCGAGGCCGAGGTCAAGGGTGCCGATGGCGCGGTGAAGACGGCAGGCGCCTGGCCCAGCAGCAAGGCCAGCGCGTGTTCGACCTGGGCACGGTTGCCCTTCAGCCCACGGGCCTCGGCCAGCGTGGTGTTGTACTCGGTGCGCGCACGGGCCGTGTCGAACTCGGAGATGTCGCCCGACTTGTAGCGCTTTTCGGTCAGTTGCAGATTCTCGTTGCGCAAGCCCAGCGTGCGGTTCAGCAATTCGACCTCGGCGTCCAGCGTGCGCAGCTGGAAGTAGGTCTGCGCCACATCGGCCTGCAGGGCCAGCAACACCGAGCGGTAGGCGGCCTCGCTGGCAGCGGCATCGGCCGTGGCGGCGTCGACGCTGTTGGCCACGCGCTGGAACAAGTCCACTTCATAGCTGGCCGTGAAGCCGGCTTGCCAGGCGGTGCCGACCGGCACATTGGTGCCTTGGGGCACGCCCACATCGACCACGCTGGACTTGCCGCGGCCGACACCGGCGTTGACGCCGATCTGCGGCAGGCGATCGGCCTGCGCGCCGCGCAAGAGGGCGCGGGCCGCCTTGACGCGCGCCGCGGCGACGGCCAGGTTGGGGTTGGCGGCCAAGGCCCGATCCTGCAACTGGTTCAGCGCCGGATCGTTGAAGGCCAGCCACCACTGGCCGCGCGCCTGAGCCTCGGAAGGCTCTGCCGCTTTCCACTGGCCTTGCGGCGCAGGGATGGCGGTGTCGGGTGCACCCTCCTTGAAGCTGGTCGGCACCTCGATCTTGGCATCGGGTGGTGTGGGCGCGGTGGCGCAGCCAGCCAGCACCAGGGCTGCCAGCAGGGGAGCCAGGACCAGGCTTATTCGGGTGTTTTTAAAGGGGCGATTCATGATCAATGGGCCTCCAGAGGCAGTGCTGTGGCCGATGCGGTCTTGGGCGTTTCAAAACGCTGCGCCAGCTTGCGCAGCAGCACATAGAACACGGGGGTCAGGAACAGGCCGAACAGGGTCACGCCCAGCATCCCGGCGAACACGGCCACGCCCATGGCATGGCGCATTTCCGAGCCCGCACCGCTGGAGAACACCAGCGGCACCACCCCCATGATGAAGGCGATGGATGTCATCAAGATGGGGCGCAGACGCAGGTGGCAGGCTTCCAGCGCGGCTTCCACGATGCCACGGCCTTGATGCTCCAGCTCGCGGGCGAACTCGACGATCAGGATGGCGTTCTTGGACGCCAGCCCCACCAGCACGAACAGCGCGATCTGCGTGAACACGTTGTTGTCGCCATGGGTGAGGTAGACACCCGCCAGCGCGCACAGGATGGACATCGGCACGATCAGGATCACGGCCAGCGGCAGCGTCCAGCTTTCGTACTGCGCGGCCAGCACCAGGAAGACCAGCAGCACGCACAGCGGGAACACATAGACCATGGTGTTGCCGGCCAGGATCTCCTGGTAGGTCAGGTCGGTCCATTCCAGGCTCACGCCCTTGGGCAAGGTCTCCTTGGCGATCTGCTCCATGATGGCCTGTGCCTGGCCCGACGACACGCCGGGGGCCGGGCCACCATTGATGTCGGCGGCCACGTAGGCGTTGTAGCGTTGCACGCGGTCGGGGCCGTATGAGTCGGTCACCGTCATCAGGCTGCCCAGGGGCACCATCTGGCCGTTGCTGCTGCGGGTCTTGAGCTGTGAGATGCCTTCGGCGTTGGCGCGGAAGGGCGCGTCGGCCTGCACGACCACCTGGAAGGTGCGCCCGAACTTGTTGAAGTCGTTGACGTACAGCGAGCCGAGGTTGATCTGCATCGTGTCGAAGATGCTGCCCAGCGGCACGCCCAGCTGCTTGGCCTTGGTGCGGTCCACGTCGGCGAACAGTTGCGGCACGTTGATCTGGTAGCTGCTGAACACGCCGGCCAGTTGCGGCGTCTGCCAAGCCTTCATCTGCAGCGCCATCACGCCTTTGTACAGCTCGTCGTAACCCACGTTGCCGCGGTCTTCCACGAAGAGCTTGAAGCCGCCGATGGTGCCCAGGCCGTTCACCGACGGTGGCGGGAAGACCATGATGAAGGCGTCCTGGATGGCGCCCAGGCGCTTGTTGACTTCGGCTGCGATCTCGCCGCCCGACAGGCCAGGGCCCTTGCGCTTGGCGAAGTCGTCCAGCGTGTAGAACACGATGCCGGCGTTGGGTGCGTTGGTGAAGCCGTTGATCGACAGGCCGGGGAAGGCCACCGAATCGCTCACGCCGGGCACGCTCTTGGCGATGTCGGACATGCGGCGGATCACGGCGTCGGTGCGGTCCAGCGAAGCGGCGTCAGGCAACTGCGCGAAGCCGACCAGGTACTGCTTGTCTTGCGCGGGCACGAAGCCCGAAGGCACGGCCTTGAACACGAAGAACGTGGCCACGCACAGCAGGCCATAGACCACCATGGTCGCGGCCTTGCGGTTCAGCACACCGCCCACACCTTTGGAGTAGCGGTGCGAAGCGCGGTCGAAGCCCTTGTTGAACACGCGGAAGAAGCCCCCCAGAGCCCAGTCCATGCCCTTGGCGAACTTGTCCTTGGGCGCGTCGTGCGGCTTGAGCAGCGCGGCGGCCAGGGCAGGCGACAGGGTCAGCGAGTTGAAGGCCGAGATCACCGTCGAGATGGCGATGGTCAGCGCGAATTGCTTGTAGAACTGGCCCGTCAAGCCGGCCACGTAGGCAATGGGCACGAACACCGCGCACAGCACCAGCGCGATCGCGATGATGGGCCCGGACACTTCCTTCATGGCCTGGATGGTCGCGTCGTGCGGGCTCAGGCCATTGGCGATGTTGCGTTCGACGTTTTCAACGACCACGATGGAATCGTCCACCACGATGCCGATCGCCAGCACCAGGCCGAACAGCGACAGCGTGTTGATCGAGAAGCCGAAACCCAGCAGCACCGCGAAGGTGCCCACGATGGACACCGGCACGGCCAGCAAGGGGATCAGCGACGCGCGCCACGTTTGCAGGAAGACGATGACCACGATCACCACCAGGGCCACGGCCTCGATCAGGGTGTGGACCACGGCGTCGATGGAGGCGCTGACGAACTGCGTCGGGTCGTAGACGATGGTGAAATCGACGTCGGCGGGGAAGTCTGCCTTCAGCTCGCCCATGAGCTTGCGCACGTCGGCCGACAACTGCAGGGCGTTGGCGTTGGGCGCCTCGAAGATGCCCATGCCGATGGCCGGCTTGTTGTTCAGCAGCGAGCGCAGGGCGTACTGCTGGGCACCGAGTTCGATGCGGGCCACGTCGCGCAGCTTGGTCACGCCACCTTCGCCGCCGGTCTTGACGATGATGTCGCCGAACTGCTCTTCGGTCGACAGGCGGCCCGAAGCATTGACCGACAACTGGAAGGACGAACCGGTGTTGGGCGGCGCCCCCACCACACCCGCGGCCACCTGCACGTTCTGTTCGCGGATGGCGGCCACCACGTCGGCGGCGGTCAGGCCGCGTTGCGAGACCTTTTGCGGATCCAGCCAAACGCGCATGGCGTAGTCGCCCGCACCGAACACTTGCACATCACCCATGCCCGGCAGGCGCGCCAGCCGGTCCTTGATGTTGAGCGTGGCGTAGTTGCGCAGGTATACGTCGTCGTAGGTGCCCTTGGGGGACAGCAAGTGCACCACCATGGTCAGGTTGGGCGAGCTCTTGACCGTGGTCACGCCGATCTGGCGCACTTCTTCGGGCAGGCGGGGCAGGGCGCGCTGCACGCGGCTCTGCACCTGGGTTTCGGCCTGCTCGACGTTGGTGCCGATCTTGAACGTGACGGTGAGCGTGAGCGCACCATCGGTCGTGGCCTGCGAGGACATGTAGAGCATGTTCTCGACGCCGTTGATCTGCTCTTCCAGTGGCGCGGCCACTGTTTCGGCGATCACCTTGGGGTTGGCGCCGGGGAACTGGGCGCGCACCACCACGGAGGGGGGCACCACTTCAGGGTACTCGGAGATCGGCAGGCGGAAGATCGCGATGACCCCCGCGATGAAGACCAGGATGGACAGCACCGCCGCGAAGATCGGGCGGTTCACGAAGAATCTGGAGAAGTTCATGGGGTGGTGTCCTTACTTCTTGCCACCAGCGGCCGCGCCGGATGCGCCGCCTTCGGGGGCATCCATCGGCACGACTTGCGGGGCCACAGGCGCACCCGGGCGCACACGCTGCAGGCCATCGACCACGATGCGCTCACCCGGCTTCACGCCGGAGGTGACCACTCGCAACGCGCCCACTTGCGTGCCCAGTTGAACTGGGCGGTATTCGGGCGTGTTCTTGTCGTTGACCACGTAGACGAACTTGCGGTTCTGGTCGGTGCCGATGGCGCGCTCGGCCACCAGCGCCGATTCAGCACCGGTGGGCGAGGCGGTGCCGACCTGGACCCGTGCGAACAAGCCGGGCGTCAGCAGGCCATCCTTGTTGTCGATCAGGCCGCGCATGCGCACGCTGCCGGCGACCGGGTCCACGCGGTTGTCCACGAACTCCAGCTTGCCTTCATGCGGGAAGCCTTTTTCATTGGCCAGGCCGATGCGCAGCTTCATGGCGGCCGGGTTGGCGCGCGCCTGCTTGCCCAGTTGCAGGTAGGTCGATTCGTCGCCATTGAAGCTGACGTACATCGGGCTGGCCGACACCACCGAGGTCAGCACGGTGTTGCCATCGACCAAATTGCCCACGGTGACCTCGGCCTTGCCGACGCGGCCATCGAAGGGGGCGCGGATGGTGGTCCATTCCACGTTGAGCCGGGCGGTTTGCAGGGCGGCCTGGTCGGCGCGCGCGGCGGCGTCCAGCTGGCGCACATTGGCGGTGCGCTCGTCGTAGTCGCGCTGGGCAATGGCATTGTCGGCCAGCAGCTTCTTGGAGCGCTCTTGCTCGGTCTTGGCCAGTTCGGCCTTGGCCTGCGATCCCGCCACGGCGGCTTCCGCCTGGGCGAGCGCAGCGCGGTAGGGGCGGGGGTCGATCACGAAGAGCACGTCGCCCTTCTTGACCAGCATGCCGGGCTTGAGGTTGACGCTGTCGATGTAGCCCGACACGCGGGGGCGCAGTTCGGCACGGTCGATGGCCTCGATCAGGCCGGAGAACTCGCGTTGTTCGGCCACGGGTCGGGACAGGACTTCGGCCACGCTCACCGGCATGGCCTGGGGTGCACCACCGGCGGGCGCCGCGTGGGCGTCCTGCTCCTTGCCGCAACCGCTCAGCAGCATGGTCAAAGCGGCCAGCATGGCCAGCGCGAAACCGGCTTGCGCCGGCCGTTTCAGGGAGGAGTCAAAAGAGGTTTTCATGCTTGGCTCGGTTTCTTGGAAATGGTGGAACTGGAAGAGGTCTGGGCTGATCGGTGTGCTGCAAGAAATGCGCTCAGCGCGGTCACGCAGGGGTCGTCGGCGGTGATTTCGCAGCGCTCGCTGACGTTGTTGACGTCGGCGGGAGGGAGGGTGATCTGGTCCACGGAAATGCCGGCGTGCACCAGCTTGTTGGCGTAGGCCCGGGCCTCGTCGGACAGCGGGTCGCCTTCGGTGTGCATGATCAAAGCGGGGGGCAGGCCGGTCAGGCGGCTGGCCTGCAACGGGCTGGCGTAAGGGTGCAGCCGGTCGGACGGGTGGGGCAAGTAGGTGCGGTAGCTGCGCTCCAGGGCCTGGGCCACTTCGGCGGTGTCGGGCTGGTCGGCGGCGTGGCGCATCGAGTCGCACCGCATGCTGGCGTCGAGCATGGGCATGACCAGCACTTGTCCGGCCAGCTTGGGGCCCTGCCGGTCGCGGCAGACCAGGGCGGACACGGCGGCCAGGTTGCCGCCAGCTTCAACGCCACCGACGAACAGGTTCGTGCCTTTCCAGAACAAGGCGCGCCGATGCTCGTGGGTCAGTGTCAGCACGGCGTGCGCGTCTTCCACGGCGGCAGGAAACGGCCGGTCAGGCGCCAGGGCGTAGCAGGGGGCCAGCATGTTGATCTTGCAGTTGTCGGCCAGCACGCGAAAGCAGGCGTCGGTCGATTCGATGTCGGACACGACAAAGCCGCCAGGATGGAAGAACACCATCAACGCATCGCTGGCTTTTCCAGGAGCGCCCCGGTACAGCCGCAAATGCAGCGGTCCGCTGCTGCCCGGCCACTCGAAGATGGCATCTGGCGCGTCGTCGACGGCTGAATTGGACATGGGCGGACCACTGCGGTTGGTGAAACGAGGTAGCACTGTATTTGTTTGCCTGTTGGTAATAAACTGGCAAATAACGAATTGACTGTTCAGGAATTTGAACAATGGACAAACTAAAGGCCATGGAAGCCTTCGTCAGGGTGGTGGACACCGGCGGTTTCACGCGCGCAGCCGAGTTGATGCAGGCCCCCAAGGCCACGGTCTCCACCCTCATCCAGGACCTGGAAAGCCAGTTAGGCGTGCGCCTGTTGCACCGCACCACGCGCAAGGTCACGGTGACGGCCGATGGCGCCTCGTACTACGAGCGCTGCCTGCGCATCCTCGATGACTTGCGTGAAGCCGACGAGTCGGTGTCTTCACGCCAGGGTGATCCGAACGGACGCTTGCGCGTGGATGTGTTCACCGGCATGGCCAGTTATTTGATGGTGTCGGGGCTGCCTGATTTTTTGGCCCGGCATCCCAGGATCCGGTTGGAAATGGGCTGCAGCGACCGGCCCGTCAACATGGTCAGCGAAGGCGTGGATTGCGTGATCAGGGCGGGCGAGGTCAACGACTCGTCCTTGATCGCGCGGCGCATCGGGTCGATGTGGTTCGTGCCGTCGGCGTCACCGGCCTACCTGGCCCAGCATGGCGTGCCCCGTCATCCCAACGATCTGCACCAGCACACCTTGATCAACTACTTCTTGCCGGCTTCAGGCCGCGTCACGCCCTGGGATTTTTCCAAGGACGGCGAGCGGCTGGAGTGGACGCCGGACACGTGCTTGGCCTTGAACGACTCCAAGGTCTACGAAGACGCGTGCCTGGCGGGCATGGGCATTGGCACGGTGCCTAGCTTTGCCTACCAGCGCTATCACCAGCAAGGCCTGTTGCAAGCCGTGCTGACGGATTGGGTGAGCGATCCGGTGCCGCTCTATGTGGTCTACGCGTCGAAACGGCACCTGTCGACCAAGGTTCAGGCCTTCGTGGAATGGGTGGCCGAGTTCTTTGAAAACGCCCCAGGCTTGAGGCGCCCGGTCAACTGATCCGTCAATGGTTGCTGGAATCAGCCCGCAGCGCGGATCAAATGGTCAAACGCGCTCAACGCCGCCTTCGCACCATCGCCCGCTGCGATCACGATCTGCTTGAACGGCACCGTGGTCGCGTCGCCCGCCGCGAACACGCCCGGGATGGACGTGGCCCCGCGGTTGTCGACCACGATCTCACCATGGCGTGACAGCTCCAGCGTGCCCTTGAGCCACTCGGTGTTGGGCACCAAGCCGATCTGCACGAACACGCCTTCCAGCGGCACCAGGTGCTCTTCGCCCGTGGCACGGTCCTTGTACCGCAGCCCGTTGACCTTGCCTTCGGCACCGGTGATCTCGGTGGTCTGGGCATTGGTGTGCACGGTCACGTTGGGCAGGCTGTTGAGTTTGCGCACCAGCACGGCGTCGGCCTTGAGCTGGTCGGCGAACTCGATCACGGTGACGTGGGCCACGATGCCCGCCAGGTCGATCGCGGCCTCGATGCCCGAGTTGCCACCGCCGATGACGGCCGTGCGCTTGCCTTTGAACAGCGGGCCGTCACAGTGCGGGCAATAGGCCACGCCCTTGTTCTTGTACTCCTGTTCGCCGGGCACGTTCACATTGCGCCAGCGCGCGCCGGTCGAGATGATGACCGTCTTGCCCTTGAGCGAGCCGCCGTTGGCCAGCTTGACCTCGATCAGGCCACCCGGCTGCGCTGCCGGGATGAGCTGTTCGGCGCGCTGCAGGTTCATGATGTCGACGTCATACGTGCGGGCATGGGCTTCCAGGCCCATGGCGAACTTGGGACCGTCGGTCTCGAGCACCGAGATGTAGTTCTCGATGGCCAGGGTGTCGTTCACCTGGCCGCCAAAGCGCTCGGCCGCCACGCCGGTGCGGATGCCCTTGCGCGCCGCGTACACGGCCGCAGCAGCACCGGCCGGGCCGCCGCCGACGATCAGCACGTCGTAAGCTTCCTTGCCGCTGAGCTTGAGGGCTTCCTTGGCGGCGGCACCCGTGTCCAGCTTGGCCACGATCTCTTCCACGGTCATGCGGCCCGAGCCGAAGACCTGGCCATTGAGGTAGACCATGGGCACGGCCATGATCTCGCGGGCATTCACTTCATCCTGGAAGGCGCCGCCTTCGATGACCGTGGTCTTGACCTTGGGGTTGAGGATGGCCATCAGGCTCATCGCCTGAACCACATCGGGGCAGTTGTGGCAGGTCAGGGACATGTAGACCTCGAAATTGAAGTCACCGTCCAGGCCCTTGATCTGGTCGATCACGTCCTGTTCGACCTTGGGCGGGTGGCCGCCCGTCCACAACAGGGCCAGCACCAGCGAGGTGAATTCATGGCCCAGCGGCAGGCCTGCAAAGCGCAGTTGCGTTTCGCTGCCATCACGCCGCAACGCGAAGGAGGGCCGACGAGCATCCTGGCCGTCGGTCTTCAAAGTGATCTTGTCGCTGCGCAAACCGACGATGGTCTGCAGCAGTTCGAGCGTCTCGCGGGACGTCTCGGAGTCGTTCAGCGATGCCACGATCTCGAACGGCTGGGTGACGCGCTCCAGGTAAGCGCCGAGTTGGGCCTTGAGGGTGTCGTCGAGCATGGTGTGCATCCTTTCGTGTTGGATTTCTGGAGAGGGTGCCCCCCACGGGCCTCGTGAGCCTGGAGGGGGCGGTACAACAATTAGTCAGTCAATCAGGCAAAGATCAGATCTTGCCAACCAGGTCCAGCGAAGGCGTCAGGGTCTTGGCGCCTTCCTTCCACTTGGCAGGGCAGACCTGGCCAGGGTTGGCAGCGGTGAACTGGGCAGCTTTCAGCTTGCGCACGGTTTCCGACACGTCGCGGGCGATCTCGTTGCTGTGGATCTCAGCGGTCTTGATGATGCCTTCGGGGTTGATGATGAAGGTGCCGCGCAGGGCCAGGCCTTCTTCTTCGATGTGCACGTCGAAAGCGCGCGTCAGCTTGTGGGTCGGGTCGCCGACCAGGGGGAACTTGGCCTTGCCGACGGCGTCGGAGGTTTCGTGCCAGACCTTGTGCGAGAAGTGCGTGTCGGTGGTCACGATGTAGACCTCGGCACCGGCCTTCTGGAACTCGTCGTAGCTGTTGGCGGCGTCTTCGATCTCGGTGGGGCAGTTGAAGGTGAAAGCAGCCGGCATGAAGATCAGGACGGACCACTTGCCCTTCAGGGTTTCGTCGGACACGGTGATGAATTCACCCTTGCCGCCGCGGTTCACGAAGGCTTCGGTCTTGAAAGGTTGGACTTGGGTGTTGATCAGGCTCATGGCTTGTTTCCTTGTAGGTTGGTGGTTGTTGAACAGAACATTGTCAATGGTAGGCCAGCTTGGTCATTGGCAAGATTGAATGATCAAATCTGATCGATTGGCAAGGGCTATGCTGTGGTCACAATCTTGTCCGAATCCACAGGCCATACAGGACCACGTTGAGCACCACCAGCGCCACGCCCAGCACGATTTGCGCCGTTGGGGTGAGGCCATTGGGGTAGAGCAGCGACATGATGTAGTGGTCGATGAATCCCCCCTCGTAGCCTTCCTGGCCCGCCTTGAAGCGCCAGCGGTTTTCCAGCGGGGTCAAAGGGCAGATGCCCTGGGTGAGTTCGATGAAGATGCCCCAGGCCAGCGCTGGCACATGCACCCAGACCAGGGTGGGCCACTTGAACAGCAGGGCGGCCCCCAGCACCACGAAAAGCACGAAGGCCAGGTGGAAGATCACCAGGGCGTTGGCGAGGATGGCGTAGGGCATGTTGAGGCGGCGTTCAGTCGGCGGAGGGTCGATCATGCCGCAGGGCGGTTCGCGCGGCCAGGCTCAGGAGGGCCGCGAACACCATGACCAAGGCCAAGCCGGCGGAAAGCGACTGCCATTCGGCCACCATGCCGATGAGGGGCGGGCCGACCATCATGCCCAGGTAGCCCAAGGCCGCGACGGCGGCAATGCCATCGGCAGGCGCCACGCCAGGCACCCGCGCCGCAGCGCTGAACAACACCGGCACCACATTGGCCAGCCCCAGTCCGATCAAGGCGAAGCCGACCAGCGCGACAAAGGCACTGCTGGAGGTCAAGGTGAGTCCCAGGCCGATGGCCGCCAGCGCGCCGCACACCTGCACCAGCCTGACAGACGACCAGCGCGCGCGCACCCAATCGCCAGCAAAACGGGTGGCGGCCATGGCGCCGGAAAAACTGGCGTAGGCCAGGGCGGCCGTGGCGGCAGGTGCCTGCAATGATTCGCGCATGTAGAGCACGCTCCAGTCGTAGATGGCCCCTTCGCACAGCAGGCCCACGGCGGCCAGGGCGCCGATCAGGCCCAGCACGCCGCGCGGCAGCACGACGCCGCCATCGGCGCTGGCGTCTCGGCCTCGGTGCATGTGCAGGCAGCCCCAGATGGTGAGCACGCCGCAGATCACGCCGGCCAACAGCAGGTGCTGAGGCGCGGCCACGCCCACGCCTTGCAGCGCGCTGCCCAGACCGGCGCCCGCCATGCCACCGAGGCTGAACAGGCCATGGAAGCCGCTCATCAAGGGCCGCTTGGCCTGGCTTTCGATCTCGCTGGCCGCCACATTGATGGCCACGTCGAACAAGCTGGCGGCGATGCCGAACAAGAACATCAACACCAGCAACACCGCATAGTGGCTCGTGGCCAGCAGCAGGGCAATGGCCACCGCGGCGGCCAGACCAGCGGTGAAGGCCACACTGCGTGGCCCGAGCTTGCCGATGACGCGGCCCGCCTGGGTCAGGCCGGTGACGGAGCCGATGCCGGCGGCCAGCATGGCAAAAGCCAAGGTCTGCTCGCTCAGGCCGAAGTGCGCCTTGACCGTGGGGACCTGAACGCCCCAAGTGGCGAACAGGGCGCCAGCGGCGAAGAATTGTCCTCGGATCGCCCAGGTCGAATGCGATCGCTCAGCGGTCGTCGGCATGCGTGTTCGTCAGCCGCTGGATCTGGCGGTCTTGCAGGCGCGAGAAAAGCAGGAGGGCCGTGACCGCGCCGATGAGCGCAAAGAACATGTCCGACTGCGTGTCCCAGGGATCGCCTTGGGTCCCCAGGAACTCGTCGGCACCCTGGCCCATCGCCAGTGCTGCCCCCCACTCGATGAATTCATAGGTGGCGCTGATGGCCAGCACGATGCAGACCACCACGAACGCCAGCATCTTGGTGCCGTTCACATGCTGGCCACGGACCAGGATCTCGCGGGCCACCAGGGCCGGGACCAGGCCCTGGAAGAAGTGGCCGATCTTGTCGTAGGGGTTGCGCTCAAGCGCGAGCCAGTCTTGAATCTGGAAGCCCAAGGGCACCCGGGCATAGGTGTAGGCGCCTCCGAGCATGAGCACCAAGGCGTGCGCAAAGATGCCGACGTACAACAAGGTGGTCAGGGGAAAGCGCTGGTAGCTGGCCCAGAGCAGGGGCAGGGCGATGAGCACGGGTGCGACTTCCAGCACCCAGGTGGCCTGGTCATAGGGGTGAAGGCCTGACAGCGCCAGCAAGGCGATGAGCAGGACAGAGGCGATCGCCAGTGCTTTGGTGCGTTGCCGGTTCGATTGAGCTGGGGTCATCGAGGAGAAATGTTCCGAGTTGGCGGGCATCATGCCCCAACTCGAAAACCTCTCACGGTGATGCTGGCTTGGTGGTTTGGTAAATGTCGACGGTGCCGAACGAAGCCACCTTCTCGTATCCGGTTCGGAAATCCTCCAAACTCTTGGCCGGCCAGCCCGCCGTGTCCGAAGGCTCACCGGACCAGGGCGGCGAGTGCACCACGATGATGTCGGGTGGCTTGGTCTTGAACCACCAGTCCCATTCTTCCCTTTTGAGCGAGGGCAGGGCTTCCGGGTGGATCAGGCCATGGATGTCCCGGATCTCCCGTTTCGAGAAGTAGCCCAGGTAGCCGATCTCGGTCGCGGCCACGATGTAGTGCGCGGGCGTGTGGTTGTTGATCCATTCGCCCGCCAAGGTGTACTCGGTGGTGAGCCGGTACGGTTTGATCAGGCTGACGGGCGAGATGGTCAGCCGGCTGAGCCCGACCATGGCCACCAAGAAAACCAGCATCCCGATCAGCGGTTTTTGCAGTTGGGCCAGGACTTTTCGCGAAAGGCTGGGCGAGCCTTTCTGCCAGAGCCAGAAGGCGCCCAGGATGACCGCCATGTCGACGGCCAGATTGCCCGGTGCCACGTACCAGAGGTAGCCTGGCGGGGCGTTCATGATGGCGTAGGCGCTGGCTTGCACGAGCCCGAACAAGATCACCAGGGCGACGAATCGATCGCCGCGCCAGTAAGCGCGACCAGCCTGGTAGAAGCCCAGTGCGGCCAGAGGATAGGTCAACCAGGCGACCCTGGGCTGGCTCAGGAAGAACCTGAGCCAGGAGGGTTGGGTCTTGAACCAGCCGATGTCGTGCTGCATGGCCTTCACCGACACGCTGTTGGGCAGGATGTGTCCGTAAGCCAGCCATGAGAAAACGAGCCATGGGAGCAGAACCACGGCGAAGATGCCCACCATTCCCCACAGGATGCGGCGCTCCTTCAACCAATGGGTGCCCGCCAGGATGCCGATCAAGGCCAGGCCTTCGGGCCGGGACAATGCCGCGCAGGCGCACAGCAGGCCTGAGACAAGGTACTGCTGGTTCACGAAGGTCAGCACCGCCCAGACCAGGCAAGCCAGGAAGATGCTGGTCTCCATGCCCCATGAGTTGGTCAGCACGAAGGTGCTGCTGACCAGCGCGGCCATCAACCACGACAGCACCTGGTCGTGCGACTTCCTCATGCCGAAGTAAACGCCGACGCCCAGGGCGATCAAGCCGAAAATGTAGCAGGCGCTGATGGTGGTCGGTGCCTGGGCGCCAAAGGCCTTGGCGACCAGCAGCACGAAGGCATAGAACGGCGAGGTGATGGGGTTGACCTGCGTGCCGGGGTTGTAGGTCCAGCCACGCCCCTCCCACAGGTTGTCCACCACTTTCTGGAAGATGTAGGAATCGTCGACGATGCTGGTGCTCAGTCGGGTCGGCGACAAGGTGATGAAGGCCATCCAGTAGATCAGAAGCAGGCTGATGGCCAGGATGTCCAGGACCTTGTCGAGGTCGTATCGAACCTCGTTGGTCAAGGTTGACGGTAATGCGGTGCTCTGCATGATTTGCCCTCGAAAAAACAAGATGGCTCTCGGGGCAAAAGTGCGTCACCGTCCTCAGCTTCTGTTTTTGGTGCATTTGTCGAAAGCTGGCACTTTTCCCTCCCATGTGCATCAAGAGCACTTTCCGGGCCAGCATGGATGTCGGTGCCCAGGTCCAAACCGGGGCAATGCAGGGCGGTTTGCCTGATCCTGGGGCTTCGAGGCTAGGCGCCCGGTGTGATGACGCACACGGATGAGTCGCCGCCGCTGGTTTCCAGCCAGATCACTTCCAGATCGGGGAACGCTTTTTCGAAGTTCTCGCGTTCATGGCCGATTTCAAGCACGAGCACCGCATCGGGCGAGAGATGGCGACTCGGGTGGTCCTTCAGCGCCGCCAGCAGGGCCCGGGTGAAGTCCATGCCGTCGTCGCCCGAGGCCAAAGCCAGTTCGGGCTCGGCCAGGTACTCGGGGGGCAGGGCGCGCATGGACTGCGCGTTCACATAGGGCGGGTTGCACAGGATCAGGTCGTAGGGGCCGCGGGCTTGCGCCAGGCCATCGCTCTGGATCAGGGTGATGCGGTCGGCCAGGTCGTGCTTGTCCACGTTGATGCGGGCCACGGCCAGGGCATCGGCGCTGATGTCCAGGCCGTCCACGGTCACGTCGGGGTAGGCCATGGCGGCGATCACGGCCAGGCTGCCGTTGCCGGTGCACAGGTCCAGCACGCGCCGGGTGCGGTCGCTCAGCCAATGGTCGATGCTGCCATCGGCGATCAATTCGGCGATGAAGGAGCGGGGCACGATGGTGCGCTCGTCCACGTAGAAGGGCACGCCCTGAAGCCACGCCTCCTTCGTCAGGTAGGCCGCGGGTTGGCGCGTGTCGATGCGCTGCTGGATGAGGGCCTGGACCTCGGCTTGCCGGGCGGCATCGACGGGCTGCTCGGCCGCGCCATCCAGGTCGTCGATGGGCAAGCCCAATTGCCACAGCACCAGCCAGGCGGCTTCGTCGAAGGCGTTGAGGGTGCCGTGCCCAAAAGAAACACCCGCCTGGGTGAGGCGGGCGCTGGCGGCTTCGATCAGTTCAATGACGGTGGTCACGACAACAGTCTTTCCAGGGTTTGGCGGTAGATGTTCTTCAAGGGCTCGATGTCGGCCACCGCCACATGTTCATCGATCTTGTGGATGCTGGCGTTCACGGGGCCGAACTCGACCACCTGTGGGCAAATCTGCGCGATGAAGCGGCCATCGGAGGTGCCGCCGGTCGTGGACAGCTCGGGGCTGAGGCCGGTGACGTCCTTGATCGCGCCCGAGATGGCTTCGATCAAAGTGCCGGGGCGGGTCAGGAAGGGGCGGCCGCCCAGTGTCCAGTCAATGGCGAAATCCAGGCCATGCTGCGTCAGCACCGCTTGCAGCCGTTCCTTCAAACCATCGGGCGTGGATTCGGTCGAGAAGCGGAAGTTGAAGTCGATCACCAGTTCGCCTGGGATGACGTTGTTCGCGCCCGTGCCGGCGTGGATGTTGGACATCTGCCAACTGGTGGGTGGGAAGTGGTCGTTGCCCTGGTCCCAGGTGATGCCAGCCAGTTCGGCCAGCGCCGGTGCCGCCAGGTGGATCGGGTTCTTGGCCAGGTGCGGGTAGGCGATGTGGCCTTGCACGCCCTTGACGCGCAGTTTGCCCGACAGCGAACCGCGGCGGCCGTTCTTGATCATGTCGCCGACGGACCTGACCGAGGTGGGCTCGCCCACGATGCAACAGTCCAGGCGCTCACCGCGTTGCGTGAGCCATTCGCAGACCTTGACGGTGCCATCGACCGAGGGGCCTTCTTCATCGCTGGTCAGCAGGAAAGCGATGCTGCCCTGGTGCTGCGAATGCGCCGCGACGAACTCTTCGGTGGCCACCAGCATGGCGGCCAATGAGGCTTTCATGTCGGCCGCGCCCCGACCATAGAGCATGCCGTCGCGGTGTGTGGGCACGAAGGGCGGGCTGGTCCATTGGTCCAGCGGGCCGGTGGGAACCACGTCGGTGTGGCCGGCGAAGACCAGGGTGGGGGCACCGCTGGCATGGCCTGCGCCGCGCTTGATGGCCCACAGGTTGGTGACGGGGGCCTCGGCAGGGCCGAAGGTCAGGGGGTGGCATTCGAAGCCCAGGGCCTGCAGGCGCTCGATGAACAGGCTCTGGCAAGCGCCGTCGTCGGGCGTGACGGAGGAACGGGCGATCAGCGCCTCGGTCAGGCGCAGGGTGGCGGTCATGGTCGGACAATCTCGGTCAGAAACGGGTGGAGCCGAAGCCGCTGACGCGGTCGTCGTTGCTCACGTCCAGCGTGATCTCGGTGAAGGACGGGCCTTCCTCGGAGTCTTCGGCTTTGGGCGTGAGTTTCGACGAGGCGCCCTGGTCGTTCTGCAAGCGCCACATCAGGTTGGTGGGCGAGTCGGCGTTGGCCAGGCCTTCCTCGCGCGTGATCAGGCCTTCGCCGATCAGCCGGGCGATGTCATGCTCGAAAGCTTGCGAGCCTTCGGCCATGGACTTTTCCATGGCTTCCTTGACGCCGCTGAAATCACCTTTTTCGATCAGCTCGGACACCAGCTTGGTGTTGAGCAGCACCTCGACCGCCGGGATGCGCCCACCGGCCGTGGCGCGCAACAGGCGCTGCGACACGATCGCCTTCAGGCCCGACGACAGGTCGCTCAGCAAGGCCGGACGCGACTCGGGCGTGTAGAAGGACAGGATGCGGCCCAGTGCGTGGTAGCTGTTGTTGCCGTGCAGCGTAGACAGCACCAAGTGGCCCGACAGCGCGTACGAGATGGCCGCCGTCATGGTTTCGCGGTCGCGGATTTCGCCGATCAGGATGCAATCAGGTGCCTGGCGCAACGCATTGCGCAGGCCAACCTGCAGCGAGGCCGTGTCGCGGCCCACTTCGCGCTGGTTGACCACCGATTTCTTGTTCGAGAACAAAAATTCCATCGGGTCTTCGATGGTCAGGATGTGGCCCGTCATGCGCTGGTTGCGCAGTTCGAGCATCGAGGCCAAGGTGGTGCTCTTGCCCGAGCCGGTGGCGCCGGCCAGGATGATCAGGCCGCGCTTTTCCATCACCAGCGAGGACAGCACCTCGGGCAGGTTCAGCGTTTCCAGCGGCGGGATGTCGGACGGGATGTGCCGGAACACCGCCGCGATCGAACCGCGCTGCTTGAAGGCGCTGAGCCGGAAGATGGCCACGCCAGGAATCGTCAAACCCACGTTCAGCTCGCCCGTGTCGTCCAGCTCTTCCATCTGCGTGGGCGAGAGCATCTCGGCCAGCAATTGGCGCGGCTGCGAGGGCTTGAGCGGCTGGTCGGTCAGTTGCAGGATCTGGCCATGGAGCTTGATGAGGATGGGTGTGGCGGCCGACAGGAAAACGTCCGAGGCCTTTTTCTCGGCCATCAAACGCAGGACTCGTTCCAGGTTGCCTTCACTCATCAAGTGTCTCCTTGGGGATCGGTTTTTTATCAGGCGCGCAGCAGGTCGTTGATGCTGGTCTTGGAGCGCGTTTGCGCGTCGACCCGCTTGACGATGACGGCGCAGTACAGGGAGTACTTGCCATCGGCGCTGGGCAGGTTGCCGCTGACCACGACCGAACCGGCGGGGATGCGGCCGTACGTCACTTCGCCCGTGGCGCGGTCATAGATCTTGGTGCTCTGGCCAATGTACACGCCCATGGAGATCACCGAGTTCTCTTCCACGATCACGCCTTCGACCACTTCGGAGCGGGCGCCGATGAAGCAGTTGTCTTCGATGATGGTGGGGTTGGCTTGCAGGGGTTCGAGCACGCCGCCAATGCCGACGCCGCCGGACAAGTGCACGTTCTTGCCGATCTGGGCGCAGGAACCGACCGTGGCCCAGGTGTCGACCATGGCGCCTTCATCGATGTAGGCGCCGATGTTGACGTAGGAGGGCATCAGGATCACGTTCTTGGCCTGGAAGCTGCCGCGGCGGGCCACGGCGGGCGGCACCACGCGCACGCCGCTGGCACGCAGCTGTTCGTCGGACCAGCCGGCGTACTTGGTGGGCACCTTGTCGAAGAACTGCAGGGGGCCGTCGCCCATGGGCACGTTGTCGTTCAGGCGGAAGCTCAACAGCACGGCCTTCTTGATCCACTGGTGGGTCACCCAGTCGCCATCGATCTTCTCGGCCACGCGCAGCTTGCCGCCGTCGAGCTGGTCGATGATGTGGTTGACGGCATCGCGCACTTCGGCGGGGGCCGCGGCCGCGGACAGCGTGGTGCGCTGTTCCCAGGCGTTGTCGATGGTGGTTTGGAGTGCTTGGGTAGTCATGCTTGGAACAATCAAAAAGTGAAGATCAGAAAGACTGGATGAAGGCGCGGATGCGCTGCGCGGCTTCAAGGCATTCGTCCACGCTGGCGACCAGGGCCATGCGGACACGGCCTGCGCCGGGGTTGATGCCATTCGATTCGCGGGCCAGGTAACTGCCTGGCAGAACGGCCACATTGTATTGAGCCAGCAGTTCTTTCGCGAACCACTCGTCGCTGCCGCCGCCGACCTGCGCTGGAACACCGGCCCACAGGTAGAAGCTCGCGTCGGGCAAGGCCACGTCCATCACTTCGGCCAGGATGGGGGTGACCTGTTCGAATTTCTGCCGGTACAGGGCGCGGTTGTCGACCACGTGGGCTTCGTCGTCCCAGGCGGCGGCGCTGGCGCGCTGCACCGAAGGGCTCATGGCACTGCCATGGTAGGTGCGGTACAGCAAAAAGGCCTTGATCAACTCGGCATCGCCGGCCACGAAACCCGAGCGCAGTCCGGGCACATTGGATCGTTTGGACAGGCTGGTCAGCGCAATGAGGTTCTTGAAATCGCCGCGGCCAAGCTTGGCGGCGGCTTCCAGGCCTCCCAGAGGCGCGGCACCAGGGCCTTCGCGGAAATAGATCTCGGAATAGCACTCGTCGGACGCGATGACGAAACCAAACCGGTCGCTCAGTTCAAACAGCCTGGCCCATTCGTCCAGCGGCATCACCGCACCCGTGGGGTTGCCCGGCGAGCACACGTACAGCAACTGGGTGGTCGCCCAGGTCGATTCGGGGATGCTGGACCAGTCGGCCGCGAAATTGCGCGCCGGATCGGAGTTGGCGAACACCGCGCGGGCACCGGCCAGCAGGGCCGCGCCTTCGTAGATTTGGTAGAACGGGTTGGGGCAGACGACCGCCGGGCCACCCGCTTCGCGGTGCAAGTTGGGGTCGATCACCACCTGGGCCAAGGCGAACAGGGCCTCGCGCGAGCCATTGACCGGCAGGATCTGCGTGGCCGGATCAAGCGACAAGCCATAGCGGCGTTGCACCCAATGGGCGCAGGATTCGCGCAGCACGGGCTCGCCGGCGGTGGCCGGGTAGCTGGCCAGGCCGTCCAAGGCATCGGTCAGGGCCTGCTTGATGAAGGCAGGGGTGGGGTGCTTGGGTTCGCCGATCCCCAGGCTGATGGGGCGCAACGCCGGATTGGGCTTCACGCCCACGGTGAGTTGTCGCAGCCGCTCGAAAGGGTAAGGCTGCAGTTTGGACAGCAATGGATTCATGCCCGGGATTATCCCAGCCCCCAGGCCGACTGGTGGCGCGGGTTAGCGCGGAATGTGCGGGAATGTGTTCAGCGCTTGACGGGCGGCGCCATTTCCACCCGGTCCCGGCCCAGGGCTTTGGCCTGGTACAGGGCCTGGTCGGCGCGCTCCAGGGTCTGGCTCAGCGAGGTGACGCTGTCGTGCACGGCCACGCCGGCCGAGAAGGTCACGCGCAAAGCCGGCACCGCGGACGACAGCGCGGTGTCGGCCAGGGCGGTGCGCAGGCGCTCCAGCGCCACGGTGGTCTTGTCCTGCGAGGTGTTGGGCATGAGGATGAGGAACTCCTCGCCACCCCAGCGGGCGATGGTGTCGGTGTCGCGCAGCACGGTCACGGCCGCCTTGGCGAAGTTGCTCAGGCAGTCATCGCCCACGCGGTGGCCATGGCGGTCGTTGACCTGCTTGAAATGGTCCAGGTCGATCAGCACGGCGGTGAAGCGCTCGCCGTAACGGTCGAAGCGGCCCACGCAGTTTTCCAGCTTGTCCTGCATGTGGCGGCGGTTGCACAGGCCGGTCAGCGAATCGTGCGTGGCCAGTTGCTGAACCTGCTCCAGGGCCAGTTTCAGTTCGCGCCGCTGCTTGATCAGGCGGTTGCGCCAGGTGGAAATCTGGTAGGCCGTGAAGGTCAGTGGTGGCAGGGTTCCGACCATGAGCTCGAACCGGATCAGCTCGAATTTCGGCGGGTAGTACGCGGGATCGATGTGCGACAGCACCCCCATGCTCAGCCCCAGCAACAGCATGGCGCCACCGCCCACCAGCGCCGATTGCTTGGGGGTGTGCGTGTACATGCCGAAGACCATGACCAGGGCAATGAGCACCATCACCACGCCACGGTCGTAGGGCCCCAGGGCCGTGTAGGCGAACGAAATGCTCAACAGGGCAAAAATGTTCTGCGGAATCATCAAGGCCGGGTCTTTGAAGTGCCGCGTTTTGCCAGAGCGGATCAGGGCGTAGAGCACGGCGTACACCGGAACGGTGGTGACCAGCAGCAGGCGCGGCGCGAAGGGGCGGATCATGCCCAGCTCGGCCACATAGAACGCGGCCCAACAGCAGATCATGTACATCAGCGCGCACATCAGGATGGCGGCGGTGCGTGACCGCGTGTGCCGGTCCGGCCCGAAGATCAGCGCCACCAGCTTGCCCACGCCGTTCAGGATGGGATCGTCGTCCTTCGGGTTGAGTGCCTGGACCTCGCTCATGCCTGGGCCTCCGCCTCGTCCGGCACGTGGGCCAGGTTGGCGATCACGCAGCGGTTGCGGCCTGTGCGCTTGGCTTCATAGACCGCCTGGTCCGCCCGGTCGACCAGTTGCTCCAGGCTTTCGCCGGGCAGGGCCTGGGCGATGCCGGCCGAAAAGGTCAATTGCATCAAGGCGTGGTCCTGGAAGATCTGCGTTTCGACGGTCTGGCGCAGGCGCTCCAGGGCGGTCCAGGCTTCGGTTTGGCTCAATTGCGGCAACAGCAGCAAAAATTCTTCGCCACCCCAGCGCCCGAGTTTGTCGACCTGCCGCAACTGCGGTGCCGTGCATTGCGCAAAGCCCTTGAGCGCCGTGTCGCCCGCGTGGTGGCCGAAGCGGTCATTGATGTCCTTGAAATGGTCCAGGTCGATCAGGGCCACGCACAGGGGCGCGCCGCTGCGCTCGATCAGCTTGAGTTCGGCCTCGGCCAGGTCGGTCATGACGCGGCGGTTCAGCAGGCCGGTGAGGACGTCGGTGGTGGCCATTTGTTCGACCGTGCGGACGGCTTCGGCCAAGTCCCGGGTCTGGCGGCCCAGGCGCACGCCGATGTCGCTGATCCACTTGGCGACGATGGACAGCATGAGCAGGGTCGAGCCGCCCACGACCAGGATGGCCCAGGTCTTGGTGGCCGGGTAGCGGACCGGGTCGGACCAGCTCATGGCCAGGGACGCCACGGCCAGCATGCCCACGCTCAGCATGCCCAGCGTCAGCACGCGGGCGGGCTTGAGTCGGAACATGGAGGCCACGATGGTCAGGCCGATCAGGATCATGACGTTGCCGCGGTGCTCGCCCAGCAGACCGAAGGCCAGCACGCAACCCGCGTTGGCGGCCAGCGCGTGCGGGAAGGTCATCACGGGGTCGCGCAGCCGTTGGCTCCATCCCGAACGCACCAGGGCGAACACCGGGATGAAGGTGAGTGCGCAATACAGGGTGAGGACTTCGACGATGTGCCGGTCCAGCAAACC
This sequence comes from Aquabacterium sp., assembly GCF_050725395.1. Taxonomy (GTDB): domain Bacteria; phylum Pseudomonadota; class Gammaproteobacteria; order Burkholderiales; family Burkholderiaceae_C; genus Aquabacterium. The sequence continues at coordinate 81,050 of NZ_JBOHHL010000006.1, read as the reverse complement.
CAGGTAAACAGAGTGCAGTTGGATGCCGATGGACACGGCGTACATCTGCAGGGTGCCCAAAACCTGCAGGGTGTGGCGCCGCGTGACCGGATGTTGCCCGAGCGCCCAGTCAGCCAGAGGTGAATACCAGGGGGATGATTTCATCAGGTGGACATGTTGTTCCACCCTTATCGGCTGAAAACCCAGGGCCTTGACATCAAGTTACATGTCCTGAAACCCTGAATCGGGCAATTTCAGCCAAGCAGCCCGGTTTCCGCCGAATGTTGCGGCAGTTCGACCTTGGGCAAAGGCTTCCAGCCCTTCTGGCGGTGCTCGACCACCACATTGGTGTAGATGCCGCCGCGCACATACCACTTGGCGGTGATGCGCAGGTAACGCGGCTGGATGGCCTTCACGAAGTCGTCCAGGATGGCGTTGGTGACTTTTTCGTGGAAGGCGCCGTCGTTGCGGTAGCTCCACATGTACATCTTCAGGCTCTTCAGTTCGATGCACAGCTTGTCGGCGATGCATTCGATGGTGAAGTGCGCGAAATCGGGCTGGCCGGTCAACGGGCAGAAGCAGGTGAATTCCGGGATCTGGAATTGAATGACGTAGTCGCGCTGAGGGGCTGGATTGGGGAAGACGTCCAGTTTGCGGGTGGCGGCCGAGGGGGGCGTGGCGGGTTTGACGCGCTCACCCACGATGACGGCGTCGGCGGCGGGGGCGCTCTTGGCGGCGCGGGTAGAGGGGGCTTTTTTGGCCATGTTGAACTGCGGCGGCAGGAGAAATCTGAGAGAGTCGCCGATGCTATCATCCCAGACCCGATTGAATGCGCTATTTTGCGTGTTTTTTCATATGAATCAATGACTTAGTCGATATCAACACGCATGCGCCTGAATTCGATCAAGCTGTCTGGCTTCAAGTCGTTCGCCGAGCCCACCAATTTTCAGCTGCCTGGGCAACTGGTCGGGGTGGTGGGCCCCAACGGCTGCGGCAAATCCAACATCATGGACGCCGTGCGCTGGGTGCTGGGCGAATCGAAAGCGTCCGAGTTGCGTGGGGAATCCATGCAGGACGTGATCTTCAACGGCTCGGGCAACCGCAAGCCGGCCAGCCGCGCCAGTGTCGAACTGGTGTTCAGCAACGAAGATGCGCGCGCCGGTGGCCAGTGGAACCAGTTCGCCGAGATCGCCGTCAAGCGCGTGCTGACCCGCGACGGCACGTCCAGCTACTTCATCAACAACCAGCCGGTGCGCCGCCGCGACGTGCAGGACGTGTTCCTGGGCACGGGCCTGGGGCCGCGCGCCTACGCCATCATCGGCCAGGGCACCATCAGCCGGATCATCGAATCCAAGCCCGAGGAGCTTCGCCTGTTCCTGGAAGAAGCCGCGGGCGTCTCCAAATACAAGGAACGCCGCCGCGAGACCGAGAACCGCCTGAAGGACACGCGCGAAAACCTGACCCGCGTCGACGACATCCTGCGCGAACTGAACAACAACCTCGAGAAGCTGGAAAAGCAGGCCGAGGTCGCCACGCGCTACAACGGCCTGCAAGAGCAAGGCACGCTGAAGTTGCACCAGCTGTGGTTCCTGAAGCACCGCGATGCCTCGACCGAAGAATCGCGCATCAAGCAGGATATTTTGGGCGCCACCAACGCACTGGAAGGCCGCATGGCCGAGTTGCGGCATGTCGAGGCCGAACTGGAACACGTGCGCCAGGCCCACTACGAATCGAGCGATGAACTGCACACCGCGCAAGGTGTGCTGGCCGAAGCCAATCTGGAAGTCAGCCGCCTGGAAGAACGCATCCGCTACGTCGTCGAAGGCCGCCAGAAGGTCGAGCAGCGCCTGGCCGAATTGAAAGGCCAGAACGACCAGTGGGCCGACCGCAAGGCCTCCGCCGAGGAGGAGCTGGAAACCCTGGCCGAGAAGATGGCCACCGCCGAAGAGCAGGCGGAGATCCTGGCCGCCCAGGCCGAAGAGCTGACCGCCAATGTGCCGGCCTTTGAAGACACCGTGCGCGCAGCTTCGCAAAAGGCCAATGAGCAGCGCGGCGTGGCCGGCCAGGTGCAGCAGCAGATCCAGTTGCTGGCCGCCGAATCGCGCAATATCGACGACCAGTCGCGCCAATTGAATCTGCGCCGCGAACGCCTGGCCGCCGAAAAGCAAACCCTGGCCGCGCCCGATGAAGCGCGCCTGGCCGAGTTGTCCGGGCAATTGGAAGCGGGCCAGGAAGACTTGGCGATCGCCGAAGCGCAACTGGGCGAACTGACCGAATCCGTGCCCGCCCTGGACGATGCCCGCAAGGAGCGCCAGAGCGATGCCAATGTCCAGGCCAGCAAGCAATCCGACCTGACCGCCCGCCTCGAAGCCCTGCGTGCCTTGCAAGAAAAGGTGCAGACCGAAGGCAAGCTCAAGCCCTGGCTGGCCAAGCACGGCCTGGATGGCTTGCCCGGTTTGTGGACCAAGATCCACATCGAGAACGGCTGGGAAAACGCGCTGGAATCGGCGCTGCGCGAGCGCTTGTCTGCGCTGGAAGTGGGCCGCGTTGAAACCGTCCGCGCTTTCGAGAACGACGCACCGCCCGCCAAGCTGGCCTTTTACAGCCCGCCCTCGGGCCAGATCGCCAACACGCACCAGACGCTGCCGCGCTTGTCTGATCTGCTGCGCTTGACCGACGACGGCCTGAAAGCCTTGCTGAACGATTGGCTGGAGGGCGTGTACACGGCCAGTAGCCTGGAAGAAGCCCTGGCCAGCCGCGGCAAGCTCACGCATGGCGAAGTCATCATGACCAAGGCCGGCCACACGGTCAGCCAGTTCGCCGTCAGCTTCTACGCGCCCGACTCTGAGCAGGCCGGCATGCTGGCCCGCGCGCAAGAGATCGAGAGCCTGGAAAAGCAGGTGCGCGCCCAGGCCATGATGGCCGACGAAGCCCGCGCTGCCTTGATCCGGGCCGAAGCCGCCTACACGGAGGCCTCGCAACGCCTGGCCACGAGCCGCCGGGACACCAGCGAGTTGCAGCAGCGCACGCACCAACTGCAGGTGGAAGTGCTGCGCCTGACGCAACAAGCGCAGCAGAGCAATGCCCGCCGCGAGCAATTGGTCGGCGAGATGGCCGAGATCGACGGCCAACTGGAGGAGTTGAACGAACGCCGGGCCATGGGCGAGGCCCGCTTCGAAGAGCTCGACCTGTCCCTGGCCGATGCTCAGGAGCGTCACGCCCAGCTGGAAGAAGGCGTGATCGAGGCCGAGCGCAAGCTGAACCAGGCGCGTGAGCAATCGCGCGCCTTGGAACGCCAGGCGCAAGAAGCCCAGTTCAGCGCCCGCAGCATGTCGGCCCGCCGTGGCGAATTGCAGCGCGGCATCGAGACTGCCGTGCAGCAGATCCAGGCCAACGAGGCCAGCGCCGTCGCCCTGCATGAAGAGCACGCCAAGCTGAGCGAGACCGCCGCTGGCACTGGCCTGGACGAGGCCTTGGCCGTCAAGCTGGAAAAGGAAGCCGCGCTGGGGCAGACCCGCAGCCGCTACGACGAGCTGTCCATCCAGTTGCGCCGCGCCGACGAGCAACGCATGGAGTTCGAGCGCAGCCTGCAACCCCTGCGCGACCAGATCACCAAGCTGCAGCTCGAAGAGCAGGCTGCTTCACTGGGCGGCGCCCAGTACATGGAGCAGCTCACCGCCGCCGAGGTCGACCTGGAAGTGCTGGCGCAAAACATCCAGGAAAACGGCGTCAAGCTGCATGGACTGCAAAGCGAGATCGACCGCATCCAGCGCGAGATCAACGCCCTGGGCGCCGTCAACCTGGCTGCGCTCGACGAATTGACCGCGGCCCGCGAGCGCAAGGGCTTCCTAGATTCGCAAATGGCCGACCTGAGCGATGCCATCAACACGCTCGAAGACGCGATCCACAAGATCGACATCGAGACCCGCGACCTGCTGGCCGGCACCTTCAACACCGTCAACGAGCACTTCGGGCGCATGTTCCCCGAACTGTTCGGCGGTGGTGCGGCCAAGCTGGTGATGACGGGCGACGAAATCCTGGACGCGGGCGTGCAGGTCATGGCCCACCCACCCGGCAAGAAAAACAGCACCATCCACTTGTTGTCCGGTGGCGAAAAGGCCCTCACGGCCATCGCCCTGGTGTTCGCCATCTTCCAGCTCAACCCGGCGCCTTTCTGCCTGCTGGACGAAGTCGACGCACCCCTGGACGACGCCAACACCGAACGCTACGCCAAGCTGGTCAAGCAGATGTCCAGCGGCACGCAGTTCCTCTTCATCTCGCACAACAAGATCGCCATGGAAATGGCCGAGCAATTGATCGGGGTGACCATGCAGGAACAAGGCGTGTCCCGCATCGTGGCCGTCGACATGGAGGCCGCCTTCTCGATGGCCCAGGCCGCCTGAGCGACGCGAAGAAGAACCAACCCACTTTCCATGAACAATTCACTCACCCTGTATCTGGCCCTGTTGGGCGGCCTGGTCCTGGCGGCTTTCGTGGCCCACGGCGCCTGGACGGCGCGCAAGAATGCCGCGCGCCATCCTCGCCGTGCCGCGCTGGAACCGATGGGCACCGGCACCATCGACCGTTCTGAAGCCGACACCATCCCCACCGAGATGGGCGACACCGTCCCTGGCGAGCCCACGGCTGAAGAGCTGACTTCAGGCGCGATGAACCTGCCGCCGCCGGTCAAACGCAACCAGCCTCGGCTGGACGCCCTGATCGACGCCATCGCCACCTTGACGGTCGACACGCCGGTCAGTGGCGACAACGTGTTGCTGCACCTGCCCACCACGCGCCGCGCCGGCAGCAAGCCTTTCATGATCGAAGGCCTGCGCGTTGATTGCGGCGAGTGGGAAGCGCCACAAGCCGGCGTCATCTACGGTGAATTGCAGGCCGGCGTGCTGCTGGCCAACCGCACCGGTGGACTCAACGAGATCGAATACTCCGAGTTTGTGCAGAAGGTGCAAGCCTGTGCCGACGCCATGGGCGCCTCGGCCGAGTTCCCTGACATGCTGGACATCGTGGCCCGCGCGAAAGAGCTGGATGGCTTCGCCAGCGCCCACGATGCGCAACTGGCCTTGCGCCTGTACGCCCAGGGCAGCGCCTGGTCCATCGGCTACGTGCAGCAGCAGGCCGCGCGCCATGGGTTCCTGCCGGGCGCCTTGCCAGGCCGCTTTGTGCTGCCATCGACGGAAGAGGGCGCGCCCCCCGTGCTGACCCTGCAGTTCGATGCGCAGGCCGCTTTTGCCGAAGACCAGGAACAGGCCACCCTGCGTGAGTTGAGCCTGTCTTTCGACGTGCCGCAGACCTCGGCCGAGGGCGAGCCCTTCAAGGCCTGGTGCGCGGCGGGCCAGGCCTTGTCGCTGGGCCTGGATGCCCTGATGGCCGACGACCAGGGGCAACCTTTCTCGCCTGCCGCTTTCGCGTCGATCGAAGGTGAGTTGCAGCGCCTGTACGAAGCCCTGGCCGCGCGTGACCTGGCCGCGGGTTCGGCGGCCGCGCGCCGTTTGTTCAGTTGACGGCTTTGGAGGCCTCGGCCATGCCGGCGACCGATCAGCAGCGCATCATCGACCGTGTTTCGGAACTGCGCGAGCAGTTGCAGCACCACGCGCACCAGTACTACACGCTGGACGCGCCTCAGATTCCCGACGCCGAGTACGACCGCCTGTTCCAGGAACTGGAAGCGTTGGAAGAGGCCAACCCGGACTTGCGCACACCCGACTCGCCCACCCAGCGTGTGCTGGGCCAGGTGCTGGACGGCTTCACGCCCGTGCGCCACGCGGTGCCCATGCTGTCCATCCGCACCGAGACCGATACCACGGCGGCGGGGGCTCTGGCCTTCGATGCCCGCGTGCGCAAGGAACTGGGGCTGACGGCGGAGGGCCCGCCCGTGGAATACGGCGCCGAGCTGAAATTCGACGGCCTGGCCATCAACCTGCGCTATGAAAAAGGCCTGCTGGTGCAGGCCGCCACGCGCGGTGATGGCGAGGTGGGCGAGGACGTCACGCAGAACATCCGGACCATCCGCCAGATCCCGCACCGCCTGAAAGGCATGAAGGCCGAGGTGCTGGAAGTGCGCGGCGAGGTCTACATGCGCCGCGACGATTTCGACAAGCTGAACGAGCGCCAGCGCGAGTCGGGCGGCAAGACCTTCGTCAATCCGCGCAATGCCGCCGCTGGGGCGGTGCGGCAGCTGGACCCGAACATCACGGTCCAGCGTCCCTTGAGCTTCTTCGCCTATGGTTTGGGCGATGTGCAGGGCTGGGCCGTGCCCGAGACGCACAGCGGCCTGCTCGACGCCTTGCAGGCCATGGGCCTGCCGGTCAGCGACGAACGCGTGGTGGCCCAGGGGGCCGAGGGCCTGGTGGCTTACCACCAGCAGATCGGCGTCAAGCGCGACCAATTGCCCTTCGACATCGACGGCATCGTCTACAAGGTCAACCGCCGCGATTTGCAAGAACGCCTGGGCTTCGTCTCGCGTGAACCGCGCTGGGCCGTGGCCCACAAGTACCCGGCGCAAGAGCAATTGACCCAAGTCGAGGCCATCGACATCCAGGTTGGCCGCACCGGCAAGTTGACGCCCGTGGCGCGGCTCAAGCCGGTGTTCGTCGGCGGCGTCACCGTCACCAACGCCACCTTGCACAACCTGTTCGAGTTGCGCCGCAAGCGGGTGAGGGTGGGCGACACCGCCATCGTGCGGCGCGCGGGCGATGTGATCCCCGAAGTCGTGGGCGTGGTGGGCGGCGAGCGGCCTCACTATGTGCCGAACTTCCGCATGCCGACGCAATGCCCCATCTGCCACAGCAAGGTCGAGCGCGAACGCGGCGAGATGAACCACCGCTGCTCGGGCGGCCTGTTCTGTCCGGCCCAGCGCAAGCAGGCGCTGCTGCACTTCGCGCAGCGCCGTGCCGTCGAGATCGAAGGCCTGGGCGAGAAGCTGGTCGACCAGTTGGTCGATGGCGGCCTGGTCCGCACCTTGCCCGAGCTGTACAAAATGGGCGTGGCCAAGCTGGCGGCCCTGGACCGCATGGCCGACAAAAGCGCGCAGAACATCGTTGCGGCGCTTGAGAAAAGCAAGCAGACGACCTTGCCGCGCTTCCTGTTCGGCCTGGGTATCCGGCACGTGGGCGAGGCCACGGCCAAGGACCTGGCCAAGCACTTCGGCAAGCTCGACGCCTTGATGGACGCCAGCGAAGAACAACTGCTGGCGGTGAACGACGTGGGCCCGATCGTGGCGCACAGCATCCGCACCTTCTTCGATCAGGTGCACAACCGCGAGGTGGTCGAACAGTTGCGCGCCGTGGGCATCACCTGGACCGAGCATGAGCCCTCGGCCGAGGCCGATGCCGCCAGCCAACCCCTGTTCGGCAAGACCTTCGTGCTCACCGGCACCTTGCCTTCGCTGGGCCGCGAAGACGCCAAGGCCCTGATCGAAGCCCAGGGTGGCAAGGTGGCCGGCTCGGTCTCCAAGAAAACCACTTACGTGGTCGCGGGCGCCGAAGCTGGCAGCAAACTGGACAAGGCCCAAGAGCTGGGCCTGACCATCCTCGACCAGGACGGCCTGCTGGCCCTGCTCAACATCGACCCCGGGAGCCTTCAAGATGGCGGTGCATGAGATCCTCAAGATGGGCGACCCACGCCTTTTGCGCGTGGCCCAGCCTGTGCGGCAGTTCGACACCCCGGAACTGCACGCCCTGATCGCCGACATGTTCGACACCATGGCCGCCGCGCAAGGCGCCGGCCTGGCCGCCCCGCAGATCGGCGTCGACCTGGCGCTGGTCATCTTCGGCGTGACCCGCTCGGAGCGCTACCCCGACGCGCCACCAGTGCCTCAGACGGTGCTCATCAACCCGGCCATCACCCCCCTGTCGTCGGACGAAGAGGAGGGCTGGGAAGGTTGCCTGTCCGTGCCCGGCCTGCGCGGCGTGGTGCCCCGCTGGGGGCGCATCCGCTACACCGGCTTCGACCAGTTCGGCCAGCCCATCGACCGCGAAGCCGAGGGCTTCCATGCGCGGGTGGTGCAGCACGAGTGCGACCACCTGATCGGCAAGCTCTACCCCATGCGCATCCGCGATTTCTCGCGTTTCGGCTACACCTCGGTCTTGTTCCCAGGCCTTGACCCGAATGCCGACGACTGAGTCAAGCCCGGCGCGGGAATGCCGAAAACAAGCACAGCAGGAGACCGCATGACAAACCGGGTGAACAGCCTCGACATCGCCAAGGGCATCGCCATCGTCCTGGTCGTGGTCGGCCACGTCGCGGCGCGCGAGGAAGTGCCAGGCGCGGACTGGTACAACATCCTTCGCTCGGTGATCTATTCCTTCCACATGCCCTTGTTCATGGTGCTCTCGGGCATCTCCCTGGGTTTGTCTTGGAAGGTGCTGGCCAATGACGCGGCCGTGCTGGGTTACATCGGCAAGCGCCTCAAGAAACTGGTGATTCCCTACGCCGTCTTGGGTTTGCTCATCATCTGCGGCAAGCTGGTGGCCAGCCGGTACATCCATGTCGACAACGCCCCCCCCGGTGTGCTGACCGGCTTGTTGGACCTGTTCCTGCGGCCCATGGCGTCGGCCGCGTCCTTCCTGTGGTTCATCTACGTGCTGTCGGCCTATTTCCTGGTCTTTCCCTGGTTGCTGCAAAGGGCGCCCAAGGCGGCACCTTGGGCCATGCTGGCCCTGGGCGTGGTCCTCTACCAATGGACCTGGCCGGCCACTTTCAACGTGGCGAACATCGTCATGTACCTGCCGTTCTTTTCGGCGGGCATCCTGATGGGGCAGCACTGGCGCCAGGCCACCCGCCTCATCCACCCCTGGACCTTGCTGTGGGCGCTGCCATTTTTCGCGGCCGTGGCTTGTGAAGTCGTCATGCGAGAGCCCCTGCCCAAATGGTTGGTGGGTACCTTGTCCGTGCCTTTCGTGCTGGCGCTGGCTGAACAGTTGCAAGGCCGCTTGAAGGCGGTGTTCCTGGCCGCGGGCCTCTACACCTTCAGCATCTACCTGTTCAACACCCTGTGCATCGGCGTGGCCAAGGCAGTGACTTTGCACATCGCGCCATGGCGTGACGAATACTTCGTCTTTCACTTCGTGGTGCTCTTGATCGCGGGGGCCTGGGGGCCGATGCTGATCAAGCAGGCGACCCAGAAAGTGTCGCCCCGGGCGGCGGCCTACCTTTGAGCCAAACGGCGGCGTCATGAGCCACACCATCACGTCGGCCTTCATCCTGTTGCTCTTGGTGCTCGATCCTTTTGGCACCTTGCCCATCTTCATCTCGGTGATGCGGGGCGTGGCGCCACCAAGGCGCGTGTGGGTGGCCTTGCGCGAGGCCTGCGTCGCGTTCGGGGTGCTGCTGGCCTTCATGCTGGGCGGCCGCACCTTCCTGGAAATGATGCGGCTGTCCGAACGCTCGCTGGAAGTGGCGGGCGGCGTGATCTTGCTGCTCCTGTCCATCCGCATCATCTTTGCTTCAGGCCGCCGGCTGTTCGACGAAGAACCCAGCCCCGCCCACGGGCCATCGGCGAGAGAGCCTTTCCTGTTCCCCATCGCGGTGCCCCTGCTGGCTGGTCCGTCCGCGATGGCGACGGTGCTGCTGCTGGCCTCTCGCCAGCCTGCCCAACTGGGCGAATGGATCGTGGCCCTGGCGGCGGCCGTGGGCGTTTGCGCGGTGGTGCTGCTGGCCAGCCAGCCCTTGTACCGGTGGCTCGGCGAGTCGGTGGTCACGGCCATCGAGAAGCTCATGGGGCTGGTGCTGTGCGCCATCGCGGTCGAAATGATCCTGGCCGGCATCAAGCGGTACTTCTGGGGACCGTGAAAATTCCGCAGTTTGCGATAAGGGTTTGTTCTAGGAAAACGCCAAAGCCGTGATACTGAGCACGCCTTGGGAGAAACACTTGTTGGGATCTGATTCGTTCATCTGGACGCTGTGGGCTTTCCTCTTGCTGGTGCTGGGCGGTGCGCTCGGCCATGGCCTGGCCTGGCGCGGCATCCGGCGGCACCGTCAGCGCGCGCGCGATCTGTCGGTGGGCGTGCGCGCTCAACTCGCCCAAAGCGAGGCCAAACGCCAATTCATGCTGGAGACGGCCGACGTCAGCTTTTTCGAAATGGACGTGAAGTCCGGGCAGGTGAGGGTAGACGGGCGTTTGCTCCAGTCCAGCCCCGAGGCCGGCGTGGAGTCGCGGTTGTTCAGCCAGCAGCAATGGCGCGAGCTGATCCACCCCGACGAGGTGGACCAGGCCTGCTCGCAACTGAAGGATTACCTGGCCGGCACCGCACCACGCTACGAGTTGCGCTTCCGCTTCAAGGTGGCGGGCGACGACTGGCGCTGGGTGCTGTGCAAGGCCCGCGTGGTCGAGCGCGAGGATGCCGGGCAGCCGCTCAAAGTCCATGGCAGCTTGATCGACGTCCACCAGAGTTGGTTGATGAGGCTGGCATTGCACGAAGAGCGTGAAATGTTCGCCACCGGCCCCGTGGTCATGATCCGGGCGCAGTACGCGCGTGGAACGTCCAAGTTCGTCTACGTGTCCACCAATGTGCGCAAGCTCTGGGGTTATGAGCCAGCGGCCTTGACCAGCCTCTCCAACACCATGTCCATCGTCCACCCAGACGATTCTCGCCTGCTGAAAGACCGTTTCATCCAGGCCATGGACAGCAAGGACGAAATGCAGGTCGAATTCGAGGCCCGTTTGCGCATGGCCGACGGCAGCTACCGCTGGCACCTCTACAACAGCACCATCGACCGATCGCACTCGGAGCGGCGCGGCTATTTCATCGACATCGACGCGCGTAAACAAGCCGAGCTGGAAGCCGCCGTGCAACGCCGCCGCCTGCACGAGATGGTGCAGGAGTTGCGGGCCTCGCAAGACGAGGGTGTGGTGGTGCAGGAAGCCAGCGACATGCTGCACGCCGCCGACAACCTCGAAGAAGCCTTCAGCATCATCCGGCAGGCCTGCGAGCGCCTGTTCCCAGGCTGGTCGGGCTGGCTGGCGGCCACGCAGCCAGGTGGGCACCAGTTGCAGATCGGGGCATCCTGGGGCCGCGAGCCGTCGCAGACCGAGCACAATTTCCTGGCCCGCGATTGCTGGGGCATGCGCCGCGGCAAGCCGCACGCTTTCAATGGACATGACCACGGCGTGTGCTGCGTCCACCTCAAGAGCATTCCCCGCGAAGACCTGCACCCTTACCTGTGCGTTCCCATGGTGGCCCATGGCGAAACGGTGGGCACCTTGCACCTGTTCAGCCAGCAGTCCCGTGTCGCCGACGAGCGCATGGCCGATGTGCAGGCCCGCGCCGTGCGCTTCGCTGAAACGCTGAAGCTGGCCTTGAGCAACCTGATGTTGCGCAACTCGCTGCACGACCAGGCCATGACCGATTCGCTCACCGGCCTGCACAACCGCCGCTTCATGGACGAGTGCCTGAGCAACGAGCTGCAGCGCGTGCGCCGAGACCATGGCGTGGTCTCGCTGGCCATGATCGACATCGATCATTTCAAGCAATTCAACGACACCCGTGGCCACGATGCCGGCGACGTCGTGCTCAAGGCCGTGGCTGGTGTGCTGCTCGAATGCATCCGGGGTTACGACATCGCCTGCCGTTACGGCGGTGAAGAGATGGCCCTGGTGCTGCCCGGGTGCGAACAGGCCGATGCCGTGCTGCGCATGGAACAGATCCGCCAGGCGATCGAGAGCCTGGAGGTGCACCACGAGGGCGTGCTGATGCCCAAGGTGACGATCTCGGCCGGCGTGGCGCAGGCCAGCGGCGGCCATGCCGAAACCTTGGTCCGCTGGGCCGACGAGGCGCTCTACCAAGCCAAGCGCATGGGCCGCAACCAGGTGCGCGTGTCCACCAAAACCGGCTTGGCCGTGGTGACCGATCTGGGCGGGCTGGACCCGCTGGAGCAGGTGAGCCGGGGCTGAAAACGGCTATTCGTCCAGCGGTCTGGCCGAAGCCAGGGCGTGGGCGGTCAGGGCCTCCAGCGGGATCACTTCCAGCGCTTGCTCGTGCGTGGCTTCGAGCACCACGAACGGGGCCTTGCCGGCCTGCCAGGCTTCCAGCCAGCGGCTGGCGCACAGGCACCAGCGGTCGCCTGGCTTCAGCCCTGGGAAACGCGCCTCCGGGATGGGCGTGCTCAGGTCATTGCCCTGCGCGGCCGAGAAGGCCAGAAAATCGGCCGTGACCTTGACGCAGACCACGTGCAGGCCCACATCGTCACGCCGCGTGCGACAGCAACCATCTCGGAAGAAGCCGGTGATGGGCGCGTAGGAGCAAGCCCTCAAGGGGCCGCCCAGGACGTTGCGGGCGCTGGCGATGTCGATGGCCATGTGGTCGGTCAGGAAGGGGTGCGTTTCATCAGGGTCATCGCGGTGCCAATCAGGGCCGAGACCTCGCTCATGTTGCCCGGGACAATCATCGTGTTGTTCTTCTGGGCCAATTGGGCATAGGCTTCCACGGCTTTTTCGGCGACCTTCAGGTTCACGGCATCTTGCCCACCGGGCTGCTGGATGGCCGCGGCGATCTTGCGGATGGCGTCGGCGGTGGCATCGGCCACGGCGGTGATGGCGGCGGCCTCGCCTTGGGCCTTGTTGATCTCGGCCTGCTTCTCGCCTTCGGACCGGGCGATGAAGGCTTCCCGTTCGCCAGTGGCGATGTTGATCTGCTCCTGGCGGCGGCCTTCCGAAGCCGCGATCAAGGCGCGCTTTTCCCGCTCTGCGGTGATCTGGGCCTGCATGCTGCGCAGGATCTCGACCGGCGGTGTCAGGTCCTTGATTTCGTAGCGCAAGACTTTCACGCCCCAGTTCAAGGCGGCTTCGTCCAGGGCGTTGACCACGGCGGTGTTGATCACGGCGCGCTCTTCGAAAGTCTTGTCCAGCTCCATGCGGCCGACCACCGAGCGCAAGGTGGTCTGTGCCAGTTGGGTGATGGCCACCACATAGTTCGAGGCGCCATAGCTGGCCCGCATCGGGTCGGTCACCTGGAAGTACAGGATGCCGTCGACCTGCAACTGCGTGTTGTCCTTGGTGATGCAGACCTGGCTCGGCACGTCCAGGGCGATTTCCTTGAGCGAGTGCTTGTAGCCCACCACGTCGACGAAGGGCAGCACCACGTTCAGCCCGGGGGTGAGCGTGGCGTGGTACTTCCCCAGGCGCTCCAGCACCCAGGCGTTCTGCTGGGGCACGACCTTGACCGATTTGGCGACGAAGATGATGGCCAGGACCAGGATGACGAGGGCGAATTCCATGTGCGCGGGCTTTCGGTAGGTTCAAATCTTGGCAAGGACCAGGGTGTTGCCTTCCACCGCCTGGATGCGGTGGGCGCCGGCCAGGGCGGGTGGCGTACCCAGGTAGCGGGCGTCCCATTCGGCACCCCGGTAGTGGACCCGCGTGCGCCCGTCGGCCGACCAGGCGGTCACCTCGACCGTCTGGCCCAGGTCCAGGTGCAGATCCGGGTTGGCGCGGCCTTCACCTTGGGCTTGGTCGCGGCGGCGTTGCCGCTGGAGGTGCCAGCCCAGGGCTGCCACACCACCCACGATGGCGGCGATCAGGGTCTGGGTCGACATGGGGTGCCCGAGCTGGGCACTGATGGCTGCCGCTGCGGCGCCAAGGGCCAGCATCAGCAAGTAAAACGTGCCAGTCAACAGTTCCAGCCCGACGATCACGCCGGCTGCGATCCACCACAGGGTTGCGTCACTCATGGCCGCAGTGTACGGCGCCTGTGTCGGTTTTCATGCCGCTGTCATCCAGACTGCCTCCAGAAGTCCTACACTTCGCGCTTTCGCGTTTTCCGGGCGCCCGCCCATCTTTGCCCACAGGGGTTCTGGCCATGCTGCGTTTTCGTTTTCCCATCGTCATCATCGACGAAGACTTCCGCTCCGAGAACACCTCGGGTCTGGGCATCCGCGCCTTGGCCGACGCCATCGTCAAAGAGGGTTTCGAAGTCCTGGGCGTGACCAACTACGGCGACTTGTCGCAGTTCGCGCAGCAGCAAAGCCGGGCCAGCGCCTTCATCCTGTCGATCGACGACGAAGAGTTCGGCGCCGGCTCCAAAAAGGAAGTGGACGCCGCGCTCAAGATGCTGCGCGCCTTCGTCAGCGAGATCCGCTTCAAGAACGCCGACATCCCCATCTATTTGTATGGTGAAACGCGCACTTCGCAGCACATCCCGAACGACATCCTGCGCGAGCTGCATGGCTTCATCCACATGTTCGAGGAAACGCCCGAGTTCCTGGCGCGCCACATCATCCGCGAGGCCAAGAGCTACCTCGACTCGCTGGCGCCGCCGTTCTTCAAGGCGCTGATGGACTACGCGCAAGATGGTTCGTACTCGTGGCACTGCCCAGGACACTCGGGCGGCGTGGCCTTCCTGAAGAGCCCGGTGGGCCAGATGTTCCACCAGTTCTATGGCGAGAACATGCTGCGCGCCGACGTTTGCAATGCGGTGGAAGAACTGGGCCAGTTGCTGGACCACACGGGCCCCGTGGCCGCGTCCGAACGCAATGCCGCGCGCATCTTCAACGCCGACCATTGCTACTTCGTCACCAACGGCACGTCCACGTCCAACAAGATGGTCTGGCACCACACCGTGGCCCCCGGCGATGTGGTCTTGGTCGACCGCAACTGCCACAAATCCATCCTGCACGCGATCATCATGACGGGCGCGGTGCCGGTGTTCCTCACGCCCACGCGCAACCACTATGGCCTGATCGGTCCCATCCCGCAAAGCGAGTTCACGCGGGCCTCGATCGAGAAGAAGATCAAGGCGCACCCGCTGCTCCAGGGCGTGGACCCGAAGAAGGTGCGCCCGCGCATCTTGACGATCACGCAGAGCACGTATGACGGCGTGCTCTACAACACCGAGACCATCAAGGGCATGCTCGACGGCTGGATCGACAACATCCACTTCGACGAAGCCTGGCTGCCGCACGCCGCCTTCCACAACTTCTATGGCGAGTTCCACGCCATGGGCAAGGACCGCGTGCGCCCCAAGGAAGCCGTGGTCTATGCCACGCAGTCCACCCACAAGCTGCTGGCCGGCATCAGCCAGGCCTCGCAGGTGCTGGTGCAAGACGCGCAGAACACCAAGCTGGACACGCACCTCTTCAACGAGGCCTACTTGATGCACACCTCCACCAGCCCTCAGTACGCCATCATCGCCTCGTGCGATGTGGCCGCGGCCATGATGGAGCCGCCCGGCGGCACGGCCCTGGTCGAAGAGAGCATCAAGGAAGCGCTGGACTTCCGCCGCGCCATGCGCAAGGTCGACAAGGAGTTCGGCAAGGACTGGTGGTTCAAGGTCTGGGGGCCGGACAAGCTCACCAAGGACGACGTGGGTTCGCCCGATGATTGGGCGCTCAAGGGTGACGACACCTGGCACGGCTTCGGCAATTTGGCCGAAGGCTTCAACATGCTCGACCCCATCAAGTCGACCATCGTGAACCCGGGCCTGGACCTGTCGGGCAAATTCGCGCCCACCGGCATCCCCGCCAGCATCGTCACCAAGTACCTGGCCGAGCACGGTGTGGTGGTCGAGAAGACGGGCCTGTACTCCTTCTTCATCATGTTCACCATCGGCATCACCAAGGGCCGCTGGAACACTTTGCTGACCGCCTTGCAGCAGTTCAAGGACGACTACGACAAGAACCAGCCCATGGGCCGTGTGCTGCCGGAGTTCGCCGCCAAGTACCCCATCTACGAGCGCATGGGCCTGCGCGACTTGTGCCAGCGCATCCACGAGATGTACGCCAAGAGCGACATCGCGCGCCTGACGACCGAGATGTACCTGTCGGACCTGCAGCCCGCCATGAAGCCCAGCGATGCCTTTGCCTACATCGCGCACCGCAAGACCGAACGCGTCGAGATCGAACAGCTGGAAGGGCGCGTCACCACCGCCTTGCTGACGCCTTACCCACCTGGCATCCCTTTGCTGATCCCTGGCGAACGCTTTAACAAGAAGATCGTGGACTACCTGCGCTTCGCCCGCGATTTCAACGGCATGTTCCCAGGCTTCACGACGGACGTGCACGGCCTGGTCGCCCAGGTCAACGAAGTGGGCGAGCTTTGCTACTACGTGGATTGCGTCAAGGACGAGGCCTGATCAAGGCAGCCAGAGTTCGAAGCTGGCGCCGCCTTCCGGCCGGTTGACCAGGGCCACCCGGCCCGTGCGGTCGGCGCAGCGATGGGCCTTGGCCACGGCCTCGCACAGCGCCGTGCCCAGGCCCGTGGATTGGTCCGAGGGATCGATGGCCCCCAGTCCGGGGCCGTCGTCGTCGATGCTCAGCACCAGGTAGCCATCCTGCTCGCGGGCCCCCATCACCACCTGTTGCTTGCTGAAGCGCATGGCGTTGTGCAGCGCGGCTTCCAGCGCCATGTAGACCAGGCGGCGGTCCAGGTACCAGAACGAAGGCATGGCCTGAGCGTCGCCCAATGTGACCTTGGGTGTGCCCGGCGTGATGAGCCGCTTGAGCGCCGCCGTGTGCTGCAGCGCCTTGAGCATGTCCACGGGCGACTCGTCTTCGCTGTGCACCCGCAGGCCATCGCCCGCGCCGTACACCGTCAGGAACTGAACGAACTGGCGGCGCAATTCCGTGCAGTGCACATAGGCGCTCTGGGCCAGGCCGGGGTCCGGTTGGTCGATCAGGGCTTCCAGCTCGCTTTCGAGCGTGCCCAGCGCGTTCTTCAAGTCATGCGCGATGAGGGCGAAGGAGGCGGTTTCCATGAGGTGTCGGGGCTCAGTGGGCGGCCGGTGCGGCCTCCATGGCGGTCAGCGTTTCGCGGAAGTAGCGCTTCATCATGGTCACGCGGTCGTGGGCGGGCATGAGCTGGTCCAGGCGATTCAGGTAGAGGCGAACCCGCTCGACCATGTTCACGTTGTGTTCCTTCTTCAGGCGCAAGGCCATGCAGTTGATCTGCGCAGCCTGCAGCAACACACCAGTGTTCTCGGGGTAGTCGCTCACGGCCTTTTCAATGGCCAGCACGGCTTCGTCGATCTGGCTGTCGCGCAGCAGCTTGCGGGCATCCTGCACGCGTGTCTGCATGACGGCCGATGACGAGTTGATGATGCGTTCGATCTTGTCCTCGTGCCCGGTGTCACGCAGGGCATTGCCGATCATCTGCTTGGTCTTGGGGTTCTCGTGGTCAGAACTGACGGCGGTCGCCAGCAGCTTGAAGCCTTCGTCTTCGTGACCAGCCATCAGTTCAGCCTTGGCGAGCGCGATGGTGGCGAAATCGGCCTTGCCTTTGCGAAGGGTTTCGCGGGCGCGCTTGAGGGTCTTTTCAGCCTCGTCCTTGGCGCCTGATTTGACCTGCGCCTGGACCTGGATGGCCAGGGCCACACTGCCGAAGGTGGGCAGGCTTTTGTACAGGTTGTTGGCTTCGGTCAAGAGCTTCAAGGCTTCGGCCGAGTCGCCCATGTCGACCATGGTCTGGGCCAGCAACAAGGAGTCCTGCGGCTGGGCGATCACGGAACCCCGGGTGGCCTTGGCAGCCTTTTGCAGGCATTCCTTGGCGGTTTCGAGGTCGCCGTTGCGGTAGGCGCTTTCGCCCAGCAGGCGTTGCCTCCGGGACGAGGGCACGACGGCGGCCGCATCGCGCAGCACCCACATGGCGCCTTGCGCGTCGCCCTGCGCTTCCATCGACTCGGCGACCACGTCATAAGCGGCCACGTTTTTCTGGCCTTCCGGGGTCTCGATGATGTTCTGGGCCAGTTGCCGGGCCTCGTCGAACTGGCCCGCGGCCTTGTGCGCGCGCGCCAAGCCCAGTTGCGCCCAGGGCAGATTGGCGCGCTTGTCCAGGGCCTGTCGGTAGACCTGCTTGGCGTCCTCGTGTTTGCCCAGTTCCAGCAAGGTCTTGCCCTTGATCTGCAACACGGCCATGGTCCAGCGGTTTTCTGTTTTCAGGAGCAGGTCGCAGGCCAGGATGGCGCCGGTCAGATCGTCCTTGGCCAGTTTCTGGCTGATAGAGAGGAGGGCGTCCCGCTTTTCCAGCAGGGCCTTCAAGCGGTCCTCGATGTGGCTGGCGGTGATGGGCTTGAGCAGGTAGGCGTCAGGGTGGTGTTCCGTGGCAGAGGCCACCGAGGCATAGCCGCTTTCAGCCGTCACCATGAAGAACAGGCAGTCGGCAGGCAGCAGCTTGTTGTCACGCAGGTGCTCGAACAATTGCTGGCCATCGGTTTTGTGGTTCAGGTTGAAGTCGCACAGGATCAGGTTGTAGCGCCGGCTCTTGATCAGGCGTGTGGCGTCTTCCGCGTTGGCGGCCACATCGACTTTGCCGATGCCCAACTGACCCAGTTGGCCACGCAGCGTGGTCTGCTGCACCGACATGTCGTCGATGACCAGGGCCTGGAGGTTCGAGAATTGGGTTTGGATCGGCATGACAAAAGTCTCACTTCGGTTGGTGCGACAGGCCGTGACCGGCCCGTATTTCGCATTTCGGCATCTGGCACCGACAACTTGAGGGGCCATGCACCAAGCTTGCACAGATCTTGCGTAAGCGGAGGCACCCCATTTGTTCCTGGAGTTTCCTCAAAATGACCCTGTCCAAGTTGATCCGCTGCGTCCTTCTGCTTCAACTCGCTGGTGCAGGCCTGGCCACCCAGGCGGCCACCCCCCTCAAGTTCCAGTTGGACTGGCGTTTCGAGGGCCCTTCGGCCCTGTTCCTGCAACCCGTGGCCAAAGGCTATTTCAAGCAGGCGGGCCTGGATGTCAGCGTCGATGCCGGCAACGGCTCGGGGGGCACGGTCACGCGGGTTGCGTCGGGCTCTTACGACCTGGGCTTCGCGGACATGGCCGCCTTGATGGAGTTCCATGCCAACAACCCCGATGCGCCCAACAAGCCTGTGGCCATCATGATGGTCTACAACAACACCCCGGCTGCCGCTTTCGCCCTCAAGGCTTCCGGCATCAAGACACCAGCCGACCTGGCAGGCAAGAAGCTGGGCGCCCCGGTTTTCGACGCCGGGCGCAAGGCCTGGCCCATCTTCGCCAAAGCCAACAAGATCGGCGCGGTCACCTGGACCAGCATGGACCCCACCTTGCGCGAAACCATGCTCGTGCGCGGTGACATCGACGCCATCACGGGTTTCTCGTTCACGTCCATGCTGAACCTGGAAGCCCGGGGCGTCAAGCCTCAAGACATCGTGGTCTTGCCCTACCTGCAGTACGGGGTGAAGCTCTACGGCAACGCCATCATCGCGTCGCCGAAGATCCTGAAGGAGAACCCCGAAGCAGTGAAGGCGTTCCTGCTGGCCTTCACCAAGGGCTTGAAAGAGGTGCTGGCCAACCCCGATGCATCCATCGAGCACGTCAAGGCCCGCGACGGCATCATCAATGTCGAGGTCGAGAAGCGCCGCCTCAAGATGGCGATTGACCAGGTGGTCAACAGCCCGGATGCCCGCGCCGAAGGCTTTGGCCAGGTCAAGCTGCCCCGCCTGTCCCTGATGGCATCCCAGGTGGCCGATGCCTACACGACCAAGACCCGCGTGAACCCGGATGCCGTCTGGACCCCCGCCTACCTGCCATCGGCCGCCGACCTGAACGTGCTGCCTGCAGCCAAGAAGTGAGTGAGTCCGCCACGATGAGTCCTGCATTTGTCGATTTCAGCCACGTCTGGCTGGCCTACAACGAGAGCTTGCTGGCACAACAGCAGTTCGCGGTCGAAGACGTGAGCCTGAGCATCCGCGAGGGCGAATTCGTCGCCATCGTGGGCCCGTCCGGCTGTGGCAAGTCCACCTTCATGAAGCTGACGACAGGGCTGAAAATGCCTTCGCGCGGCAGCATCACGATCGGTGGGCAGCCTGTCACCGGGCCCTTGAAGATCACGGGCATGGCCTTCCAGGCCCCGTCGTTGCTGCCCTGGCGGACCACGGTGGACAACGTGCTCCTGCCGCTGGAAATCGTCGAACCTTACCGCTCGAACTTCCGCGCCAAGCGGGCCGAATACGAAGCCCGGGCCAGGGCCCTGCTGCAGAGCGTGGGCCTGGGCGGCTACGAGGACAAGTTCCCTTGGCAGCTGTCGGGCGGCATGCAGCAGCGGGCCAGCATTTGCCGCGCACTCATCCACGAGCCCAAGATGCTTTTGCTGGACGAGCCCTTTGGCGCACTGGACGCCTTCACCCGCGAAGAGCTGTGGTGCGCCTTGCGCGACCTGCAAGCCCAGCGCGGCTTCAACGTCATCCTGGTGACGCACGATTTGCGCGAGGCCGTGTTCCTGGCCGACACGGTCTACGTGATGAGCCGCAGCCCCGGCCGCATCTTGGCCAAGCGCGAGATCGAATTGCCACGCCCCCGAGACCTGGAAGTGACCTACGCCCCGGAATTCAGCGACACAGTGCATGAGTTGCGCGCGCACATCGGTGCCTTGCGCAAGCCCACGGCCATGGGCACCTCGGCGGAGGTGGCGCCATGACGATGAAGTTGAGTTCCGCGCAACAACAGCGGTGGGCGCCTTGGGGCTTGCTGCTGATCATTTTGTTGACTTGGCAAGTCATTTGCAGCGCCTTCTCGGTGTCCGAGTACATCTTCCCCAGCCCCGCGCGCATCGCGCAGCAACTGGTCGAGTTCCACGAAGAGATCCTCAAGCACGCCTGGCGCACTTTCTGGGTGACGATGGTGGGCTTCGGCATCGCCATCGTGGTGGGCGTGCTGCTGGGTTTCCTGGTGGGCAGCTCGCGCCTGGCCTATTCGGCCATCTACCCGTTGATGACGGCGTTCAACGCCTTGCCCAAGGCCGCCTTTATCCCGATCCTGGTGGTGTGGTTCGGCATCGGGGTGGGGCCGGCGGTTCTCACGGCTTTTCTGATCAGCTTCTTCCCGATCATGGTCAACATCGCCACCGGGCTCGCCACGCTGGAACCCGAGCTGGAAGACGTGTTGCGGGTGCTGGGCGCCAAGCGCTGGGACGTGCTGGTCAAGGTGGGCCTGCCGCGCTCCATGCCGTACTTCTACGGTTCGCTGAAGGTGGCGATCACGTTGGCTTTTGTGGGCACCACGGTGTCCGAAATGACGGCGTCCAACGAGGGCATCGGTTACCTGCTGATCTCGGCCGGATCGTCCATGCAGATGGGGCTGGCTTTTGGCGGCCTGATGGTGGTGGGCGCCATGGCCATGGTGATGTACGAACTGTTCTCGGTGGTCGAGAACCGGACCACGGGCTGGGCGCACCGGGGCAGCAACAACCACTGAAGACAAAGGCACCCGAAGGTGCCTTTGTTCTTGTGCGTCACTTGAAGATGTTCTTCACCCGGTCGGTCCAGCTCTTGCTGTTGGGCGAGTGTTTCTCGCCGCCTTTCTTGAAGGACTCGTCGAGTTCCTTCAACAGCTTGCGCTGGTGCTCGGTCAGCTTCACGGGGGTTTCGACCGCGATGTGGCAGTACAGGTCACCCGGGTAGCTGGCGCGGATACCCTTGATGCCCTTGCCGCGCAGGCGGAAGGTCTTGCCATGCTGCGTGCCTTCGGGGATGTCGATCTCGGCCTTGCCGCCCAAGGTGGGCACCTCGATCGAACCGCCCAGCGCCGCGGACGTCAGCGGGATCGGCACATTGCAGTGCAGGTCGTCGCCATCGCGCTCGAAGATGTCGTGCTGCTTGATGCGGATCTCGATGTACAGGTCACCAGCGGGGCCGCCATTGGTGCCTGGCTCGCCGTTGCCGGCCGAGCGGATGCGCATGCCTTCGTTGATGCCGGCCGGGATCTTGACTTCCAGCGTCTTGGTCTTCTTGACACGGCCCTGGCCGCTGCAGGTCACGCACGGCTCGGGGATGACCTTGCCCGTGCCCTGGCAGTGAGGACAGGTCTGCTGCACGCTGAAAAAACCCTGGCGCATGTGCACATTGCCGGCGCCATTGCAGGTCGGGCAGGTCTTGGCGCTGGTGCCGGGCTTGGCGCCGGTGCCGTGGCAGGTGACGCACTCATCCCAACTGGGGATGCGGATCTGCGTGTCCTTGCCGCTGGCGGCTTCTTCCAGCGTGATTTCCATCGCGTAGGACAGGTCGCTGCCGCGGTAGACCTGCGGTCCGCCGCCGCCACGACGGCCACCGCCGCCGCCTTGGCCGAAGATGTCGCCAAAGATGTCGCCAAAGGCATCGGCGAAACCACCGAAGCCTTCCGCGCCGGGGCCACCACGTCCGCCACCCATGTTGGGGTCGACGCCGGCGTGGCCGAACTGGTCGTAGGCCGCGCGCTTCTTGGCGTCCGAGAGCATCTCGTAGGCCTCTTTGGCCTCCTTGAATTTCTCTTCGGCCTCCTTGGACTTGTCACCCTGGTTGCGGTCAGGGTGGTGCTTCATGGCCAGCTTGCGGTAGGCCTTCTTGATGTCTTCCTCGGAGGCGCCCTTGGCGAGTCCCAGAACTTCGTAGTAATCGCGTTTCGTCGCCATGATGCTTTCAGGCTGTGAGTGACAAGGGGCACAGTGCTGGGGGATTGTCCCTCACGCGGCTGTGCCCCAAAAGCTCGGTGAAAAGCCGCTCGATCAGTCCTTCTTGACTTCCTTGAATTCGGCATCGACGACGTTGTCGTCCGCAGGCTTGGTGTCGGCGCCCGCTGCTGCGCCTTCGGCCGCACCACCCGGCGCGCTGCCAGCGGCACCCTGGGCGGCCTGCATGTCGGCATACATCTTCTCGCCCAGCTTCTGGCTGGCCGTCATCAGGGCGTTGGTCTTGGCCTCGATGTCGTCCTTGTCGTCGCCTTTGATGGCTTCCTCGACGTCCTTGATCGCGGCTTCGATCTTTTCCTTCTCAGCGGCGTCCAGCTTGTCGCCGTACTCGGTCAGGGACTTGCGCACGCTGTGAACCATGGAGTCGCCCTGGTTCTTCGCCTGCACCACTTCGACCTTCTTCTTGTCGTCGGCGGCGTTCAGCTCGGCGTCCTTCACCATCTTCTGGATCTCGTCTTCGCTCAAGCCCGAGTTCGCCTTGATGGTGATCTTGTTTTCCTTGCCGGTGCCCTTGTCCTTGGCGCCCACGTGCAGGATGCCGTTGGCGTCGATGTCGAAGGACACTTCGATCTGGGGCGTGCCACGCGGTGCGGGCGGGATGCCTTCGAGGTTGAACTCGCCCAGCATCTTGTTGCCCGAGGCCAGCTCGCGCTCACCCTGGAACACCTTGATGGTCACGGCTGGCTGGTTGTCTTCGGCCGTCGAGAAAGTCTGCGCGAACTTGGTCGGGATGGTCGTGTTCTTGGCGATCATCTTGGTCATCACGCCGCCCATGGTTTCGATGCCGAGCGACAGGGGGCTGACGTCCAGCAGCAGCACGTCGGTGCGGTCGCCGGCCAGCACCTGGCCTTGGATGGCGGCACCCACGGCCACGGCTTCATCGGGGTTCACGTCCTTGCGGGGTTCCTTGCCGAAGAACTCCTTGACCTTCTCTTGCACCTTGGGCATGCGGGTCATGCCGCCGACCAGGATCACGTCCTGGATGTCGGCCACGTTCACGCCAGCGTCCTTGATGGCCATGCGGCAAGGCGCGATCGTGCGTTCGATCAACTCCTCGACCAGCGACTCCAGCTTGGCGCGGGTGAGCTTGACGTTCAGGTGCTTGGGACCCGTGGCGTCGGCCGTGATGTAAGGCAGGTTGACGTCGGTCTGCGAGCTGTTCGACAGTTCGATCTTGGCCTTTTCAGCGGCTTCCTTCAGGCGTTGAAGGGCCAGCACGTCCTTGGTCAGGTCGACGCCTTGTTCCTTCTTGAACTCGGCCACGATGAAGTCGATGATGCGCTGGTCGAAGTCTTCGCCGCCCAGGAAGGTGTCGCCGTTGGTCGACAGCACTTCGAACTGCTTTTCGCCATCCACGTCGGCGATTTCGATGATGGACACGTCGAAGGTGCCACCGCCCAGGTCGTACACGGCGATCTTGCGGTCGCCGGTGCTGGTCTTGTCCAGGCCGAAGGCCAGGGCCGCCGCCGTGGGTTCATTGATGATGCGCTTGACGTCCAGGCCCGCGATGCGGCCGGCGTCCTTGGTGGCCTGGCGCTGCGCGTCGTTGAAGTAGGCGGGCACGGTGATGACGGCCTCGGTCACGGCTTCGCCCAGGTAGTCCTCGGCGGTCTTCTTCATCTTGCGCAGGATGTCGGCGCTGATCTGGGGAGGCGCCATTTTCTTGCCGCGCACTTCCACCCAGGCGTCGCCGTTGTCGGCGGCCGTGATGCTGTAAGGCATCAGTTCGATGTCCTTCTGGACTTCCTTTTCGGTGAATTTGCGGCCGATCAGGCGCTTCACCGCGTACAGCGTGTTCTTGGGGTTGGTGACGGCCTGGCGCTTGGCCGAGGCGCCCACCAGCACTTCACCATCTTCCTGGTAGGCGATGATCGATGGCGTGGTGCGCGCACCTTCGCTGTTCTCGATCACTTTGGGGGTGTTGCCTTCCATGACCGACACGCACGAGTTCGTGGTGCCCAGGTCGATACCGATGATCTTGCCCATGTTTCTAGCTCCTTGGAAACTTCAATTCAATTCAGTTGGTCAGTAGTTATGTCTACCTGACGGGGTTTCAAGGCCTCAGGCCTTGATTCCTGCGATTTTTTGGATCACTTCGGCGCGGCGACGGTCACCAGGGCGGGACGCAGCACGCGGTCGTTGATCAGGTAACCCTTCTGCAGCACGCCCACCACGGTGTTCGCTTCTTGATCGGCGGGCACCATGCTGATGGCCTGGTGCTGGTGAGGATCGAACTTGGCGCCAGCAGCGGGGTTGATCTCGATCACCTTATTGCGTTCTAGGGCGGCGCCCAACTGGCGCAGGGTGGCCTGCACGCCTTCGAGCACGGTTTCGACCGGGGTGTCGGGCTTGGCCAATTGGGCGGCCAGGGCGGCTTCCAAGCTGTCTTTCACGGGCAGCAGGCTGTCGGCGAAAGACTCGACGGCAAACTTGCGGGCCTTGGAGATCTCTTCGTCGGCACGGCGGCGGGTGTTCTCGGCCTCGGCCTTGGCGCGCAGGTAGGCGTCCGAGACCTCGGTGTGCTTGGCGCTCAGTTCGGCCAATTGCTGCTCGATGCTGGCCTCCAGCGGCTCGGTCGAAACGGGAGGGTCGACCGGATCGAGGTTGTCGGCGTTCGCAGGCGTGTCGCTCATGGTGTCTTTTTTGATAAATGAGGGTGAGTCAATCGAAGCCCCACAGATCTCGGGGCGGGCAAGAGGGTTTCAAGACCCTGTTGCGAAAATATTTTCTCAGTCGTCGACGCCGGCGCTCCAGCGGTTCCAGTCGGCCAGTTGGCGCCGGTCGCGCTTGGTGGGGCGGCCCTGGTCGATGGCCAGGGCGGGGTCGGGCTGGGTGCGGCGTTCCTCGGCATGGCGCTCGCGGCGGGCGATGCTGTCGGGGGTCTCCTCGTACATGGCCTGGGCCACCGGGGCGCCGCCTCGGATGCTGCTGAGGGCCTTGACCAGGACGGTGCGCACCAGGGTGCCCTGGCGCAGGTCGATGCGGTCACCCACCTTCAGGTCACGTGAAGGTTTGGCAACGATGTCGTTGACTTGCACGCGGCCTTTGTCGATGTCGTCCGCGGCCAGGCTGCGCGTCTTGTAGAAGCGCGCAGCCCACAGCCATTTGTCCAGACGCAGTTTGTCGCTCATGTCTCAAGTTTTTTTCCGGCCCGCCAGTGTACCCACCTCGGCGCGTCAGTTTTGCGACGACAATGTCGCCCAGTGGCGTCCACAGCGGGGGCCAAGAGGACCCAAATTGGCAAAACCCAACTATCAGTTTGAAAAGCGTCAGCGCGAGCTGGCCAAAAAGAAGAAGAAAGAAGAAAAAATCCAGCAGCGCCGCAGCGGTACCGGTGAGCCTGGCGCTCCTGACGCCGACCAAGAAGGCGCCGATGGCGAAGGCGCGACCCCTGACAACGCCGAATCGGGCGAAGACACTGGCTCGGCCCCTCCGGCCGCCGAAGCTTCAGCCTGAGTTTCCCTTGGCTTTGGCCCGCGTCACGATGCGGGCAGGGTCCAGGGCATCGCGCAGTGAGGCCTCGACGGGGCTGGGGCTGCCGGTGACCCACGAGGCGAGCAGCTCGCCCGCCAGCGCGGCCCAGGTGATGCCGCGCGAACCAAATCCCGTGATGACGTAAACGCCGCCTTGCTCGTCTCGAAGTCGGGGCACGAAGCGGGCTTGATCCGTCCTCGGCGTTCTTGGCCCGTGGGTGGCTTTGGGCGTGCCATCGAGCGGCAAGGGACCGATGTAGGGCAGACGATCCGGGGTGACGGCACGCCAGCCCACCCGGCCTTGAAGGCCAGGAGGCAAGCTGTCTGAGTCAAGCTCGGGCAAGCTGCCCAGTTGCCGGGCCTGGGCCAGGTTGTGCGCGTGGTCGGTGTCTCGCACACGGGGGTCGGGGTCTTCCAGGTTGCTGGTGGCGCCGAACAAAAGACGTCCTTGGTGCAATGGCAACACATAGCCTGCGCCCGCGACGGGGATGCTGGGCGCCATGACCCCTTTTTGCCATGGCAGGCTGCTGATCTGCCCTCGCACACGTGAAAGCGGCAGGGCAGCCGCTCCGGGCAATGACTGGATCAGCGCCGGACTGGCCACTGCCCCGGCAATCACGACCACGGGGGCCGCGGCGATGGCCCGGCCTTGCGCGTCCGTGGCTTGCCACAGGGCTTGTTGACACCCCTGCGCCGTGCGTTCCAGCTGGTGGGCCTGGCTGTCGGGCAGGAACAGCACCTCCGCATGTCGGCGGGCCTCGTCAAGCAGGGCTTGTGCATAGCCGGCCGGATCAAGCCAGCCCCCTTGCTGAAACAGCCAGCCGCCATGGGGCATTGGGATGTTCGCGGCGGTGCTGGCCTCGGCTTGGCCAAGCCACTGAACGTGCTCGGGGGGCAGGCCAAGGCGTCGCACCAGTTGCAGCGCCTCGGTTTCCGCCGTGCCGGCCTCCAGCCTGAGCAAACCTTGGCAAGACCCCGCGAAGCGTTCCTCCGACAGCCAGGGTGCCACCAAGCTGGCGGTGCGCAAGGCCGCCGCGCGGTGGGCCCGGGCGTGCAGGCCGTCTTCACCATGGAGGATGCTGTGGAACAGGCCCCCCGGGTTGCCCGAGGCACCTTGGGCAGGGCCCGCTTGTGCGTCAACCAGTGTGATGCGCCAGCCCTGGCGGGCCAAGGCCCAAGCGGCCGCGCAACCCGCCAAGCCGGCACCAATGACCAAGGCGTGCCGCTGCTGTGATGCCAGCCGCGTCGGCCACAGGCCACCGTGCAGGGGCGGCAGGGTGTGGTGCGGGGCAAACTGCAGGCTGACCAGGTGCTCGTCGGCCTCTGCGCTGTTCATGGCCAGCGGCTTGAAACCGGATTGCGCCAGGCCCGCCAGCACGTTCAAGGCAGAGTCTGTGGCGATGGCGGTGGCCTCGGGAGCGGCCACGCGTGCCAGGCGCGCCAACCATCCCTCGTCGCCGTTGGGCGCCAAGGGGCCTGCAGGCACGCCGTCCAGCCAAAAGGCATCGACCCGGGCCACCAGTTGCGGCACCAGGCCTGCTGCGTCACCCACGCCCAGCAGCAGGGTGAGCTGGCTGGCGGGGCCTTCGTCGAAGACCAGGGTGTGCAAACCAGGGGTGAGCACTGGCCAGGCTTGTGCCAGGCGCTGGGCCAGGTCTTGCTCGGCAACGGTCAGCCCGGTGTGGCTGGGTGCCCGATGAACCCCCAGTGCCAGGTAGAACAGGCGTCCGCATCGCTCAGGATCCGCACGCCAAGCCGCCCAGGTGCGCAAAAAGCGGTCTCCCGTGCCAAAGTGGGCCTCCAGGATGACGAAATCGTCTCGATGGGCCCAGCGGTCGGACAAGGCGGCCACGACCGCTGGCAAGGTCATCGGCTTATTGCGCCAGCCAGCCGCCGTCCATGTTCCAGGCCACGCCGCGGACGTTGTCGCCGGCCGACGAACACAGGAACACCGCCAGGTCACCCAGCTGTGCCGGTGTCACGAACTGGAGGGAGGGCTGCTTTTCACCCAGCAAGCCTCGCTGGGCGTCGGCCACGCTGACGCCTTCGCGCTCGGCCTTGGCCTCGATCTGCTTTTGCACCAGAGGCGTCAGCACCCAGCCCGGGCAGATGGCGTTGACGGTGACGCCGGTGGTGGCCGTCTCCAGCGCCACCGACTTGGTCAGGCCCACCAGCCCGTGCTTGGCGGCGACATAGGCCGATTTGCCGGCGGAGGCCACCAGGCCATGGGCCGAGGCCACGTTGATGACCCGGCCCCAGTTTTTGGCGCGCATGCCCGGCACTGCCAGGCGCATGGCGTGGAACGCGGAACTCAGGTTGATGGCCAGGATGGCGTCCCATTTCTCGACCGGGAAATTCTCGACATTGGCCACGTGCTGGATGCCGGCGTTGTTGACCAGGATGTCCACCCCGCCGAATTCCGCCGTGGCATAGGCCATCATGGCTTCGATCTCGGCGGGCTTGCTCATGTCGGCGCCGTGGTAGCCCACACGGATGCCATGGGCCTTGCCGGTGGCCAGGACTTCGGCCTTGGGCTCTTCGACGTCGCCAAAGCCGTTCAGAATCACGTTGGCGCCTTGGGCGGCCAGTTGATTCGCAATGCCCAGGCCAATGCCGCTGGTCGAGCCAGTGACGAGGGCGGTTTTTCCATTCAACATGCAGGCCTCCGGTGCCAAGTAGAAACACAATGTCGTACCGATTCCAATTATCTGCCGAGGCACCCTCATGAGCACCCAGGATCAGAACAATCTCGCCACCCCCAGCTTGAACCACGTGGTGTGCCCGGGTGCAAGCAAGACCGATGCTCAGACCCACCGCATGGCCTACTGGTCCTGGGGCGATGAATCCAACCCACGGATCCTCATTTGCGTGCATGGCCTGAGCCGCCAGGGGCGCGACTTCGATGCGCTGGCCCAATCCCTGAGCACGCACTACCGGGTGATCTGCCCGGACGTGGTCGGGCGGGGCCATTCCGACTGGCTGGCATCGCCCGGGGGTTACCAGGTCTTCTCCTACGTGTCGGACATGGTGGCGCTGGTGCAGCAACTGCGCGCCGCGCTCAAAACCGAAGCCACGCTGGACATCGACTGGGTGGGCACCTCCATGGGCGGTCTGATCGGCCTGGGCTTCTCCACCTTGCCGCCGGAAGTGACCGGTGTGCGCGTGCGCAAGATGGTGCTCAACGACGTGGGGCCCCGCCTGCGCCACGATGCCTTGGTGCGCATTGGCGACTACCTGGGCCTGCCCAAGCGCTTCGCCACCGAGCAAGAGGCGTCCGACTACCTCTGGACCATTTCCACCGGCTTTGGCCCGCACACACCCGAGCAATGGCTGGCCCTGTCCCGCCCCTTGCTGCGCCCAGCGGCCGATGGCCAGGGCTTGCAGCTGCATTACGACCCGGCCATCGCCGAGCCCTTCAAGTCGATCTCGGCCGACGCCGCCACCAGCGGCGAGGCTGCCTTGTGGGGCGTTTACGACGGTCTGAAGTGCGAGGTGCTGTTGCTGCGCGGCCAGCATTCCGACCTGCTGGACGCCGAAACCGCGCACAGCATGACGCAGCGTGGTCCCAAGGCGCGCCTGGTCGAGTTCGAAGGCGTGGGCCACGCGCCCACCCTGATCGCCCCTGACCAGATCGCCACGGTCAAGGACTTCTTGTTGGCATGAAGACAGGCCTCCTCGAGACCCAGCATGCGGCCATCGTTGACCTGGTCGACCTGGCTCTGCCCGTGGCCGATGGCAGCGCGGCCCACGCCTTGGCACGCGCGCGTGTCTTCGCCGAGCCCTTGCTGGCCGGGCAGTTGTTCGACACGGGCGAAAACGCCCTGACGCATGCCGACGGCGTCTCACAGATCCTGCTGGGGATTGGCGCGCCACCGTCTTTGCGCGCCGCCGCCTACCTGGTCTACGCCAGCGAATACCTGACCACGCCCGACGACGTCATCGGGCGGGCCTTTGGTGCCGACGCGGCCGCGCTGGTGGCCCACACCCGCAAGCTGGTGCAGATTCAGCGCAATGCGCGCGATTCATTGGGCGACGAGACCGATGGCCCGCTGCGGGCAGAGCAGGTGGAGCGCATCCGCAAGATGCTGCTGGCTTTCTCGCGTGATTTGCGGGTGGTGCTGATGCGCCTGGCCTCGCGCCTGCAAACCCTGCGGCATTACGCCGAGACCAAGCTTCCGTGCCCCAAGGCCCTGGCGCGCGAGTCCATGCAGGTGTTCGCGCCGCTGGCCAGCCGCCTGGGCATCGGCCAGATCAAGTGGGAGATGGAAGACCTTGCTTTCCGTTTCCTGATGCCCGATGCCTACCACTCGATCGCCCGCGCGCTGGACGAAAAGCGCCTGGAGCGGGAGCGCAGCGTTGAGCAAGTCCGCCAGGCGCTGGCCACCGCCTTGGCGCAGGCGGGGCTCAACGCGCAGGTGCAGGGCCGTCCCAAGCACCTCTACAGCATCTGGAAAAAGATGCAGGGCAAGAACCTGCCCATCGAGCGGGTGTTCGACGTGCGCGCGCTGCGCGTCATCGTGGACGATGTGCCGGCCTGCTACGCCGCGCTGAGCCGCGCGCACGAGATCTGGCGGCCCATGCCTGACGAGTTCTCGGACTACATCGCCCGCCCGAAGCCCAATGGCTACCAGTCGCTGCACACCGTGGTGCTGGGCGACGACGACAAGCCCATCGAGATCCAGATCCGCAGCCAGGCCATGCACGAGCATGCCGACAGCGGCGTGGCTGCCCACTGGGCCTACAAGGAGGCAGGCGCCAAGGGCTATGCCGGCGTGCAGGTGGTGGGCGAGTTCGAGAGCCGCGTGGCGGCCGCCCGCAAGACAGTGCTGCGCCAGCTGCTGGCCTGGGAGCGTGACCTGGCCGCTGCGGATGAAACCGAAGGTGGCGGGCCGGCCGGCCACGGCTACTTCGACGACCGCATCTACGTCTTCACACCCGATGGCAAGATCATCGACCTGGTCCACGGCGCCACGCCGGTGGACTTCGCGTATTCGCTGCACACCGACCTGGGGCACCGCTGCCGGGGTGCCAAGGTCGATGGGGTCATGGTGCCGCTGAACACCGCGCTGCACAGTGGCCAGACAATCGAAATTGTCTCGGCCAGGGAGGGCGGCCCCTCGCTCGATTGGTTGAACCAGGACCTGGGGTATGTGCGCAGCCCGCGTGCCCGGGCCAAGGTGCGCGCCTGGTTCAATGCCCTGGCGCAGCAGGCCACGATCGCCAAAGGCCGTGACCTCGTCGAAAAGCTGCTGCAACGCGAAGGCAAGACCGCCACCAAGCTCGAAGAGCTGGCGTCCAACCTGGGCTTCCGCAGCGCCGATGCCTTGTTCGATGTGGTGGGCAAGGACGAGTTTTCACTGCGCAACATCGAGCAGTTGTTGCGCCCCGCCGCGCCCGAGCAGGACCCGGATCAGGTCGTGGCCCAGCGCATCGCGCGCAGCGAAGCCGAACTGGACCGCCATGGCGCAGGGCAGGGCGGTGTGCTGGTGGTGGGCATGGATTCGCTGCTGACGCAACTGGCGCGTTGCTGCAAACCCGCGCCGCCGGATGCCATCGGGGGCTATGTGACGCGTGGCAAGGGCGTGGCCGTGCACCGGTCGGATTGCAGCAACTTCAGGCAGATGGCCGGGCGGCATGGCGAACGCGTGATTCCCGTGACCTGGGGCCGCGACGCCGGCCACCAGAGCGCGCATTACGCGGTCGATGTGCTGGTAGAAGCCCACGACCGGCCGGGCTTGTTGCGCGACGTGTGCGATGCCCTGGCGCAGGGTAAAACCCATGTCGTGGCCATGAACAGCCAGACCCTGCGCGACCACACCACCATCACCCTCACGGTGCAGACCTCAGACACCGCCAGACTGGGCCCGGTGCTGGGGCGTGTTGCACAAGTGAACGGAGTTTTGAAGGCGCGGCGAAAATAGCTAAAAACTCATGCTATAGTAGCGGTCTTGAAGGCGCGTAGCTCAGCTGGTTAGAGCACCACCTTGACATGGTGGGGGTCGTTGGTTCGAGTCCAATCGCGCCTACCACAGACGGTAGGAAAAAAAGCCCGGTAAATCAATGGTTTACCGGGCTTTTTCGTTCAGCCTGAACCGCCTGGGGAAGATGTCGGCCCCGATCGCCTTGCCATCGCCGCGGCCATGACCGCTCTCTCTGCACCGTTGTCGTTCCCCGGGATCCCGCGCGCATACACCTCAAGCAGCATCTTGACACTGTGTCCCGCCTGGGCGGCAATGTATGCGGGGTTCACTCGGCCCATGAGCGCGGTCGTGCAGTAGGTGTGCCGCGTGGCATAGGCTCGACGCCGGCGAATGCCCAACGCGCGCAGGGTAGGTGCCCAGTAGTGGTCCCGTTGGCTGCGCTCGTCATGCCAGGTACGTTGGGTGACAGAGTTCTCGAAGATGTCGCACGCGGTGTCGTCGTCTCCTTCCCGCTCGGTCCGCTTCATGAAGGTGTACTGCTTCATGGCCGTCAGTGCCTCAAGCGCCTCAGGTACGAGGTCGACCGTCCGCTGGTCATCGGTCTTTGATCCGTCCCGCTCGCAGCCTCGGAAGGTTCGAACCCGCTGGACCAGAACCTCTTGGCGGCCGAAGTCCACATCCGACCAGCGCAACGCGATTGCCTCCTCGGGCCGCATTCCAGTGAAGAACATCCAAGCGAAATAGGCCCAGACGCGCAGGTCATATTTCTTCTTGAAATGCGCGAGAACTCGATCACGCTCATCAATAGTCAATGGGTCTGGGATCTTGCGGACAGCAACACCGCGATTCCTCCGATCGTCAAGTGAGGACCTAGGGGGAGCCGTTTCCGATCGCTTGACATCACAATGTGAAATCGAAGTTCCCGCATCCGAGCGCAGGCCGCGCCGGTTCGTCATGGGTCTGAGGACGCCCAAGGCGGCTTTGTTTGCAACGTCCTCAGCAAACCTTGATTGGACGAAGAAATGCCATCGAAACTCGTAACTGATTTTGTTGTAGGACTGGGAGTTGAAGCAGGGAATAGGGTCTTGGGATCGAATGTCAATACCGAGCCCACTGTTGGGGGATCTGCCGCAACGGTCGTGGCCAGGGCGGCGGACCGAGTCGCTGATCGGTTTAGCCACTTCCACACATCGGCACAGCGGCAGTTTGCGGCACAGTCCTCGATAGGACTATCAGCATCGCAAGCGCACGCCGTTACCACCCCGCGGGCGGCACCGGTCTCTTCATCGGCCTTCATGGCCCCCCTCCCAAGGGAACCGCTTTTCGCGAGCTCCACAGTGCAGGCGCTGGTCAGCCGACGTGCCATCACTCCTGCAGAAGCCGGAATGTTCTACACACATAACGCTTCTGAGTCCATTCAAAACCCGATAGAGAACCATTTCGCGGCACCGGATGCGCAGGCATCCAGCTCCTCAAGCTCCTCTAGTTCTTCAAGCTCGTCCAGCAAAGGGTAGGGCAGAGCCGCGCTAGAGGCGCGCGAACGGGAAAACCTTGCAAGCAGCCATTACCCGCAGACCGAAGAATTTGCGGGTAATGGCATCAAAAGCGCCCGCAGATCACGACAGCAAGCCCGCAGACGCAAGCGTCAACAGCGCAACCACGCCTGAAGCCGGCCGAAGGACTGGCCGCAAGGATGTGTTGCCCCCGCAGTTCTGGGTTCGAACCCGCGAAATCTGGGAATCAACTCCCAAGTGCTCCCCCGCAAAGGCGGCAGCGCAAGCATCAGCCGAACTGGGCATCGAGAAGGTGCCGCATCACAGTTCGGTCGCCGAGAGACTGAAGAAGGAAGGCTGGCAAAAGGGCGCCGCGCCCAGGGCGGACAGCACCGACCACAAGGCAGACACCAACCCGGAGCCCGCAGACCCGCAGGGCGACCCGCAACCAGCGGCGGCCGGGCCCGACCCGTTCAAGGAACTGATCGCCAAGCAGGCACTCTTCGTGGACGAGTACCTGCTTGACCTGAACGGGACGCAGGCCTACATGCGGGCCTTCAAGACCACGAACGCCAACAGCGCTGCCGTGGAGGCCAGCCGGCTGCTTGGAAAGCTGCGCCGGGCGTCCGACGAGAAGGGCAGCTATCAGCTGGACATCGACCAAGTCTCGGGCGCGGAGTTGGTGGATTGCGTGGTGATCGCCTCGCCACGGCGGATGAGCGAGCTCGCGCAGATCGAGCAAGTGGCTGTCTGGCTGCTGGACCAGTTCCTTGGCAGGTGCTGGCTGGGCGTGGAGCTGCTGAGCCTGCTGAACGATGAATCCTGGCTCTACCGCCTGCGTGGCGCCAGCGAGATGACGGCCATCCCGTTGGTGATCACCGGCGACGTGCACATGCACGTGCGGTCGCGCAAGGCCTTGCAGGACGTCGTGACGGCCACGCGCGTGGGCATCCCAGCCGTGCGGCTGGGTCTGCGCATGATCGCCGGGCTCAAAGAGGCCACGGCGGAGCGCATCGTGGCCACTCGGGCCAAGGGCGTTTTCGACAGCGCCGAAGACCTGGCCCGCCGTGCCCGGCTGGAGCAGGGCGAAATGACGCTGCTGGCCGCGGCCGACGCCTTGCTGAGCCTCAGTGGCCACCGCCGGCAACAGGTTTGGGATGCCTCGGCCCTCCGGGCTACGCCCGTGCTACTGCGGGATGCACCGGTGGAAGAAGACCTCATCGAGTTGCCCCATGCGCCCGAGGGTGAGGAAATCGTCTTCGACTACGCGGCCACAGGCCTGACCCTTCGCCGGTACCCGATGGCCTGCTATGGCCGCTGCTCAACGAGAAGCGCATGCGCACCCGGCCGAGCTGCTCGAGTGCCCGGATGGCTCGCTACTGCGGCCTGGTGACGCTCCGGCAGCAGCTCGACACCGCTAAAGGCGTGATCTTCGTGTCCCTTGAGGATGAGACAGGCGTTGACAAGTAATCTGCTGGGGTAATGTCAAGAAGGTCCAGCGCAAGGAGTTGTTGGAATCCCGACTCTTGGCGGTATTGGGGAAGTGGCAGACCGATGGCCGAGTGCACAGCTTGATCGCAGAAAAGTTGCTTGACCTGACACCTTTACTCGGCAGACTTAAAACCGATTCGAGGGATTCCCGTTAAACATATGGAACCCACTCAGCTGAGTTCAAGGTCTAAGGAATTTCAACAATAAGAACTTCTGCAATTCCACTGCATTCGGGTGCAAATGCTCCACTAGTTAATACTGTCAATGGTTTTGATGATAATTTTGCGCCTATTACCGCGGCGACCGTCTCCTTATATCCGGTCTTAGATTGCCGAATAGCAAACCAGGGAATGCTAGGAGTGGATGGATCTGAGGCGTCAACTCCTTCCAATTTGAAAAATGTGCACGGACGATCATCTGGTAAATGGAGGGTTCCGATATTTTTATTTGTAAAAGTGCCGGCCTTCGAGGCAGTAGCAATCAACAGCATTGCGCAGCCGCCTGCACACATACTTAACAATCGTTGTTGAGGCATAATTTGTTTGGTTAAATTTTTAAATTGGCAGTATTAATCGACTTGCACTTGAGTCCAACCTAAAGCTCCAGCGTTTCCCCAAGCAGGGACAGCCAAACACGTTGAGTAATCATAAAAGCGGATTAGTATCTTTTTCCCAGTGGTCTTTGCTGTAAGCAAGGACGCATACATCGCACGGCAGACAGTAGGCGAAACGCCGTTTCTCCCCGCTCCATCAACATCACAAAGATATGTAGCCGAGGGACCATCGGAAAGACTCAGCACAACGGTGCCCTGGGCTCCAAGAGATAAACCTAACGAGTTAACCGTGCCAGTGCAGTCCACCGCAGCTTGAGAACAAGCGCAAACGTAGAAAAGTGAAGAAATTAAAATATGACGAAACGTAAGTAATTTCATGTTGAGAGTCTTAGAGAAAGGAAAAGTGCCGAGGCCAACGGCGCGGCAAAAATAAGCTCAGTCGAGCAGCAAAATCGTAGTAACTGCAGAAATCATCCGTTTTATATATATGGATGCAATTTGCGTCTCTCCAAATTGAGCGAATGCCGGTCCCGCCAAACGCACGACGCTTACAGCGCTGCTATTAAAATCTCCAATGACCCAGTTGACTCCGTACAAATTTACAGTCCTTTGAGGGTCGGACCAATAGTTAATTCTGGGGTCGGGTGTAAAAGCTGGGCAGCCAGCGGGGTATGACATAATGGTGTGAAGGCAGTAATAATCCAGCTGATTTTGCTTGAGCTTTTTTATGCTAAATCCATGGCCATAGGCGTAAGGCCAGTTAGTCTGATCATTGCCGAAATCGTGCCGTGCGCCGAATAGATGGCCTAACTCATGCGTCATTGACATGTTTGCTATCAGGCACTCATCAAACACCATTGCAAACGCCGTAGTCGGTGTGGCGCCAAATGTTTTCGCCAAGCCACAGTCTTTTTTTGTGTCAGAGTGCGCTATCAAGATAATTGCGTCTGCTTTTAGGTAGTCGCGTAATATGGCGGGGCCGGGAGCGGTATATAGACCCAGAAGAGCTTCCTCACTCTTTGAAAACTCCGCATTCAAAAGAGTGGTGCCTGCGAGGTTGGCAAAGAGATTAACACCGCTGTTCGTGAACGATTCATTCACTAGGTTGATCGCGGCCTGAGACGCAGAATTTATATTTCCGAGATATTGGGCTGCTTGCGGCGTGTAGGCAACTAGAACGTCAATTGTGGATGCCCCGCTAATAGTTGATGCTGATGCTGATGCTGAGGCGGAACTGGCGCGAATATATTTAAAATCCCCAACCGATTCAACGCTACTCGATGAGTCTTTCAGGCCGTCATGCTCATTTTCATCAATTTGAATAGGCGAAGTTAACTCAGGAGCGCTTCCATCCGGGTGAGAAGCGGAATGCTCGGGAGGCAGAAGTGAAGTATCAATTTCGATGAGAACGTGCATTCTATTGGTTACATTTCTGACCTCGTAGACCTTCCCTTGATTCACGATGCGACCAGATATTTGGCCGCCTGTTGAATAGAACGTCGCATCACCACCGTCTGATGTTTTTCCAAACCAGCTAAGCTCACCCTTTGTCCTGGTCTCCAGCCTGCTTCTGACAAGGCTTAAAACTTTTCCATTTGGCGTGGAGATTTTCATGCTGTCAGACAGAAGCGCGGATTCTCTGGCGTTAAAAGCTATTGCCAACTTAACACTCTTTGATTTACGTATTAGCTTTAGCCGATCCGAGATACCTTTGTCCAGCCCAAGAGTCTCAGGGACCAATGTCTCCACGAGATTGACTGGCTGTGCAAAGCAGAGAGTGGTCGAAGATAAAATGGCTATGCCGAAGAAAAAATGGGCAGCTAAGCGAGGAAGTGCCTTCATGTGCCAGGTGATCCAATGCATTTGGAGGATTTCATATTTCAAAGTTAAGATCCGGACCCAGTTGCCTAGTGCATTCACTCAGCAAGTCCTTCCAGTTTCTGGAAAGGTACCAAGACAGCGTGTCACGTTTGTGAATTGAACTCACACAAGGCAAGCGGGCAGGTCTTCACAATCTATTTAAGCCGGTCACCACATGTGCAACCTTTACGCGATGACGCCCAAGGGCGATCTGGAGCGCTACATCCAGTCGTTGGGTCAGCCATACTAACTGCCCGATTACCAGGTGACGAAGCCCGTGGCGCCCTTCGGAACAGGTGTCTTCCCTCGCGTGGGGGAAAACCCCCTCGTCGGCCACGAAGGCCAGTGGGCGCTGATCCGCCCGGGGCAAGCCGAGAGGGGCGACTGGATCGAGGACAAGCCTGAAGAAGGCAATAAACCCAAGGCCAAGCGCGCGAAGTCAACCAACAACGCCCGCATCGAGCGCCTGGACGACCGCGAGCGGCTTTCCACAGCCACCAAGGCATGGAGAGAAGGGTACCGGTGCCTCATCCCGTCCACCTGGTACCAGCTCATCGCGGAGAACAATGGGTGCCGCGCACGCGCTGTCGACCTGGTCACGGGGAAGCCGGTGGCAGCCGGAGCGGGTCAGGCCTCGAAGTGAAAAAGAGGTGCTCGAGCGCCTCAATGCTGCCCACAGCCATGTCGGCGGCTACTTCTGGCGAAAACTCTTGGGCAACATTGCCCCAAAGGTCTTCGGCGTGCTCGACGGCCTCCGCTGGTGATATGCCGGTGCCGTGCTCGCCCATGCGAGCGGTACAGCGGTCGATCCAGAGCGCCTTGGGAATGGGCTTGTTCATACATTTCCGAGGGCAAACAACGTGCCAAAATGCCTCAGCGCAGCCCCATTTGGTCGCGCGATGAAACTGTGTCTTTATACAGTTGGCCGGTGAAGATTCCGGGGAAGATTGAGGCGGTTCAGGGGCACCCAAAGCGGCGCCGTTCTCGCGCGTCCTCCTATGGAGGGGCAAGAGCAGGTCTAGAAAAGTTGGTTCGAGTCCAATCGCGCCTACCAAGAGACTCAGTTCTCTTGGGCAATTCCGAGAAATGAACCAGAACCCGGGCACGAATGAATGGAGGCAATGCCTCCATTTTTTTCGCCTCAACACAAATGCACGGCCAGTGCCTCTCAGGCCGAGCGTTTCAGCGCATCCGGCGGTGATTTCTTGACGGGTTGCGGCTGCCGAATTGGCTTGCCGGTGCTGGCCAAGAAAAATGGATTGGCCTTGTTCCGGCCTGCCCACCGGGCCTTCAAAATGTTCTTGAAGATCCTGGCCATGCCCAGGAATGTTGCCACCGGGGTGCTGGCCACTTTCCCCCGCGCCGACTTGGTGTTCAAAGCGATTTTCACGGGGCCCATGGCCTGCTCCAGCGCCGCTGGAGAACTGCCCAGGCAGGCCCTGACCAGCCCCACATAGGCCACGCGGGGGTCTTTGGGTGTGTTGCCGATCGGCGTATGGCAGCACGCCGCGTACCACCGCAATGGGCCTTTTTCAGTCAAGGACACGCAGGCCAGTTGTTCAAGGCCCGCGGTGAACCGGATGGAGGCAGGCAGGATGGCGATGAGCTCGGTGCCGCCTCGGCGATTCAGCACCGCGCGTTCCTGCTCCAGCATCCGGGCATAGGCCTGGCAATACTTGCAGTAGCAAGTGGCCCGGCCATAGGACTGGTCCAGGTCGACCTGGCCGCGGAGGGTGCCGCATTGGCAGCGCAAAGGGCTCTTCATGGGCAAACCTCAAGGTCAATGCTTGGTGGGTGGCACCTTGCCACCGGCTTTGCGAGCCTCCGACAAGCCAATGGCAATGGCCTGTTTGCGGCTTTTGACCGTTTTGCCGGAGGTGCCGCTTTTCAGCTCGCCCTTCTTGAGCTCATGAAGTGCCTTGCCGACCTTCTCGCTCGCCTTTTTGCCGTAGTGTGTGGACATGATCCGCTCCTTGAAAGGGTGTTGGACATGTCAAAATCGGGCAAATGGCGTGCCGAAAGGCCGTCATGATCAATACAAGACACGACTGCGGATGGTGCCTGGGATGCTCTGGATCTTCTGCAAGGCCACTTCCGAATATTCAGCGTCCACGTCGATCACCAGGTAGCCAATGGCATCGTTGGTCATCAGGCTTTGTGCCGCGATGTTGATGTTGTTCTCGGCGAACACGCTGTTGATGTTCGATAGCACGCCCGGCACGTTCTCGTG
Organism: Aquabacterium sp.; assembly: GCF_050725395.1. Classification (GTDB taxonomy): domain Bacteria; phylum Pseudomonadota; class Gammaproteobacteria; order Burkholderiales; family Burkholderiaceae_C; genus Aquabacterium. Next base: position 41,636 of record NZ_JBOHHL010000006.1, on the reverse strand, counting down.
GATGTGCAGCAGGCGGTGCTTGCCGGCGCCCAGGGGCATGGTCACTTCCGGGAAGTTGACGGCCGACAAGGTGGTGCCGCAATCAGAGTAGCGCACGAATTTCTCGGCCACTTCCAGCCCGATGTTGGCCTGGGCTTCCAGGGTCGAGCCACCGATGTGCGGCGTCAGGATCACGTTGTCGAAGGCGCGCAGAGGCGACTGGAACTCTTCGTCGTTGGCCTTGGGCTCGACCGGGAACACGTCGATGGCCGCGCCACCCAGGTGCTGGCTTTGCAGGGCGGCGGCCAAGGCGTCGATGTCCACGCAGGTGCCACGGGCGGCATTCATGAAGATCGCGCCCGGTTTCATCTTGGCAAACTGGCTGGCCCCCATCATGTTCTGGGTGGATGGGATCTCGGGCACGTGCAGGGTGACCACATCGGCCATGCCCAGCAGTTCGCTCAGGCTGCCCAATTGGCGCGCATTGCCCAGGGGCAGTTTGGTGACGGTGTCGTAATAGACCACGTGCATGCCCAGCGATTCGGCCAGCACCGACAGTTGCGAGCCAATGTTGCCGTAGCCGACGATGCCCAGGGTCTTGCCGCGGGCCTCCCAAGAGCCTTCGGCCGATTTGCTCCAGCCACCGCGGTGCACCAGCGCGTTCTTCTGCGGGATGCCGCGCAGCAACAAGATCAATTGACCCAGCACCAGCTCGGCCACCGAGCGCGTGTTGGAGTAGGGCGCGTTGAACACGGGCACGCCTTTGCGCATGGCGTGTTGCAGGGCGACCTGGTTGGTGCCGATGCAGAAGCAACCGATGGACACCAGCTTGTGCGCGGCCTCCAGCACGGCTGGGGTCACCTGAGTGCGTGAGCGGATGCCCAGGAAGTGCACGTCGCGGACCTTCTCGAGCAGGATGGATTCGTCGAGTGCCGTCTTGAGGTACTCGATGTTGGTGTAGCCGTTCTTGTGCAGCACGTCCACGGCGTTCTGGTGCACACCCTCGAGCAACAGAAAGCGAATCTTGTCCTTGTCGAGCGAAAGCTGCTGCATGCCTGAATCCTTCATCTGGTGGGTGTTGAACCCAGACGCTACCATGAGCGGGATTTTCCACTGAAAGAATGGTCATGCCCATCGCCCCAGACCTCCTTGCCCGACTCCACGCCATCGTGGGTGAAAGTCATGTCAAAACCGATGCCGACAGCTTGAAGCACTGGGGCTGCGACTGGACCAAGGTGCGCACGCCGGCGCCCTCGGCCATCGTGCTCCCGTCGACGATCGACGAGGTGCAAGGCATCGTGCGCCTGGCCAACGATGAGAAGCTGGCGCTGGTGCCCTCGGGGGGGCGCACCGGCTTGTCGGCCGCGGCCGTGGCGGCCGATGGCGAAATCGTGGTCAGCTTCGACCGCATGAACCGCATCCTCGAATTCATCCCCGAAGACCGGGTGGTTCGCCTCCAGCCTGGCGTGGTGACCGCGCAGCTCCAGGCTTATGCAGAAGAGCAGGGCCTGTACTACCCGGTGGACTTCGCCAGCGCTGGCTCGTCGCAGATCGGCGGCAACATCGGCACGAATGCGGGCGGCATCAAGGTCATCAAGTACGGCATGACGCGCAACTGGGTGCTGGGCCTGAAAGTGGTCACGGGCAAGGGCGATTTGCTGGACCTGAACAAGGGCATGATGAAGAACGCCACGGGCTACGACCTGCGGCAGTTGTTCATTGGCGCCGAGGGCACGCTGGGCTTCGTGGTGGAGGCCATGATGAAGCTTGACCGGGCACCGCGCGACCTGCGTGTGATGGTGCTCGGCACGCCCGATTTCGCCTCGGTGATGAAGGTCCTGTCGGCCTTCCAGAAGCAGCTGGACCTGACGGCGTTCGAGTTTTTCTCGGAACTGTCGACGCAGCTCGTGACCAAGCACCAGGGCGTGCCCCGGCCTTTCGAAGCCGCCACGCCTTTTTACGCTTTGCTGGAGTTCGAGGCGTCCAGCGACAAGGTGGTGGACGAGGCCATGGCCTTGTTCGAGTCGTGCGTGGAGCAAGGCTGGGTGGTCGATGGCGTGATGAGCCAGAACCAGACGCAGGCCAAGACCCTTTGGCGACTGCGTGAAGGCATCTCCGAAACGATCTCGCACTACACGCCTTACAAGAACGACCTGTCGGTGTTGATCCAGCACGTGCCGGCCTTCATCGCCGACATCGATGGCATCGTGGCCGACCAGTACCCCGACTTCCGCGTGGTCTGGTTCGGGCACATCGGCGATGGCAACCTGCACCTGAACATCCTCAAGCCGGACGACATGGCCAAGGAGGAGTTCTTCAGCAAGTGCGCCACCGTGAACACGCAGATCTTTGAAACTGTGGCGCGCTACGACGGCTCGGTGTCGGCTGAGCACGGCGTGGGCCTGACCAAGAAGCCGTATTTGAGCTACAGCCGTTCGCCCGAAGAGCTGGCCTGCATGAAGGCGGTCAAGCTGGTGTTCGACCCGAACAACGTGATGAACCCGGGCAAGGTGTTCGACCTTTGAGGGCGAGAGGCTGACGAGGCTACTGCAGCACGCCGATGACGATCAGCACGCTGTTGCCGCTGGGCACCTGGCTGGGGCCTTCGCCGCCGTGAGGGTCGCTCATTTGCGCGGCCCTGGCCGGGTCGATCTTGTCGGCGCCGACATTGACTTGCGCGCCATAGAAGATGCTGTCGATCTGCATCTTGCCGCGCACGCCATACAGCATCGGCGAGTCCTTGCTGAAGTAGTCCACCCGGCTGCCCGAGCCTGACAGCTCCAGCCGGAAAGCGGGCTTGTCGGTGGTGCCGTCCTTGCCCAGGTAGGTGTAGGCGATGTCGCCGCGCCAGTCCGACAGGTCGATGGACTGGCCCGTGGCCGAAGTGATGCCCGCGCTGCCACCCAAGGCCAGGGAGCCGCCACTTCCGAGCTTGAAGTCGAAGCCGGCAAAGGGTTGCAAGCGGTTGGCCGAACCCGCCGCCGGTGCACCATCGGCGCCCGTCGGGGCGAGGCTGTCTTCGGCCTTCCAGCTCAGGTGGGTGAGCTTGAAACCGACTTTCTTCAAGGGGCCTTCGGCGGGCGCGTAGGCCAGCCCTTCGGTGAAGAACATCGAGGTGAGCTGCTTGGCTTCGGGGCCGCTGTAGTGGCCGCCGACGTCGGCCAGGACGAACACCCCCTGGCTGCCAAACAGGGCGCCCGCGCGGAAACGCCGATCAGGCTCACGTCCTTGCCCGCTGAGTTCGGGCGTGGGCAGCAGGTGCTGGTAGTCACCCCAGACGCTGCCTTGCCAGCCTCGGTACTTGCGCGGGTCGTCCAGGTCGGCCGCGCCCAGCTTGTTCTGCTCGTCGGGCGCGAAGAACTTGGCCAGGTTGGCGGTGGCGCCCAGGTGCAGCAGGCTGCCGCCATGGGGGCCGGACGCCGCATCGACGTTGAGGCCGGTGGGCAGGTTGCCGCCAAAGTAGCTGTCCCTGGCATAGCCGGGGTGCGTGGGAGTGAGCAGCGGGCCGACGTCGAAGATGCCTGGCGCTTTGAGTTTTTCCTTGAGGATGAGGCCCACCATGGTTTTGGCCATCAGCAAGTCGGCGTTCCAGGTTTCATCGACGAGGCCGCCTTCGTCGGCGGTGGCTGGCGCGGCGCGGTCCTTGGTGAGGATGCCAATCTGCGCGACCGACGCCAGGAAGAGCACGGTCTGGACGTTGTCGCCCAGGCGCTTGATGAAGGTGGGGCTGCCGAGGTACTCGTCCACGCGCAGACCCAGGATGCGGCTGACCAGGTCGGTCTTGATGGAGCTGCTGGGGGTGAGCGGTTCGACCGCGTCCAGGTACTTGCCGAAGGTCGACAGATTGCTGCCGAAGCTGTCGCCATACTGCAGCCCGCCCGCGCCGCCCGATGGCAGGACCGCGGCGCTGAACAAGGCGCCGTAAGCGGCGGACTCGGTGCCTTTGAGTTTGAGCTTGAACCGCTCATCCAGTGAGAAATCCTGGCCGTGGCGCAGGTCCTGGTAGATGTCGCTGACGAGGCCGACGATGAGGGGGTGGTCCTCGACCTTCTTGGCGGCTTCCTTCAGCTTGGCGTCTTTGTCCTTGTCTTTGTCTTCGGCGGGGGTGTTCGCTGGGGGCGTTGTCGGTGCGGGATCGCGCTGAATCATCGGGGCGCTGTGGCCCGGCTGGACGGGGAGTGGCGTCAGGGACGGCATGCGCAGCACTTGGTCGGCCATGGCGTCGGCTTCACGCTCGGAGGCATCGCCCGGCATGCTGGTGTGAAAGGCCTGGCGTTGCAGCGGACCGGTTTCGGGCGCGGCGGCCGGTGCGTCCTTGAGCACGTTTTTTTGCAGGGTGCTCAAGGCCCGGTTGTAGGCGTTGGCCTTGCGCTGTCCGGCCGACTTCACCCCGCCCCAAAAGGCCAGGCGCTCGTCGGCGGCGGCGTTGCCCTTGGCCTTCTCGGCGGTCCAGTGAGCGATCTTCGCGTCGAAGTTGTCGCCACCGGTTTCCCAGCGGTCTTCGGGGCCGGTGCCCCCGAAGTTCGCAGTCTTCCCGGTCATCTCGGCCGAGGCCTGCACACCGCCGCTGGCGTGCATGGCGGCCGCCGAAAAGAGGAAGGCGTACTGCGGATCGGCGGCCGCGGCAGGGTCGGCCTTGACGGCGGCCGAGGCGGCGCGCGCCTTCGCGGCTTCGTCTTTCAAACCTTGTCCTTCCAGGCGCTGGACCTGCTCATCAAGGTAAGCCAAGGCCTTGACGTACTGCTGCTGGAAGGTGATCTGCAAGGGGCCCCGACCGGGGAACTTGCCGACCACCGACGGGTCGGCTTGCGCGGTCATCGAACGCAGCCCCCGCGATTCGACGGCGGCGTGGGCCAGGTAAAGCGCCTGGGCTTCCAGCGTGTCGATCTCCATCACGCGGAAGGCTTCGGTGATGCGGGCTCCCGCGCCCGCGGCGGCTTGCGTGATCTGCGCCTGGTCCTTGCTGCCGTAGCCGCTGTCCATCATCACGGCCTCGACGTCGGCATCCAGCAGAGGCTGGCCCATGTCCATCTTCGTGCCTTGCCGGCCTTGAGGGCTGAAGGCCCCGCTGGCAGCACCCAACCGAGGCTGGTGGCGTGTTTTCTGCTGTTTGTTCTTGTCGAGGAAGGTCACGTCTTCGTCGATGGTGCCGCGCTCCGCGCCGTATTGGGCAGAAGGGTCCTTGCCGTAGGCCCTGTTCCATTGCTTGTTCTTGATTTCTTCTTCGACCTGAAGCTCGGCTTCCGCCGTCTCGTGAATGTCGCGCGCGATGGCGGGGGGCATGGCGCCATGGCTGGTTTGCTGCACGACATGCGTCAGTTCATGGGCCAGCAGGCGCTTGCCGCCTTCGGTTTCGGGCGCGAACTGGCCCGCGCCAAACACGATGTTCCTGCCCGTGGTGTAGGCCCGGGCCTGGACACCCTGCGCCGCTTGCGCGGCCTGGGCATCGGTGTGCACGCGCACCTGGCTGAAGTCGTGGCCAAAGCGCGGCTCGAAATAGTCGCGCGTGCCTTGGGGCAGGGCTTGCCCGCTGCGTCGGGCCGTTTGCAAGGCGGTGTCGGTGTCCAGGTCCTGCCCATCGGACGCGCTGGCCTGGCGCTGGATCGGCGCCGCGAGGCAACGGGGACATCCTCCACCGCAGGCGCATGACGAAGCCTGCCGGCTTGCCAAGGGCGGGCTGGCCGGCAAGGCGTGGCCGTGGGCCTGGAGAGGGGGCCGAAGGGCCGGTGATGCGGCGCGTGTTGAACCTGGCGTGGCGGATTTCTTGGGCGTCATCATCTTGGTGGCACGACTCGGCAATCGGCTTTCAGGAAGTTGTGGAGCGGCCGCAAGAGGCCTTCCACCTGGATGGTCAGGGCTCGGTGCTCGATGGCTTGCCGGGCGGCGTTTTCGTCGTTGAAGGTGGGGCCGCACAGGCTGAGCAGCAGTTGTGCTTCGGCGAAGTAAGCGGGCTTCAGCGAATCGAGCAGGTCGGCTTCGGCGATGAGCCGGGGTGGTGAGCCACCATCGGGCACCAGTCGCTGGACCGCCAGGATGTCGTCCACCCGGTAGACCTGCCAGCGGCCTTCGGCCATGCGGCCAATGAGGTGGTCCCCGGCGGCGCATTCGATGCATTCCGGGGGAAAGGTCAGGGGCTGGTTGAAACTCATGGAGGCTTGCCGTTGATCAGAAACAATCTGCGCACGTGACCACTTCGCTCATGTTGCTGCGGACCTTGTAGACGGGGCTGCCGTCGGGCATGGTCCCGGGCTTGTCGTCGGCGTCCAGGGCCTGGTCCTTGGCGGCGGGCTTGAAGCTGGGGCCCGGTCCCGGCCCATGGATGGGGCGGGGGCCGTTCTTGCTGTAGACGTCGGTCGGGTCGACGCCGCCGGCGTCCATGCGCCCGGCCACGATGTGGAAGTCTCGCCATTTGGGCTTGACGACGGTGCCCTTGCTGTCTTCGATCTGGATGTCGTATTCCCACAGCCAGAACTTGACCTGACCGCCTTTGCAGTTGCCGACGGGGCAGACCGGGTTGTAGAAGTTCTTGCGGATGTCGGCATAGACCGCCGATGCCGGCGAGGTGTAGAGGTAGGTCCGCAAGGCGAGGCCCGCGCAGTTGTAGGTTTTCCGGTCGACCGAGGTGTTGTAGCCCGGGTAGCTGCTGCACGGCGTGACGCCAGCAAACAAGGGGGCGCGCATGATCTGCCGAGACAGGCGCCCACTGGATTGTTGGACCACGTGGGTGAGTTCGTGGGCCAGCAGGTGTTGCCCCGACTGGGAGCCGGGTGCATATTGGGACTGCCCGAAGAAGATGTCGTTGCCCACGGTGAAGGCCCTTGCATTGACCTGACTGGCCAGGCTGCCGGCCTCGCCATCGCTGTGCACCTTCACGCCAGAGAAGTCCTGGCCGAACCGGCTTTCCATGAAGGCGCGGGTGTCGGCGGGCAAACGGTCCCCACCGCCCTGGACGGCCCGCTGAAGAGATTGTTCATACCCGGAGGTGACGGCGCCGCCTTCGCCCAAGGCGCTGCGTTGCAGGGTCTCGGGCGCTTCTTCGGGCGATGGCGTTGCCTGCTCCGTGTCGAACGAGGTCGCGCTGTCGGGCACCTCGAAGGGTTCCAGCACTTTCCGGGCAAGCTTGGTGGCCGCCCCCGTGGCACCAGGCTGGAGGGCCTGGGCAGGGCCGCCACCCATCACGGCATCGGCCATGCGGTCGGCTTCCTGCTCGTGGTGGTCATTGGCCGCGCCGACCTGGAGCGTGGATTTGGCCTGGCAGCGCGGGCACGATCCACCGCAGGCGCAGCTCGACGAGGTGGACCGTTGAAGCCACCCGGGCGGCAAGCCTTGGCTGGGCTTGGGTGAGGGGCTCCATCGCTGATCCTGGCTGTTCTGTCTGAGCGGCTTCTTGAGCATGAGCGCTGACATGGTGCACCTCCTGGGATGGACGGGACTTCAGGTCTTTTTCTTGGCGGCCGGCGCTTTGGCCTTGCTTTTGGTCGCGACCCTGGCCGTGAGCTGGTCCAGTTCGCTGGCCTGCAGGCGCGCTTCACTGACGGTCATCTGGCCTTTGGTCAAGGTGAAGGGCTTGATGCCCGATGGCACCAATTTACCGTTGTCGCTGCCCACCTGCAAGGTCAGGGCGCGGTGGTTGGCGAGGGCATCGACCTGCGTGGGTTGCAAGAGGAAGGCGTAGTAGCCGGAATCGTCGGTCTCGACCGGGGCGACATTGGGCACGGGGTTGCCCTTCTCGTCGACCAGTGTGACGGTCAGGTGAGCGGCGGCCTTGGCGGCTTCATCGGTGATGCGGCCTTGCAGCAAGGTTTCGGTCTTGGTGACGGTGGGCACGCGGATGTGGGCGATCTGCACTTCCACGTCCAGCGCGGCGGCGCGTTGCAGGATGGTGTCCGCGCCGCGCGTGTAGCGTGCCACCCGCGGGTCGTCCGCCGAGACGTCGGTTTTGAGGCGGCGGGCTTCTTCCAGAGCGAGCAGGCGCGACGCGAGTTGCACGTCTCGCACCATGCTCAGCAAGTCGCCGCGCTGTTCCTGCAATGTCTCGAAGGCGCCCGCCAAGTCGCTCTTGTAGGTTTTCTGTCCGGTGTTGGAAATGATGGCCATGGCAAATCACCCGTGGGGTTTGAAAAGGATGCCCGAGACGGCGCTGCGGCTGGCGCAGAGCGCGTTGGGGTTGAGCACCTGGTTGCCGACTTTCACCTCGGCCATGGCCGGGTTCATGTCGTTGGCCACGATGCAGTGGTCGCCCTGGTTGAAGCTGGCGTTGACCAGCCTCACCCCGAGCGCGAACAGCGAGAGCAGGGTTTCGGGCCCGCGTTCGCTGAAGCGGTTGTTGGTGGCGCGCAGGGTGTTGCCCATCAGCAGGGCATTGGCGAAGAGGTTGCCATCGCGCAGGCTGCTGGACTGGTTGCTTTGGTAGGCCAGGTCGTCCAGCGTGGCGATGAGGTGGCAGGTGGTGCTGGTGTTGGATGGCCCGGTGCGCGACTGGTTGTCGTTGAACATGACGTTGCCCCCAGGGAGCAGCCGGGCCACGGCCGCGTCACGCGCGGGCGTCAGCGCGGCGGGGGCGGCGTGCAGGCCGGTGGCGGGGGTCTCGACCTCGGCGCCTGCCGCGTTGGGCGCCGTGGTGCTGTGGTTCAGGCTGCCCTCGCGCTGCAACTGCACGCCGGCACCCGCCGTGGTGACGCCGCCCAGGTCGAACAAGAAGACCGTGCCCGCCATCTTTTCCTGCGCGCTGGGGCCCGACAGTTCGCTGGACAAGGCGTTGTCGTTGCATTGCACCGGCCCGAAGGCCACGGCGAACAGGGCCAGGCCCACGGGCTGGTCGACCAGGTTCTCGTGGATGCGCGCGGCGGGCCGCTGGTTGAAGGCCTGGCCTTGGGCCAAGGCCTGCCGGTCCAGCATGTTGAAGTTGCTGACCAGCTTGAGCACGATGCCGCCACGGCGGCCCGCCACGAGCTGGTCGCTGTTGACATCGGGCGTCAAGGGGCCGTTGTTGACGATGCGGTTGCGCAGAATGGCCACGTCCTCGCTGTAGGCCACGAAGATGCCGCAAGCGGGGTTGGCGCCGGTCACGCCATTGTCCTCGATCTGGTTGTCGGTGATGGACAGGACCTCGCACAGGCCCAGCGAGATGCCGCCCAAGCCTTGGCTTGCCACCGTGGCGCGCAGGGCGTTGTCGAAAACGTTCAGCAGGTTGCCGACGATGCGGTTGCCCAAAATGTTCAAGCCGACCACGGGCGAGCCGAGCTGGTTGCGCGCCGACACCAGGGCGTTGCTGGCGCGGAGGCTGGCGGGCGGAGCGGTGGCGGCGGTCACGCCGATGCCGGACAGGCCCATGGCTTGCAGGGTGTTGCGCTCGATGGTGATGTCGTAGAGGAAGCCGCCGTCTTCCACCGTGGGCTTCTCGTCTTCCTTGAGCGTGATGGTCAGCAAAAAGCGTTGGTCGCCGGTCGAAGGTTGCAGGTCCACCTTGCCAATGGACAGGTCGGGCTCGCCCTCGGTCACGCGGAAGGTGGCAGGGTTGCTGCCGAACAGGAAGCGGCCATCGGCGTCGCTCACCAGCACGCGGGCATGGCCCGTGGCCGTGTCGGTCAGGGTGACCTGGACATTGGGCCGGGGCTTGCCATCGGGGCCCAGCACCAGGCCGTTGACGCCGGATTCGCGGGGCAGCACGAAGGTGTGGTCCGGCTCGGGCTCGGTCTGGGAAGGCAGGGCCGAGCTGCCCAATGTGACGCCATTGCCCGCACCGCCAATCACGGTGTTCTCCAGCACACGCACGTGTTCGCTGCCACCACCCAGCTGGATGCCGCCCAGGGCGCGGTAGGGCTGGACCAGGAGCGTGAAGATGGGCAGCAGGATCTCCCACACGCTGTTGACGTAGCCGATGAACAGGCGCGGATTGATGTAGACGATGTCGAGCTTGGCGCAGGGGTCGTTGGGGTCCAGCGGGTCGGGCTCGGTGGGCACATCGATGGGCGGCATGTAGAGCGCGGGCACCAGGCGGATGTCGTTGCGTTCGATCAGGCCATCGTGTCCCGCCAGGTAGATGGCCACGTCGCTGCCGCGCTTGTCCAGCATGCGGATCCGGTTGTGGTGAACATTGGCGCCTTTGACGTTGCGCGCACGGATGGCGTTGGTGCAGGCCAGGATGCGGTTGTGCGCGACCTCGATGTCGACCGAGCCATCGGGCTTGCTGGCGCCGATGACGATGGCCGTGCCGCCCAGGGTCACCAGGTCCATGTGTTCCAGGGTGATGTTGAGCGAATCGCGGATGGTGAAGATGGGCAGGGTGCTGCCTTCCTTGCGGGGGATCACCTTGGTCTTGGTGTCACAGCCCTTGATGCGGACGTTGCGGCGGCCGTCGATCACGGTGTTGGTCTGGTGCAGGCCGGGCAGCAGGCAGATTTCGCCACCACTGGCGGGGAGGTGCTGCAGGGCCTCCTCGATGGAGTCGAAGTCGCCATGGCTGGTGCGGCCGTCGCCCACGTTGTAGGTGCAGCAGATCTTCTGGTTGGTGAGCGGTCGGAAGATGCGGCGGCAATCATCGATCTCGCCATCGGCCTGGGTGATGGTGACCGGCGGGGCGCCGTCCCAGTTGAGGATGGCCAAGGCCACGCGGTGGTGGTGCACCCCTTGCGGCGGCGCGTTGACAGGCCACACCGGAGGCTCGAAGGCGGCGCCGGATGCGCGCACCGGGAAGGTCCAGTGATCGCCCGCTTGGTAATTGGCGTTGCTGGCCGTGGCGGGCTCGAACTCCAGGCGGATGCCGTCTTTCAACTCGACGGGGTTCGGGCCGCCCACGGGGAAATCGGCGACCAGTTCGATGCCATTCCACAAACGGAAGAAGCCCGTGGCCGGAGTGGAGGCCGGCCAGGGGCCCTGCACATTGGTGAGCGACAGGATGCCGTCTTGCGAGACGGTGGCATCGGCCGTCATCGTGATGCGCCAGCTGCCAAGGGCTGCGTCGAAGGCCAGCGCTTCCAGGTAGAAGTCGGTCACCCCGCAGTGGTTGATCATCTGGTCGTTGGCCGTGATGGTCACGGTGCCGGTGCCTGGCGCGCCCGCCGCGTAAAGGCCGCGTCCGACCAGGCCGCCATTCCACTGCGACCACTTGAAGCGCGCGCGGTTGGTGGCGTCGGGGTCGGCGACTTCGATGCGGTAAAGGTAGTGCTCCAGGCCGGTGTAGCCGCCACCGGCTTCCAGCGGGCAGTCGCCGGTGATGTTCAGGATGGGGGCGGGCGAGACGGTGAGCTTGCCTTTGGCGCTGAAATCGTCGGCCAGCTTGGCGACGGCGCTGCAATCGTCGTTGGGCCCCAGGCGCAACAGCTTGAGGTGGCTGAAGGCTTGCGTGCGTTCCGTGGTGTCGGGCCCGCCCAGGGCGGGTTCGATCAGGTTGCGCGGGTCTTGGAAGCCACTGACCGTGTCTTCCCAGACATCCAGCACGACCAGGTCGCGCACGCCATCGGCAATGGTGGACGGCAGAGCCTGGGGCGATTGGAAAGGCGGTGCGAAATAGGTCGCGGTGAAGGTGGATTTGGCGTCCAGCGTCAGTGACAGGCCATCGGCCCAGGCGCGTCCTGCGTCCAGCTCGAGTTGGACCTGGGTGCCGTCGGTGGTGGCGCTCAGGACCTTGAAGGCCTGGATGTTGGAGATGGGCACGGCCAGCACACCGTCGCCAAAGGTGTCGCGTCCGGCGGCCGAGCGCCAGGAAGCGGCGATGACGGCGGCTTCGTTCCAGTCACGGTCCAGCAGCACGCGGCCTTGCTGGTGCAGCACGCCGCTGTAATGCGGCGCTGCACCTGCTGGCAGGAATGAGAAATCGCCCTTCATGATCGTGTCCTTCAAGTGATCGGTATCAGCACCGGGCGCACGCCAACCGGCATGAACTCCCGCAGGCGGATCCCGATGTTTTTCCATTTGTGGGTGTTCAGCAGGTGGCCGAAAGCGCCCATCTCGTCGTTGTGGCTGCCGTCTTCGCGGATGCGTTGATCGCAGTCGGGGCGCAGTTGCGCGTAGCCGGGCTGGCCGAACCATTCGGCCGTGAAGCGCAAACGTGCCTCGCGGGCAAAAACGCAGCCAAAGTGCTGGGGCAGGCGGTCGTGTTCGCCGCTGAACCAGCAGAATTTGAGGCAACTGCCGCGCAGGCCCACGCCCACGTCGGTGGTGTGGCTGTCCTGGTTGTCGTGCACTTCCAGGCGGTGCACGAAGAGGCCGCTTTCACCGCGCGCGGTTTGCACGCGCGTGCGGCCGAAGACCGTGACACCCTGGATGACCAGGTCAGGGCCCCATTCGATGTCAGGGTTGCCGGTGGCGGCGCCGATGGCCAGCCCGAAAGGTGTTGATGCCGCGATGCCGCTGCCTGCGTCGACGATGCTGTCGGCGAGGTTCAGCAGGTAGCCGGTGTCGATGGCCAGCGGTCCGGTGATGCTGCGCTGGAGTGTGAGCGTGGGCACTTGGTCGAAGGCGGTGAGTTCGGCACCAGACAGGCCATGGCTGTTCGTCAGGTGCAATGACTGGCGCATCGGCGCCCGGGTGCCCGCAGGGCTGCCGTCCAGGACCTTGCCGCCGCCGGGGTCGAGCGTGCAGCCCAGGATGTTCAGTTGGCCGATGGCGGCTTGCGTGATCATGGCCTCGCTGGCGGGGAAAGCGGCATCACGGGTGATGTACAGGCCTTCAAGCGTGACTTCGAGCTGCTCGGTGTTGACGGCGGTGGGGCCGGTGATCTGCGTGGGCCGCAGGCGCAGAGGCTGGCGGAGGCGGATGGTGGGCCGTTCGCCCGGGGCGCTTCGGATCCACAGCGAATGCGGCAGGCGCAGGGACAGCACGCCCGCATCGTTGCCGATGCCCAGCACGGCGTTCAGGTCGAGCACATGGGTCTGGCTGTCGGTGATCTCGATGACCAGGGGCTGGGTTCGAGCCGGCAGGTTGTCCAGCGCGTGGCGCAGCGCGAATTCGTCGTCGAACCAGTTGATGCGCTTGAGCTCGCAGGGTTGCTCGGCGGGCCAGGTGTCGGGCAAGGCGGTGCGTGAGATGGGTTGCGCGCCGGTGGGGCCTGCCAGGGCGTATGTGCTGGAGACCAGCAGGCCATTGGCCAAGGGCACGGCTTGTGTGGCGGGGTTGCTGTCGGGCACGCCGAAGACGATGCGGCCGCGCTCGGGATCGATGGCGATCTCCCATTCGCGCAGCGCGGGTGCCAGGCCGGTTTCCCAGGCGCACAGGTTGGCACCACGGATTTGCCAGGCTTGGCCCAGGAAGGGCGCTTCGGGCAGGTGCAGGACCAGGCCGACGGCGTCGTCACCGGGATGGGCGTTGCGCGGGTCGGCGTAAGTCTGCACGGACACGTACTGGTCCGAGCGGCCTGCGGGGCGGCCGTCGGTCAGGCGTGCTTCGGGCATGGGCCCGGGGACTTCGTCCTCGCTGCCCAGGCGGGGTGGATCCTCATCGGCGTGGAAGCGGTGGGTGTTGAACAAGGGCCATGGTTCACCCTGGGCATGGAGGTCGAAGCGCACCGCAAGCGAGGCCGCGCCCGGTGTGGATGGGATCGGCGCGGTGAGGTGGAACACGGGGCGGGACAATGGCGTCTGGAAGGCCTCCAGTCGCCACAGCAGCACGGCCAGGTTGGGCAGGTTCCACCCCGACATGCCCAGCGTGGGTGGCTTGACGTCAACCACGCGCGCGAACGGATCGAAGGGGCCATTGACCAGCGACAGCAAGGCCGGATCGCGCAGGCTGGCCATGCCGCCACGCACTGGCGTGCTGAGGTCGGTGCGCAGCTTGAGCGGCGGCTTGCCGCCCGCGTCGGGACGCTGGTGGTTGAGGTGTTGCATCCAACCCAGGCGCTCGCGCATCTCGACCGCGTGCGCGGCCCAGCCCGACAGCGCATACACCTGCGACTCGACCACGCCCAGCGTGCCCTTGCGGCGCCGGTGGAAGACGGTGCGGGCCACGTCGGCGCGCAAGGTCCAGGGGTCGCCGGACAGGCGGGTGGTGCCCAACAGGTCCGCGATGTAGGCCACGACCCAATCGTCGCAATGCTCGATGAAGAGGTCGTGGTACTGCGCATCGGTGCGGGCGTGCAGCGCGCTCATCGCGTCTTCGATGACGCCGAGGAAGGCCTGCAATTGGCCGGGCGGGGTCTGCTCGGTGTCGCGGATGCGGTAGATTTCGGGGAGCCGCTCGAACAGCGGTTGGCGTGGCGATGTCATGATGGCAAAGCCTCCTTGTCGGCCGCGAGCTGCAATTGCAGGGAGGTGGATGCCAACGCCAGAAGACGGTCGCCCGCGCAGGGCACCGAGCGTTGCGTGGGCGGGGTCAGGCCGCTCAGGCTCAAGCGAACCCAGGCCACGCCAGGCACGTTTTGCACCGCGCCCACGATTTGCGAGCCGTGTGCACTTTCGCCGAACTGGCGCTGTTGCCAGCTGAACAAGCCCTTGGACGAGTCGACGCCGTTGCCTTCTTCGCCCGAGGCGCCCAGTGCCGTAAGGATGGCGGCTCGCACATCGTCGATGCGGCGATCGGGTGCATAACCGACGACCAGCTTCAGGGCGATCTGTGTGCGGGCGCCTTGCACGACCAGCAGTGGGCAGCGCCCGGCGCCGCGTGTGCGCACAGCGGCGCGCAGGGCGTCGGCGGCGGCGTTGGCATCGGCCTCCAGGGCGCTCTCGGTCAGGATAGTGACGCGCACGAGGGGTGATCCGTCCACGCTGGTCCAGGCGGCGCGGGCCTTGAGCACACCCGGGATGGACAAGGCCTCGGCCTCATAGTCGGCCAGGCTGACGATGCGGCCCAGGCTTTGCATCGTGCCCGGCGCAGCGGTGCGGGCGCCGTCCATGCTTTCGGGCTGGGCGCCGCCGGTCACGGGCTCCAGCATGAAGACGTTCTCCAGTGCGGCGGGCTTCTTGTCGGTCTGTGGTTTGGCGTCCAGCTTCAAAGGCCCATGTGCGCCATGGCTGGTGCGGTAGACAGCCACGACATTGCCCCGGCCCGTGCGCAGGCGCGAGCCTGTCTTGCCGTCGCCGAACTGCACCCAGCTCTTGCCTTCGGCGTCTTCGCGCACGATGTAGACGCGCGCCTTGGGGCCGCGCCCGAACAGGCTGTTCACCTCGGTCCACTCGATGCCATCCACCCACACCTGAAGCTGCGGCAATTGCGGCGGCACCTGGGTGGTGTCCAGCAGGTAGGTGAGCGGCGTCTTGGGCAGCGCGAAGGTTTGGAAGGCAGCGCGGCCATCGCCATCGCCCAGCGCCACTGGCTGCTCGGTCTTGCCTTGCGTGGCCTCGACCAAGTTGCCGTGGACGGTGACTTGCGGCGCGGCATGGCCGAACTGGGCATAGCTGAACTCACGGTCCAGTTGCACGCGGTGGAACGAGGGCTGCCTGGCATCGACCCCGGCGGTCTCGACCGACAAAGCCATGGCCTGGGTCAAGGCATCACCTGGGCCGGACAGCAGCAGGCTGCGCTTGGCCAGTGACTGCGCTTCTTGGGCCGAACCGAAGAAGTGCAGTTCATGCCCTTTGGTGGCCAGGCTGGGCGCGAAATCGGCGTGCAAGGTGAAGGGCTCGCCCACGACCTCGTGGAAGGTGACGCCACGGATGTCGGCATAGGCCAGGGTGACGCTGCCCTCCTTGATGGCGAGCGATTCGTCCAGGCTCAGCACGGTGCTGGCGCCGGTCAATGGCCCCCAGGTCAATGACTGGCGGTCCACCTGGGCGATGCGCCGCTCCAGCAGGCGCTTGCGCGGGCTGCCGTTGCTGGCGGCGTAGAGGTTCGCCTCGATCAGAACGCGTGTGCCCGCCACGATGCTGGCGACCTCGCCCTCCAGCGGCATCTGAGTGGCGCTCAGGGAAGGCGTGGCCGGACTGGGCGTGGTCGCGTTGATGCGGCGCAGAAAGGACACGTCGGCGGTGGTGGCACGCCCTTTGTCATCGACTGTCACCTGCGTGGCCGGGGCGTTGTGCCCGAAGTGACGGTGGGTCTTGCCCAGTTTCCAGGCTTGCAACTGGGGTGTCGACGTCAGCGAGGCCAGGCCCACGCCCGCCGCCAGCAGTGAGTTGACCGACATCTGTGGCCCGGCGATGACCATGGACATGTTGGACGAGATGGACGACAACAGTTGGAAGGCCGAGTTGACCTGCACCACCTGCGACAGCTTCTTCAGGCTGGTGACGCCGCCTTTCATCTTCACCACCGTGCTGCCGAAAGATTCCCAAGTCTTGTCGACCACCAGCACTTGCAAGTGGTCGTGGGCGTTGCCGCTGGCGCGCGGCACGCCGACCATCACGCGGTCACCGGCCTTGAGCGAGACGCTGGCGCCCGCGCTCAAGACCAAGGTGAAAGTGTCGGTGCCATGGTGGATGTTCGGTACCACCCGCGGGCGGTAGAGGTGGAACTGCGACAGCGCGGGTTGTGCGAGCAGCTCGGCGCTGGTTTCGAACACGGCGGGCTTGTCATCGCCTTCCAGTTGCGCCTTCACACCCAGGCCCTTCGGCAGCAGCACCGGCTGGGTGCCCTTGACCGCGAAGGCGAAGCGCGCGCGTCCGCCGATGCCGGGGGCCAGGCGGTAGCCCAGCAGGCGCACCAGGTCGGCCACGCTGTCGCGCCATTTGGCGCTGCGCAGGTAGGCTTCGTTGGCGTACAGGTCCTGGTAGAAGCTGAGGATGTCACCCACTTCGGCCGCGGCTTCGATCAGGGCGATGCCGGGGTCGTCGGGCAGGCGGTGCGTCCACTCGGCCAGCGCGGGGCTGGCGTCCAGCAGGGACAGCATGTGCTCGCGCAGGTCGGCGTAGCTGCCGATGCGGTAGCCGATGGTGGACAGGCCCGGCCGGTTGAAGATGGCCTTGGGGAAGGCCGCCGGCTGGCGGCAATCGTTTTCGCAGCTCATCGGCGGCCCCCGGTGATCTCGAAGGTGATGCGGCCGGTCTCCAAATGGTCCGGATCGTTGGCGACCACCAGGATTTCGAAGGGGCCGATCTCGACTTTCTCCACGCGGGCTTCAGGCAGGTCGGAGGGGTCGATGTCGACCTCGATGAGGCCGCCGCCGCTGCCGGGGTTCCAGCGCCGCATGCTCAGTTTCAAGACGCGGCCAATGCCGGCCACGCCCAGGGCGCGGCCGATGACCTGGCTGGCGTGCAGCGGCTGGCCGAAGGTCCAGACATCGGGGTGGAAGAAGCCGCGTCGGCCATCGCGCGTCCAGCCGTCGGAGAACTCCTCTTCCAGCACGGCTCGCAGGTCTTCGGGCCAGTAGGCGGCTTGCGCGCACAAGGTCATCTTGATGTCCAGTGGCACGTAGCTGGCGGGGCGCACTTCCAGGTCTTCGCCGATCAGGCGCACGGCTTCCAGGTGGTCTGCAATGGCACGGCGCAAAGGTTCGGCCAGCACGGTGCTGCCGACGGGATCGATGGCCACGCGCACAGTGCGCCAGCTCCCGGTCCAGGCGTAACGGGCCTTGGCGTGCGAGACGCCGGGCAACTCTTCGGCGCGCTTGGCGTAGTCGGGCAAAGTGACGGCGCGCAACTGGTGCTGGCGGTAGGCCTCGGGCACGCGGCGCACGATGTCGGCCACGGGCTCGGGGTCGCGACCGTTGGTGACGTCGAAAGGGTTCCACACCTCGAGCACGGCGCCGCTCGTGTCATCGAAGCCGACGATGCTGTCGGCGCCGACGTTGCCGCTGCTGCCTTGGCCGACGCGGTAGCGGCAGCGCACGAAGGCGCCGGAGGGCAGCGCGGCGCCGTTGATGCCGTCGCCGAAGCGGATCGAACTGCCGCCGAGTTCATCGGTCTCGACCGTGAAGTGCTTGTGCTCGCCTTGGCTTTCGACCAGGTCGGATTGCTCCTGCCAGGGCTGGGCGAAGCCTTGCACGGTGACCTGGGCGGTGGTGCGCGTGGGCAGATCGCCGCCGGGCGTGGTGGCGCGGTAAGCCAGGGGCGAGGAAGGGAAGGGACAGAGTACGCCGCGCAAGGGCGAGAGGCTGCCTTGCTGGCGCGTGACGACCGCGTAGCGGGCTTCGCTGGTGGCGACCAGGCTGTGTTCGTCCAAGCCCGCCAATGGCTGTCCGGGGGCACGGAAAGTGGTGATGCGCGGGCGGCCTTGGGTGACGCGGACCAGGTTGGCGTGGAACAGGCTGACATCGCCCACCAGCGTGCCCGAGCATTCGCAGGTGAAGCAAAAGTTCTGCGTTAGCGCGTCTTCGCGCAGCCAGCGCACGCGCACCAGCCATTCGCCGGTGAAGGGGTCGTGCAGGGCTTCGGCGCGGGGCGTGGGGCCGTCCACAGGGACCAGGCGCAGCACCTGGCGTTGCGAAACGCGCGCGCCGTTGGGGGTTCCGGTGTCGGGATTCAGCGCCTCTTGCACCAGCAGTTCGTCAACGGCTGGGTCCACGTCGTCTTCGCCAGGGCCGATTACTTGGTCGGCGTGCGCGCCCAGAAAATAGTCGCGCAAGGCTTCGGCCTGCGCCTGGTTGAGCGGGCTCAAACCGGTCAGGTCGGCCTCGGTGCTGCCTTGCGCCAAGGCGGACACGGTGTTACCCCAAGTGTAAAGACGCAAGGTGCTCAGCTGCGCGTAGACGCGTTGGCGCCACGCCGCGCCTTCGCGGGGGATGGCGAAGACCACGGCCTCGGGGTCTTTCCAATGCAGACTGGTCCAGGCGCCGAACTCGTCGTTGGTGGTGGCGGGCAGATCGGCCGTGGCGGCCACGTTCAAGGCCAGCCAGGTGCTGGACTGGTTGCCCTGGTGAATGTGGTAATCCATCAAGCGCGCATGGCGGGCCAGCGAGACACGCTTGCGCGCCGTGGCGATCGAGCGCTCGCTCAGCACGCGGTCGTGGTAGTCGGCCTGCTCGTCGGCATCGGCGGCGATGAGGTCGATCAGCACCTGGTCCAGGTCGGCCTCGCTGGAAGGCGTCCAGCCGGGCACGCGCTTCATCATGGCTGCGATCAGCACGTGGCGGAAAGAGTCGTAGTCGCGCGCCAGGTAGTCGATCTCGGGCTCAAGCGGCGGTGGCTTGAGGCGCTCGGCTGGGGTGCAGTTGAGGTTGAAGCAGCCCGGCCGGAACTTGAAGGGCAGGGCGTTGAGCAGCGGGTCCATCGCCAGCGGCAAGGCGTTGCCGGGCGACGACAGGCCCACCGCCGTGGTCGAAAGCAAGTAGGTCGAGTAGTCGCCCACGGGCGCGATCTTCAGCCTGATCGTGTGGGGAGTGGTGCCGGCCAGCACCTGCGTGACCGCCACCGGCCGGGCCGGGTTGCCGGCCCGGTGGCGTTCGGCGCCCTGCACCTTGAAAGCCTCCTTGGGGGGCAAGGAAGCCAGCGCGTTGTCGTTCCAGAACTCGACCTCCAGCCAGGCAAAGCCGGGCTTGGGTGCGGCCTCCAGCGTGACGTAAGCCAGCTTGAAGGCGTTCAGGCCTTTGCCGTCCAGGTCGCGGGCACGGTCGGTCAGGCGTTCCTCGTTGCGCAGCAGGGCCATGTCAATGCGCTCCTTGCCGCTGCAGGCGCACGCTGCGCACTTCGCCGGTGGCGATGACGCGGTAACGCAGGTCCACGTTCAGGGTCGAGTCCTCGGCGCTCACGTCCAGCATCTCGACGGTGATGCGCTGGCCCAGCCAGCGCGACAGGTTCTGGCTGACCAGGGCCTTGGTGATGCCCGCCGTGGCGTCGTCGTTGCGCTGGAAGACCAGGCGGCGCAGGCCAGCGCCGAAGCTGGGCAGGAAGGGGCGCTCGCCTTGCGCGGTGAGCAGCAGTTGGATGATCTCGCCCCGGATGTGGTCAGGCAGGTCCGCCGGCGTGGCCGTGCGGCCATCGGCACCGATGCGGAAGGGAAAGGCGAGGTGGCGGCCGTTGGTGCTCATGGCAGCGGCGCCCTGTAGGTGTCGACGGTGAAGGCCATCGCGTGGTGGTGGCTGGTCAGGCCACCGTCGCCGGTGTTGGTGGTGGTGACCAGGTCGCCCACGTGATCGCCCAGAAACTTCAGCACGCCTTGGGCGATGGCCGCGAACAGGATCTTCCGGTCTTCGGCGCCCTGGTCGCCGGAGGGCAGCGGCTCGCCCTTGACGGCCTGCCATTCGTTTTGCATGGCTCGGTCGATGTAGGCGGCCATGCTGGACGCGAAGTCATGGACCGTGCCGGCTTTGAGGTCGTTGCTCATGGTGGTCTCAACCGGTGGTGACGCGCTGGGACAGCAGCACAGGCGTCGCGGGGGGGAAGGGCGTGACCGGCACGATGGGCGTCACGGGGATGCCGATCACGGTCTCGCCCACGTGCATGTGCGCGTTGAAGATGCTGACCAGCTGGTTCAGGTACTGCAACAACGAATCGCCAAAGGGCACGGGGTGCGTGGCGCCTTCGGTCAGTTCGATCAGGGGCGCTTCGACGATGACCTTGGACGTGGCCAGCAGCTTGATCTGGCCATCGTTGACGCTGATGGTCATCAGGTTGCTGCCGTTGCCGTCGGACAGCGTGAGCGTGTTGGCGTCGTCGTCCAGCGCCACCATCAGGCCTTGCTCGCTGCGCAGGATCTTGAGCGGCGGCTTGGCGGCGGTGCCTTTTTCGTTGGCGGGCACGTCGCTGGTGCCCCACCATCCACCGCTCCAGATGGGTCGCGATGGATCACCAGCTTCGAACTCGATCCACACGCCTGCGCCCACGGGCGGGATGGCGTGCAAGCCGACGCCGGGGCCGGCGTAGGGCGCACAGGGCGTGGCCCAGGGCGTGTGCACGTCGCCAAAAACTTCGGGCACCTGGGCCTTGATGCGGCCGATGGACGAGGGGTCCTGCACATCGGTGACCAGGCCGCGGTACTTGCCAAAGTGCCGCGTGCGCGATTGCGTGGCCAGTTCGACCACCAGTTTTTCGAGCGTGCCGGTTTCCATCAGAAGACTCCCGAAGGCAGGCCGCCACCGCCCGCACCGCCTGATGAGCGCGCGTTGCGGTGCAGCGAGAAGCGTTGCCGGTAACTGTGGTCGTTGAGCACGTGCGTGACGCGGCCGATGAGGTAATCGCCCGACAGGTGGCCGCCGATGCCGCGCACGCGCACCAGGTGGTGGGGCTGCATCACCCCTTCGTACCGGTCGGCGTCGATCTCGCCGTTGGCGGCATAGGCCCAGGAGGACAGGTCGACCGTGGCCATGGCGGCGGCGTCCAGGTCGGTCTGTTCTTCGCGCGTGCCGGTCAGCAGGACCAAAGCAGGCTGGGTGAAATCATGGGTGGCCGCGTCGCCCAGCGGCGCGCTGTCGGCCGCATCAGCCGTGGCGGTGAGCACACTCCTGTCCGCCAGGGTGACGCTGCCGGCCTGGGCCTTGATGGGGCGCAGCGCATCGAACTGGGCCGAGAAGCTCGCCACATTGCACTGGTCGCCAACCAGCAGAAGTTCGGGCAGTTCGGTGGCATCGAACTGCGGTTTCTTGAACACGCCCACGCTGACCCCAGGCGCTTCGCCCGGCTTCACATAGGTGAACATGCCGTGGCGCTTGGCCAGGTCGCGCAGCAGTTGCAGGCTGGTGCCGCGCTGCACCGTGACGCGTTGCAGGGCTGAACCTGCATTCGGTGCGGCATCGACCTCGGCGGTCAAGCCCGCGTCGGTGAACAGGCTGGTCACGATGTCTGCCGGGGCCATGTCTTCGAACAGGGCGACCTTCTCGTCGCGGCTGAGCAGCACGCTGTCGTCCTGCACGACCAGGGTCATCGTGCTCTGGTCGGGCGAGGATTTCATCTCGTAGCGGTTGCCCACCACCGGCCCATCGATCAGCGGCTCGAAATCGGCCATGGCCACCTTGACCTCGATGCGCACGCGCGTGAAGGGCTGGGCGAAGTCTTCCTCGATGCCCGACCAAAGGCCCGCCACGTCGGTGCCGACGGGCAGGTCCAATTCAGCCTCGCTGGCCACGCCGATGCCTTGGTCGATGCGGATCTCGGTGAACATGGCGAGTTGCTCCGCCGAGGCTGGGGCGTTGTCGAAGTACACGCGGAATTCAGCCTTGGCCATGGTGCTCAGCCCTTGGGGACGTGGGTGGTGCGGCCGACGGGCAGCAGCGTGGAGGCCGCTTCCAGCTCGGTGTTGGCGTCGGCGATGTGCCAGTAGCGCGTGGCGTCGCCGTAGCGCTGTTCGCTCATCGCGTCGAGCTGGTCGTGCGCGCGGATGGTGACTTCGTGGCCGGGTGTGGCGGGCAATGTGCGCAGCTTGACGGCGGTGACCGGGTCGCCCGCCCGGTCGGTGGCGGTGACGGTCGGCAGGCCGAAGTAGCGTGAGTTTTTCAGGAACATGGGCGGCTCCTCAGAAAGGGATGATGTCGAGCGCGAACTCGATGGCCTTGGCCAGGTTCAAGGTCGCTTGCGTGTCCTTGACCATCTGCGTGTACTTGTAGGCGCCCGCGCCCACCATGTCGTCCGTGGGCGCCTGGCTGGACACTCGCATGCCGATCTTCACTTCGGCCTGGATGGGGTTGAGCAACACGTCGTACTTCTGCTCGACGATGGACATGGAGGTGATGGTCACCGGCAACACGCGCGAAGGCCCCCAGATGAACAGGATTCGGGGCAGCGGCACGCGGGGGATGGGTTGCGACGGCGGCGTCGCGCTCGGGCCGGAGATCGCCGAGCCCACTGCGTCGATCGCGGCGCCGATCAGGCCGCCTGGCGTGGCCTGGGGGTAGACCATCTTTTCCAGCGCGGCGATCTGTGGACCCACGCCAAAAAGGCGCGGGATGGCCGACACCGCGCCGCCAGCCCCCAGGTCGTCCGCAGCCGAGAAGCGCGCGCTGACGTCGAAGCTTTCGGACGGTGGCGCGGCGGCGGCGTGCGTCTCCGTGCGCGGCTGACCCGACGTGGGGGCCGGCGGCTGCGGGATGACGATGGTGCGCGTCATCTGCTCGGGGTTGAACTGGAACACGACGATGTTCGGGATCGGCCCGAGGATGTTCATGCCGTACTCGACCAGGACGCCGCGCAAAGGGAAGAGGGCCATCAGTGGGTCTCCTGGCGTTCGATCCAGCCGATCAACTGGGTGGCGATCAGGTCGGTCAAGGCTTGCGCATCGGCGCCCGCCGGGCCCTGGATGGGGCCCAGGTCGGCCTGGGCGATGTCGGTGGTGGCAGTGCGCAGCTTCAGCTCGGACAGGCGGCGGTTCAGCTCGCCCGCCAGCAGGTCCTTGACGCGCCCGCCCAGGTCGGGCGAGACGCCTTGCAGCGTGATGGCCAGGTGCTCGATGTCCAGGTTCATGCCATGTCCTCCATCAACGAGGCGTAGCGCCCGAACTGTTCGCGTCCGGCCACGCGGTTCATCTTCTGCAGCTCGCGTTTGATGGCGATGAGCACCTGTGGCATGCCGACCCGCGCGGGGGCCAGCTCGGCCTGCTGAGAGGCGGCCAGCAGGCAGGCATTGAAGGCGGCCGATCGGATGTGCCCGCCTGCCATTTCGAACTGTTGGGCCAGCCAGGCGCAGTCGACTTCGCGGATGTCCACCTGCTGTGGAAAGACGCGGCGCCACAGTTGCTCGCGCTCGGCCGCGCCGGGCACGGGGAACTCCACGATGTGGCGCAAACGGCGGGTGAAGGCCTCGTCCAGGTCTTTGCGGCGGTTGCTGGCCAGCACGGCCAGGCCCTTGAAGCGCTCCATGCGTTCCAGCAGGTAGCTGATCTCGATGTTGGCGAAGCGGTCGTGGGCGTCCTTGACCTCGGTGCGTTTGCCGAACAGGGCATCGGCCTCGTCGAAGAACATCAGGCAATCGCTGGTCTCGGCGGCATCGAAGATTCGGCGCAGATTCTTTTCGGTTTCTCCGATGTACTTGTTGACGACCTGGGACAGGTCGATGCGGTACATGGGCAATTGCAGCTCGTTGGCCAGTGCTTCGGCGGCCATGGTCTTGCCGGTGCCGGGTGGGCCGCAGAACAGAACGGACAGGCCCGCCTCGTTCCAGGCGCGCGCGGTGCCCCATTCATGGTGCACGCGGCCCAGCACGCGCATGGCCGAGACGATTTCTCGCAGTTGCTGCGCTTGCGCCGTGGGCAGCACCAATTCGTTCAAATCGAAGCGGGGTGTGACGGCGTTGGCCAGGCCGTCGAGTTCCAGCCGGGCCTCTGCGCGGCAGACTTTGAAGAGGTCCGAGGCTTCCGCCTTCGTGCCCAGTGCGGAGGCGGTGCAGGCGGCGCGAGCCAGCGGGCGCTCGGCCAGGCGGAAGCGCCTCGCAGCTTCGGGGATGGCGTTG
The DNA here is from genome assembly GCF_050725395.1 of Aquabacterium sp. Lineage (GTDB taxonomy): Bacteria > Pseudomonadota > Gammaproteobacteria > Burkholderiales > Burkholderiaceae_C > Aquabacterium. The sequence goes on along the minus strand of NZ_JBOHHL010000006.1, from coordinate 17,475 downwards.
CGCACAGCCGGAGGGGACTGTCGGAGCGCGCTGCACAGCAGTTGGGTGCGTTGCGCGATGTCCAACGGTGGCAAGTGGCAGGTGGGCAGCACCAGCTTGCTTGGCAGACCACGCGTGGCTTGGCCGCCATCGTTGCTTGGCAGGTACCAGCGCAGGGGCAAGTCGGACAACGGAGCCGTCCAGTGCTCCTGGGTACCAGCCGCACAGCACCGCTCCTGCCAATGTTCAGGCAAGAGGATGTCGGCACCATGCAGCCAACTGGCCGTGGCCAAGGCTTGAAGACCGCGGTCGGGCGTGACCTCATCGCCCATGACCACCAAGCCACGGCCCGTGGCGGATGCGAAGGTCCGGGCCCAGGCCAGGAAGTCCGTGCCTTGCGGCGCCTGCAGCGGCAGCACTTGCATGGCAGATGGCGGGTCCGAGCGCAGGCGGGCCAGCCAAGGCTGCATTTCCAGCGGTGTGTCGCGGGGCACAAGCTCCGTGGCTGGGATCATGCCCCGAGGCGGATGGTCGGGCGTCAGCAGGGCTTGTGCCACGGCGGTCGGCATGTCGAGTGCCTGGTGCCAGTCCACCAGCGCCCGTCCTGGCGGCAGGTTCAGCAAGCCGTGGCGGAACAAGGCATGGCCGGCGTCGGCGCAGGCGGCCACGGCCAGCGGCTCATCCCACAGACGCTGGGCCAGGGCCAGGGTGGGCCATGGGCGGGATGGGTCGTTGAGGCAGGCGGCGCAGACGGCGCCGATCGCGGCATCGCTGCGGCTGGCCAGCGCGCAAGCCAACACGAACTGCGCGGCGGGGGGCAAACCACATTCATGGGCCAGCCAATGCCAGCCGCCTCGGCGACCGGCTTGAGGCGGCGTGGGGGCATTGGGTGAAGCGATGCAATCGCTCAGATAGCGCGCCGTCACGTCCTGTGCGAAGAAAGCCCGCTTGTCATCGCGAAAGCGCGTGAGGTCCAGGCTGTCTTGCACCGGGTCGGAGAAGGGGGGCAGTGCACCGGTTCGACCCGGCGAGCCGCCGCGCTGGTGCCAGCACCAAGCGATCTCGCGGCGCAGGCGCCAGGTGACCTGGGCCAGCCAGTGCGCGCACACCGGATCATCGATGCGCAGATCGGGGTTCATCGAGGCGGGGGCGGGGGCGAGCTGTGCGTTCATGTCCAGCTCAGCACGGGCGCGTCGAGCGCCTGCACGCCATTGACGCGCAGGATGACGCGGTAGTTGGGGTCGGCGGGCAAAGCCTGCGCATCACCGACCGCGAAAGTGAGCGTGGTGTCGGTGCCGCCCGCAATGGGTTCCAGCAGCAACTGCGACTGGCCCTGGCGGTACAGCGCGGCATAGATGGCCGCCGTGGGCCCGCCCAGTTGCGTGCCGTGGACCACGAACTGGCCCGACAGCTTTCCCGACACGGGCGTCAAGGGCCCGGCCAGGTTGGCCCCGGTGACGCGTGGCAGCAACTGGCCGGCCACGGCGTTGCTGGTCAAGGTGTGGCCATCGGGCAAGGTGCGCGCCACGCAGACTGGGTGGATGCCCGCGGCCACCGTGTCCACCAAAGGGATGGTCGCGGTCAGGCCGCCATCGGCGGTGCCGGTGGCCGGGTAAGTCGTGGCGCCCACCATGACCTGGTCATAGCCTGCCAGATCGTCGCCGTGCAGCACGAATGCCTGGCCTGCGCTGAAGCGCTCGGGTTCGATCTGGTGGATCTGCGGTCCCATGCTGGGCAACACGGTCACGCCTTCATACAGCCGCGGCGGTGGCAAAGGCTTGCCAATGGTCTTGACCGGCAAGGCGTAGGAGGGCGGTTCGCTCACGGGCGCGAGCATCACCGGGCGCACCTGGAAGGCGGCCGAGACGCGGTACTTTTCTTCGCTGCCCTGCATGATTTTCGACAGCGTTTCGACATCGGCTTCGTCGAAAGTCACGCGCAGTGGGTCGGGGCTGCTGGACAGCGCGGTGATGGTCGGATCGGGCTTGATGATGCTCATCGCGTTCAAGGCCAGCATGCCCCGGCTGAGCAGCTTGTGCGCGGCGATCGAATCGCTGTCCTGACCGTCGAAGGCCGTCAGCAGATAGTGCAGCACCAGCCACACCGGCGGCGACTGGCCGGCGTCAAGCGGCCGATTGCGCAGGTTGCCGTCGATGCCGACGCGGTACAGGAAGAGGTTGAAGCTGCCCCCCGCCGAAGCTGCCTTGCTGGCGTCTTCAGGTCGGCCGACCGCGATGGCGTTGATCCCGGTCCATGAGGCGAGCTGCACCTTCAGCAGATCGCTGACCGCGCCGATGGCCTCGCTGCTGGCGGCGAGCGACATGGTTCAGCTCCACCGCACGTGATGGCGCCGCAGCGAGAACTGGGCCGGCGCCGGGGTGGGCGTGGCCGCGGCTGGCGGAGGTGCTGTTGGAGCCGCGACGGCGGGTGGGTGCACTTCCAGCGTGATCGTTCCGATGCGCACGGTGCTCTGCAAGGCAGACGGGGCTGGCATGGTCGTCCGGGGTGCGATCGCTGGCGCTTGTTCGGCGTGCTGGCGGCGTGCGTCGGGCTGAATGAAGGCCGACGGAGGCAGATTGCGAACAGCGGGTGGCACTGAACGCGTGCCTTGCTGGTGAGCTGGCAGTCCGCCTTGTGCCGCGATGGGGTGGGCTTCGGCCAGCACGTTCAACGTGGGTGCCGTGGTCTCGTTGACATGGTTCGCGTCCACGCGGTCGGCGGATGCTCGGGCGGGGCGGGGCGCGATCGCCGGCGCGTGGGGCAGGTCGGTGGCCATGGGTGCCGGCGTCGCGGGTTGAGCCTGTGTGGTCATGGGCTCAAGCGGCGGTGTGCCGACCGCAGACGTCTCGTGCAGGTCTGGGGTGACGGGGGTGCGAAGGGCCAGTGCGGTTTGCGCAGGCGCCGAGAATGGCGCCTTGAACGGGGCGCTTGAATCCGAACGCGGCGGCTCATGCGCCTGCGCCACGGGAGGGGCAGGTTCATTGGGGCCGTCACGGTGGTTCACGCGTGCCTGTGTCGTCAGGCTGGCTTCGACCTCGACATGCTGTTCCAGAGGAGTTGGCGTCATCCCGCCACGGGCCGGGACACCGGGTGTTTGAGGCGCTCTGACCTGCGCTGCCAAGCTGGCGAAATAGCCGCTCACACCCAGCTCCCTTGGTCGATCTGGCTCAAGTAGTGCGCGCGCCGCCAACTTGGCAGCGCAAGGATCTCCGCCTCGCTCCAGTGAAAGGCCCGGGCCAGCCGCAGCACGTCGTCCAGCATGCGGACCTGCGCGCGCGCAAAGCCGTCGATCAGCATGGACTCGAGGTCGCAGGCGAGGATGTTGCCGTGGGCGCAGGCTGGGCAAGTCGCGTGAAGGCGCAGCGCGGTCAGTGGATCATGGGCCTCGAAAGCATCGTCCAGTGCAGGCAGCAAAGCGGACAGTGCGGGCGGCTGCGTCCCGGCGGGCACGCCTACGACGGACTCGATCAAGGAGGCGGCCAATGCCTCGTGCGAAGCCGGTGATGCCAGCGGCCCCTGCATCCACCGCTGCAAGTCACGCCCATTGGGCAGCCGCAAGGTCAATTCAAGTCCGTCGTCGCTGTGCCAGGTGAAGCGCGGTGACGCGGGCTCGCCCGCGAAGTCACGCAAGTCCAGCTGCACCTCCATGGCCTCGCCGCACCGGGTGCACGACGACTGCAAGTCCAAGCTCACCTCGCCCGAGGCCACCCTCATCGCCAACAGGGCCTGCAGCCGCTGGCTCAAGCTCCAGGACCAGGCTTCATCGGCGTCCACCGCCAGCCCATCGGCGCCGCTCACGCAGGCGGCCAGGAGCCCGGTCACCGTGGCTGGGCGGTCGGCCCGGTCAAAGACCAGGTCGATGTCCGAGGCTGCGCTGCCCACAGGACGCGCGCGCCAAGCCTGCGCATGATCCTGTGCTTGCCCCATCATCAGCCCGCCTCATTCGGTTCGGGGGTGTCGGCATCGCGCACCCAGCCTTCCAGCTCGATCTTGATGTGTTCGATGGCCACGGCGTTCGCGTTGGCGTCTAGGTCGGGCAGGGTGACGAACTCGCTGACCCAGCAGCGGAACAGGAAATAGCGGATGGCGACCTGGCTCTTCTCGTTGAGCACTTCCAGGGTCAAGTCTTTCTTGTAGCCTGCCAGGTCCATGGCGGAATCGCCCGCGTAAGTGGAGATGGCGTTGGCCCACTTCTCGAATTCCAGGTCGTGGGTGATGCCGCGTTCCAACGTCACGCCTTCGTAGCTTGAGCGGCCGGGCGACTTGTGGTCGTAGCTGTTCTGGCCGCCGCTGCGGTGCTTGACCACCTCGGTGGTGCGCTTGAGCGAGCTGACCTTGGACACGCCGAGCACGGCCTTGCCGTCCCACAGCACGCGGAATTTGAAGTTCTTGTAAGGATCAACGCGTGTGGCGTTGACGACGAAACCGGTGTTGGCCATGGCGAGGTTCTCCGCGCGGATGCGATGGGGTTACAGATCGCCAGCGATCTGCTGGATGCTGATGACGACGAACTCTGCGGGCTTCAGGGGTGCAAAGCCGACCTGGATGTTGACGATGCCCTGGTTCCGGTCGTCCTGGTTGGTGGTCTCGCCGTCGCACTTGACGAAGTAGGCTTCCTTGGGCGTGGCGCCCTGGAAGGCGCCTTGGCGGAACAGCGAGTTCATGTAGGCACCCACGTTGAGCCGGATGTTGGCCCACAAGGGTTCGTCATTGGGTTCGAACACCACCCACTTGGTGCCGCGGAACAGCGATTCCTCCAGCATCAACGCCAGGCGCCGGATGGGCACGTACTTCCACTCCGAGCCCATCTGGTCGGCGCCCACCAGGGTGCGCGCACCCCAGGCGATGTTCCCGTAGACGGGGAAGGTGCGCAGGCAGTTGATGGCCAGTGGGTTGAGCACCCCGTTCTCGGCGTCGGTCAGCTTGGTGTCGAGTTGCGCCACCCCATCGAGCACCGCCTCGACACCTGCCGGTGCCTTCCAGACACCACGCTGGCTGTCGGTGCGCGCATAGATGCCGGCCAGGGTGCCACTGGCGGCGACCGAGCGCAGGCGGAACTCGTTGACCGGATCGGGGATCTGCGTGCGCGGGAAGTACACGGCCGAGTTCTTGTTGCGGAACTCGTTGTGGTCGTCCAGCCAATCCTTGATCTCCTGCACCTCGTTCTTGTCGGACGGGATGTCGATCAGCAGGAAAGCGCGCTTGCGCTCGCAGAAGGCCAGGGCCGCGTTGTAGACCGCGCGCGTTTGCGTGTCGGCAAAGCCGTCGGCCACCGCGCGTGGGATGCACATGATGTTGAACAGGTCGACCCGCTCCAGCGCCTGCATGCCGGTGAACAAGGCCGGGTTGCCGATGAGGGCGGTGGCGTCGGGTGCGATGCCGTCGCCCCCCACGGTGGATTTCTTCAAGGCCGCCACGTCGGCGCCCGCAGCCAGACCCAGTGGGTACTGCTGCACATTAGTGTTGGCCGCGGTCACCAGGGCCAATGTCGTGGCCGTGGTGTCGGCCGCAGCATTGGCGATCACGATGACCTCGGTCGGATCGAAGGTGGTGCTGCCTTTGCCCGACAACACGCGCAAGCGCGAGCCCACCACCTCGACGCTCGCGCCGGTGTAGGACGGCGAGTTGAGGTTGGCCGAGCGGATGGCCGCCTCGAGCTTGGGCCTCAACTGCGCGAGGCTGGTGACCGTGCCCGCAGCCCAGGTTCCCAAGGTGGCGTCGGCGGCGGCCAATGCGCCGATCTTGACGCTGATCTTCTTGCCACTGAAGCCGTTGAAATCCCCGATGGCCAAGGCGGCCAGGTCGCCGCTGATCGTGCCCGTGGCGGCAGGCCGGCTGGTCGCGGTGACGCCCGCACTGGCGAGCACCTTGATCAGCTTGGAGCCGTCGTTGATGACCTTCACCGCGTAGCGTGGCTTGGTCGAGTCCATGGTCAGGTTCAGGTAGCGCTCGCTGCCCAAAGGTTTGGCCTTGACCGTGGGGCCGTCGTAGCGGGTCACGGTCAGGTTGAACAGCCCGGCAGGCTCGGTGCTGTAGTCCACGTCAACGCGCAGGTTGTTGCCCCAGATGCCTTCGCTGGCGGCGCGCGCGTCCAGCACTGGCGCGCCTGCCCCCGTCGCATCGGCCTTCAGGACCACACCAGCCAGTGACACCGGGTGGGTGCCATCGGCCGTGGCCGTGCGGATCACGTAGGCCGATCCTCCACCGTTGAGGAAGTACTGGGCCAAGGCATAGCTCGCCTCGCTGCGATCGTCCAGTCCCCCGAAGATGCGCTGGAAGTCCGCCATGCCGAAGATCTCGACCGGCTCGTTCATGGGCCCTTCCCGGAAGAAATCGATGAACGCGGTGATCGATGTGCCCACACTGGTGATGGTGTGGACGCCGCTCGACACTTCCTGGATGTAGACGCCTGGGTAACTCACTTGCACCATGTGTGCCTCCTAGAACATTCGAGAGTTGGCGATGAAGCGGTCAAGCTGTTCATCGATCCTGGCATTCAGCCCGGTGCGCCGATAACGCACCTGACCGTCCGCCGCATTCGTCGCTTCGACAACGCCCGCCTGCACCATGTGCTCAAGCGCGCTCGTCAAATCCGACATCGAAAAATCATCTGCCTTCAGCCACCACCGCGCGATGCCTTCAGGGGTGTCCGAGGCAAGGGGATTCAGCCGCAGATACCACGACAGATCACCCACGATCCTGAGCACCGAAGAAGCGACATTCATGGCGACACGCAATCCCTTTGCGCTTCTTCCTATCGCAATCTCGGTGCCAGGTATTCCGAGCCATGCCACCAGAGGGAGCGGGCCAGTCATCCCTGGATATCGATGGACAAATGTGTCCCTGTCATCGGTGCGTCAAAGCCTGTGGGCAGGTGCGTTGGCGGAGAAAAAGCCGCCTGGATGTTTTTGTCCATGCACTTGCGTGCAAATGTCCTGGTCAGTGTGCGCTCGCGTCTTTCTGGCGGAAGCGCTCGGCGCTGATGCCATGCTTGCGGATCAACTCGAACAGCGCGCGGCGGTTTTTCTGGGCCGCCTCGGCGGCCTGCGTGATGTTGCCGCCGCTGGCCGCCAGCAGGCGTTCCAAGTAGCCCCGCTCGAAGGCGTCCACCATCCTGGTCTTGGCCGCGTGGAAGGACTCGTCCGAATCAGGCGCGTCATGAGTGGCGGTCAATTGAAGGTCTTCGGGCTGGATGCTGGGGCCCTGGGCCAGCAACATCGCGCGCTCGATGACGTGTTTGAGTTCGCGCACATTGCCGGGCCAATCGTGGGTCAGCAGGTGCTTGGCGGCTTGAGGCGACAGGCCGATGGGCGGGCGCCCCGATTGGGACGAGAACTGCTGCACGAAGCGCAGCGCCAGCGTGCAGATGTCTTCCGAACGTTCACGCAGCGGTGGAAGGTGCACCGTCAGCACGTGCAGCCGGAAGAACAGGTCGCGCCTGAAGGCGCCGCGGTCCACCAGTTGGGACAGGTTCTGATTGCAGGCCGCGATCACCCGGACGTTGGCCTTGTGGGTGGCATCAGCCCCCACGGGCCGGTACTCCATGTCCTGCAGAAAGCGCAGGAGTTTGGACTGGGCCGGCAAGGGCAGCGAATCGATCTCGTCCAGGAACAGCGTGCCGCCTTCGGCTTCGCGGACGAGGCCCGTGCGGGTGGCGTGCGCGCTGGTGAAAGCGCCGCGGACGTGGCCGAACAATTCGCTTTCAAGCAATTCAGCCGGGATGGCGCCACAGTTCACCGCCACCATGGGACGGGTCGCACGGGCCGAGGTGTAGTGGATGGCCCTGGCACAGACTTCCTTGCCGGTGCCGGTCTCGCCCAGGATGAGCACCCCCGAATCGCAGCCGGCGATGGTGGGCAGCATGGCCAGCTGCTTGACAAAAGCTGGGCTCGATCCAACCAATTCACGGAGCGCGGGTGACGGCACCTGGCTTTGCTGCAACTGGGGTGTGACGGGCACGGCCCCCACTGCGCGCCGGATCCGGGCCAGCAACGTGGCCTGGTCCCATGGCGTGGACACGAAGTCGAACACGCCCGCCGACAGCACATCGAGCAGCTGTTCTTGCGTCAAACCCAGCGTCACGGGCAGCACGACGCCAGGGTGATGCTGTGCGCGGCAGGCGCTGATGCTTGCCAGGGCCTGGGCCACATTGGTGGCATCGATCACTGGTATCCACAAATCGCACCTGGCGTTCTGCGGCAGTGGTTCGATCGACTGAACCGTGAACAGGTCCGAGGCGCTGGTGGCGATCAGTTCCTGCAGCTCACGGGCCAGTGTCTGGTGCTGCTCACCCGCGGAGACATGGCAGGTGAGCCGCGCGGTGGAAACAGGCATGCTGACTCCCTTTCAGGGATGGTTGGCTTGCCTGGATTCTCCGAAACATCAACGCATTGACCTATCCCTAGGTCGGTACCCCTAGTTCATGGGCGCTCAGCGGTTGGGCTGCGGTGTCAAACGGAGGTAGGGTGTGACCGCCGTGTAGCCTTTGGGGAACTTCTGCTTGATCACATCCGGGTCTTGCAGCGAAGGCACGATCACCACGTCATCGCCATCCTTCCAGTTGCCCGGCGTGGCCACGCTGTGGTACTCGGTCAATTGCAGCGAGTCGATCACGCGGAGGATCTCGTCGAAATTGCGGCCGGTGCTGGCCGGGTAGGTGATGATCAAGCGCACTTTCTTGGCAGGATCGATCACGAACAGCGAGCGCACGGTCAGCGTGGTGTTGGCGTTCGGGTGGATCAGGTCGTACAACTCGGACACCTTGCGGTCGGCGTCGGCGATGATCGGAAAATTGACGCGGGTGTCCTGCGTGCGTTCGATGTCCGGGATCCAGCGGCTGTGCGAGTCCACCGAGTCCACCGACAGCGCAATGGCCTTGACGTTGCGCTTGGCGAACTCGTCTTTCAGTTTGGCGGTCAGGCCCAGTTCGGTGGTGCACACCGGGGTGAAATCGGCAGGGTGCGAGAACAGCACGCCCCAGCTGTCGCCCAGCCACTGGTGGAACTTGATCGGGCCTTCGGACGAGTCTTGTTCGAAGTCGGGGGCGGTGTCGCCCAAGCGCAGGCTTGGCATGGTGTGAGGTCCTTTCTTGGTGGTATGAAACGTGAAGCGCTTGCTCAGATGGCGTAGCTGAGTTCCATGGGGTGCACGCGCTCGATGCGGCGCTGGCGCTGCTGGTCGCGGATCATCTGGTCCACGTGGAATCTTGCGAGGGGCCAGGGGCCGAAGCCCGACTCGGTGTTGATGTGCCCGACGGCGCCCAGGTTCAGAAAGCGGGCACCCCAGTGCTCGGCCCAGTGGCGTGCACTGGCCAGGGGCATCCAGGGATCGTTCTCACTGCCGATCACCGTGGCGGGCAGGCCCAGGCCGGGCGCCGACAAGGCCTCGACCACCTCGAATTTGACCGGGTCGGCCGGCGCGACCAACAAGGCCGAGCGGATGCCCCCGCCTGAAGGCGACAAGGTGGGATTCAAACTGTTCAGGTGGTGGGCGAGGGCCAGGCAGCCAAAGCTGTGCGCCACGGCCACCCAGGTGGTCGACGCCGGGGCCTTCTCGATGGTCCGGGCGATCTGGGCTGACCAGAGGTCCAGGTCGGGCTGTTCCCAGTTGGCCTGCCTGACGCGAACCGAGCCCCGGTACTGTCCTTGCAACCAGGTTTGCCAATGGCCGTGTCCGCTGTCGCGCAAGCCGGGGATGACCAGCACCCTGACCTGGGAGCCGGTGTAGCGGTTGGCGATGCCTTCCGCCGCGGTGTTTTTCAATGTCTGGATGCCGGTCAAGCTCATGGGCGGTTCTGCGCGATGGCGTCGTGATGGGTGAACCTTAAAGAAGGCCGGCAGGCCCGTGAAGCGATGTTTGCGCATGCCTTCGTCGCCAATGCGCATAACGAGGATGCACATGTCAAAAGTGTCGTTCCCTTGAATGTCCGCGACCCCTAAGGTGGCGCTCCATGGAGAAAATGCAATGAGCAGTTCACTGGACGCCCTGATCGAGCCGAGCATCACCGAAATTCCCCGCCCCGCCGTGAGCGATGGCGCCGTGTCCACCCTCGTCGGGCACAACCTGAGGCGGCTGCGCAAGCAGCACCGATGGTCGCTGGAGGAGTTGGCGCTGTACAGCGGTGTGTCGCGCGCCATGTTGGGGCAGATCGAGCAGGGCAAAAGTGTGCCCAGCATCCGAACCTTGTGGCAGGCCGCCCAAGCGTTGGGCGTGTCAGTGTCCTGGTTCCTGGAGTCTCAGCATGACGCCAGCGTGCTCCTCATCAAGCCGGCCAAGGATGTGGCCTCGCCCCTGAATCCGGGTGATGGCGAACTGCGTGCCCTGCACATGCCCACGGAAGGCCACCGGGACGAGTTCTACGAATTGCGCCTGGCCCCTGGCGCGCGCCTCAGCCTGACCACCCCGGCCAAACCGCGTCGCGTCAATGTGGCCTTGTCCGAGGGCGTGCTCGAAGTGCGGATCGACGAAACCTTTTACCAGCTGGGCCAGCGCGAGGCCCTGCAGTTCGAAGGCACCGACGCCTTGACCTGGCACAACCACGGGCTGATCGAGACCAAGGCTTTCGTCGTGATCAAGCCCGTGTCGCTTCAGAGCGCCTTGGTGGCCGCCAGGGCCTGATCCAGGTCGGCCAGCAGGTCGTCGATGTGCTCGATGCCGATGGACAGTCGCACGGTGTCTTCGGCGACACCGGCCTTGCCCAGCTCCTCGGGCGACAGTTGACGGTGCGTGGTCGAAGCCGGGTGGGTGGCCAGCGAACGCACATCGCCAATGTTGACCAGGCGTGTGAACAGCTGCAGGCCGTCCAGGAAACGCGCGCCCGCTTCACGGCCGCCGTCGATGCCGAAGGTCAACAGGCCCGAGGCCTGCCCTGACAGGTACTTCTTGACCAAGGCATGGTCGGGGTGATCCTCCAGGCCGGCGTAGTTGACCCACTTGACGCGAGGATGGCCCTTCAGGTGCTGCGCGATCTTCAAGGCATTGCTGCTGATGCGGTCCATGCGCAAGGCCAGCGTCTCGATGCCTTGCAGGATCAGGAAGCTGTTGAACGGCGAGATGGCCGCCCCCGTGTTGCGCAAGGGCACCACGCGGGCCCGGCCGATGTAGGCGGCCGGCCCCAAGGCCTCGGTGTAGACCACGCCGTGGTAGCTGACGTCGGGTTCGTTCAGGCGTTTGAAGCGCGCCTTGTGCTGCGCCCATGGGAACTTGCCCGAATCGATGATGGCACCACCCAGGCTGTTGCCGTGGCCGCCCAGGTACTTGGTCAGCGACTGCACGACGATGTCGGCGCCGTGCTCGATGGGACGGCTCAGGTAAGGCGAGGGCACCGTGTTGTCCACGATCAGAGGGATGCCGTGGCGGTGTGCGATCTCGGCCACTTTGGCGATGTCGGTGATGTTGCCCGAGGGGTTGCCCAGTGATTCGACGAAGATCGCCTTGGTGCGCTCGTCGATCAGGGGTTCGAAGCTGCCGGGCTCGCGGTGGTCGGCAAAACGGGTGGTGATGCCGAACTGCGGCAGCGTGTGCGCCAGCAGGTTGTAGGTGCCGCCATACAGCGCTGTGCTCGAGACGATGTTGTCGCCGGCTTCGGCGATGGTTTGGATGGCGTAGGTCACCGCGGCCTGGCCCGAGGCCACCGCCAGGGCGCCAATGCCGCCTTCCAGCGCCGCGATCCGCTGCTCAAGCACATCTTGCGTCGGATTCATGATCCGGGTGTAGATGTTGCCTGGCACCTTCAGGTCGAACAGGTCGGCACCATGCTGGGCACTGTCGAAGGCGTAGGCCACCGTCTGGTAGATCGGCACGGCCACCGCCTTGGTGGTGGGGTCGGGTGAGTAGCCCGCATGCACGGACCGCGTTTCGAACTTCCAATCGGGGTTGTTGGCCATGGGGCTCCCTGGTTTTTGAGTGTGAAAATCAGCGTCAGAGCGCGGCGATGGACACCTCGGTCGACTTGACCAGGGCGATGACTTCCTTGCCGACGACGAGGCCCAGTTCCTTGACGGACCGGGTGGTGATGACCGAGGTGACGATCAGGCCGGACGGGGTCTCGACGTCGATTTCCGAGACCACGGGGCCATCGACGATTTCTTTGACTTTGCCGCGAAACTGGTTGCGGACATTGATGGCGGTGATGGTCATGGGGGTCGATTCCAATATCAGTGGCGAAGGTTTCCACCTTAGGCACTCATTCATGCGTTGAGAAGCGATGAGTTGGCATGCCCGTGTGCAAAAAAATCATAAGGACTGCTTAATAATTGACTGGCATTCACCCATTGCACGAGAGCCCCCAGCCATGAGCAAATTTTCGGACGACATCTACACCGAGCCTTCCAATGTCGACCTCGACACCTTGGCAAACCTGGGACCCTTGCGCCGCATGGCCGGCATCTGGAAAGGCACGCGTGGCCTGGACATCAAGCCCAAGGCGGACGGCCCCCGCAAGCAGGCCTACGTGGAAAACATGGAACTGCAGCCCATCGATCCGGTGACCAACGGCCCGCAGTTGCTCTATGGTTTGCGTTACGTGATCCTCATCACCAAACCCGAGCAAGTCAAGACCTACCATGAACAAGTTGGTTACTGGTTGTGGGAACCGGCCACCCAAACCGTGACTCACACCCTGACCATTCCGCGCGCGCAGACGGTGATGGTGTCCGGCCAGGTCAAGCCCGATGCCGACAGTTTCGAACTGGTGACCACCAACGGCCAGGGCATCTGCTCCAGCGAGTTCATCGACCACGCCTTCAAGACGGTGGAGTTCCGCATCAAGGTGAGCTTCAACGACGACGGCACCTGGGCCTACGACGAGGACACGGTGCTGATGATCAAGGGTCAGACCGAAGCCTTTCACCACATGGACACCAACCTGTTGAGCAAGGTGGCCGAGCCCACGCCCAATCCACTGGTTCGCGGTCGCTGAGTGGGCGTGGCATCTTCTTTCCCTTCATCGTCGTCACCACCGAGCCGCTTCGACCGGCTGGACGCCTTGCGGGGTGTCGCGCTGGTCTGGATGGCGGTGTTCCATTTCTGCTTCGACCTGAGCCACCACGGCCTGCTGGCCGCGAACTTCTACGAGGACCCGTGGTGGACCACGCAGCGCACCTGCATCTTGTCGCTGTTCCTGCTGTGCGCGGGCGCAGGACAGGCCGTGGCGACCGCGCAGGGCCAGTCGTGGCGGCGCTTCTGGCGCCGGTGGGCGCAGATCGTCGGCTGTGCGGCGCTGGTGTCCCTGGGCAGCTGGTTCATGTTCCCGAACAGCTACATTTCTTTCGGTGTCCTGCATGGCATGGCCGTGATGCTGGTCCTGGCCCGACTGAGCGCACCCTTGAAGGCCTGGCTGCTGCCACTGGGGGCGCTTGCCGTGCTGTTGCCCCAGCTGGTCCAGCATCCCTTTTTCGACAGCCGCGCCACCGATTGGGTGGGGTTGGTCACCCACAAACCCATCACCGAAGACTACGTCCCGGTGCTGCCCTGGATCGGCGTCATGTGGTGGGGCATGGCGGCCACGCAATGGTTGCTGGCGAGGCATCCTGCTTGCATGGCCTCTTCGGCCGGCTTGGGCCACAGCGGCGACAATCCAGGTTTGGCCGTGAAGTGCCGGGCCACGCTGGCCGGCCTGGGCCGCTGGAGCCTGACGTTCTACATGCTGCACCAGCCCATCCTGATCGGTGCGGTGAGTGCCTGGATGTGGCTGAACGGTCGGCCTTTGCCTTGATTTTTGAGATGACACACACCATGACCCAAGACGACATGAAAACCCTGGTGGGCCTCGCAGCCCTGGACTATGTGCAACCCGGCAGCATCGTGGGCGTGGGCACCGGCTCCACCGTGGACAAGTTCATCGATGCGCTGGGGGCCGCGCTCAAGACCGATCCACAGCGGGTGGCCGGTGCGGTGTCCAGTTCGGTGCGGAGCACCGAGCGCCTGATCGGCCTGGGCATCAAGGTGCTGCCAGCTGAGTCGGTGGATGGCCTGGCGGTCTACATCGATGGCGCCGACGAGATCAACCACCAGGGTGACATGATCAAGGGTGGCGGCGCCGCCTTGACCCGCGAAAAAATCGTGGCCGACCTGGCCGAGCGCTTCATTTGCATCGCCGACGACACCAAATTGGTCGAAACGCTGGGGCGCTTTCCGCTGCCCGTGGAAGTGATTCCCATGGCCACGGCCCAGGTGATCCGCCGCTTCGAGGTCATGGGCGCACAGGCCAAGGTGCGCGAGGGTGTGGTCACCGACAACGGCAATGCGATCGTGGATGTGACCGGCTTGTCCATCACCGACCCCGGCAAGATGGAGTCGGACGTCAACCAGTGGCCAGGCGTGGTGACGGTGGGTATCTTTGCCCGCAACCGCGCTTCGGTGTGCCTGTTGGGCACACCGAATGGCGTCAGGACGCTGACTTTCTAGAACTTGAAGCCAGGAGGCGCAGGTGGCGTCGGGTTTGGCGCCGGGCTGATGTTGCTCGGCGTGTCGGCCTGCAAGCGCAGCGGATCAGGCACGGGCGCTTTGATTTCTGGCGGCACCAAAGGCGTCGCGGCAGGCTGCTTGTAGCTGGCGGGCAAGGCCGATTTGGCCGGGTAGCCGGCCGCGTCCAGGTAGGCCAGCCAATCGGCCTGGGCAAAGCCCACCAATTGCTTGCTGCCCACCTTCAGGATGGGCAGTTGCTGAACGCCTTCCCGTTTTTGCAAGGTCAGGATATCTTCCGAGGTTTCCACCGTTTTCTCGGCATAGGGAATGCCGCGGCTTTGCAGCATCTGCCGAGCTGCATCGCATGGCGCACAGGTGGAAGAAGAATAGAAGGTGACCGGGTATTGGTTGGCGACTTTCTGCAGTTCGAACGGCAGGCCCGCGGTTGAGACCACGCTGCCATTCGTCTTCAGGGTGGCCGCGGGCCGGTCTGCGGGAGGCCGGTCGGTGTAGGTCACGCGGCCATCCGGGGCCACGACCTTGTACAGGGCCCAGGCCGGGCCGGCGCTCAAAAGGGCCAGGCCCACCGCCGTGGCGAACAGGGAAGAGGACTGCAAGTGACGGCTCATGGGGTGTTCGCCTTTGGTTTCATCAGCTCATGCCTTGGTGGCGCAAAAGGGCGTCGATGCTGGGCTCGCGTCCTCGGAATGCCTTGAAATTATCCATGGCCGAGCGGCTGCCGCCGGCTTCCAGGATGGTTTCACGGTAACGGCGGCCCACGTCGCGGTTCAGCACGCCGCCCTGACCCGATGCCGCTTCTTCAAAGGCCGCGTACGCGTCAGCCGACAGCACCTCGGCCCACTTGTAACTGTAATAGCCCGCAGCATAGCCGCCGGCAAAGATGTGTGAAAAGCTGTGTTGAAACCGGTTGAACGCGGGGGGGATGTTGACCGCCACTTCCTGGCGCACTTCGTCCACGATGGCTTGCACGCGCTGGTCGGTGCCCGCCTCGGCATGCAGGCGCATGTCGAACAGTGAAAATTCCACTTGGCGCAATGTGGCCATGCCGCTCTGGAAGTTCTTGGCCGCGTTCATCTTGTCGAACAGCTCGCGGGGCAACGGCTTGCCGGTGTCCACGTGGCTCGTGAGTTGCTGGACCACGTCCCATTCCCAGCAGAAGTTTTCCATGAACTGGCTGGGCAGCTCGACCGCGTCCCATTCGACGCCGCTGATGCCCGAGACGCCGATGTCATCGACCTGCGTCAGCATGTGGTGCAGGCCATGGCCGAATTCGTGGAACAGGGTGGTCACATCGTCGTGGGTGAGCAGGGCAGGTTTACCGCCCACGCCCGAGGCGAAGTTGCAGACCAAGTGGGCCACGGGTGTCTGGGTCTGGTGGTTGTCGGGGCGCGCCCAGCGGCCACGCACATCGTCCATCCAGGCGCCGGGGCGTTTGCCGGGGCGGGCGTACAGGTCGAGGTAGAACTGGCCGACCAGGTTGCCGGCGCGTTCGATGCGGAAAAAACGCACCGACTCGTGCCAGACGGGTGCCGCATCAAGTTTGATGTTCACGTCGAACAAGGTTTCGATCAGCTTGAACAGGCCGGCCAGCACGGTGGGCTCGGTGAAGTACTGTTTGACTTCCTGGTCGCTGAACGCGTAGCGGGCCTCCTTGAGCTTCTCGCTGGCGAAGGCGATGTCCCAGGATTGGAGGTCGGCCAAGCCCAATTCGGTGCGGGCGAAGTCGCGCAGCTCGGCCATGTCTTTTTCGGCGAAAGGGCGAGCGCGGCGGGCCAGGTCGCGCAGGAAGTCCATCACCTGCTGCGGGCTGGTCGCCATCTTGGGCACCAGGGACACGTCGGCGAAGCTGGCGTAGCCCAGCAGGGCGGCTTCTTCCTGGCGCAGCGACACGATCTGCTGCATCAGAGGGGTGTTGTCGCGTTCGGCAGGGCCGGTTTCGCTGGCACGGGTGGCGTAGGCGCGGTACAAGGTTTCACGCAGGGGACGGTGCGTGGCGTACTGCATGACTGGCAGGTAGCAGGGCATGTGCAGGGTCAGCTTGTGGCCATCTTTGCCTTCGGCCTGCGCGGCGGCGCGGGTGGATTCGACCACGTCGGCGGGCACACCGGCCAGCTCGTCCGCCGAAGCGTAATAGCTGTAGGCGTCGGTCGCGTCCATCACATGCTCGGAGAAAGCCTGTGACAGCTCGGCCTGCTTTTCCTGGATCTCGGCAAAGCGCTTCTTGGCATCGCCTTGCAACTCAGCGCCACCCAGCACGAAGCCTCGCAGTGCGTTTTCCAGTGCGCGGTGTCGGGCAGGGCTCAGGCGCTGGCCTTCGGGCGTGAGCGACAAGGCCTTGTACTTGGCATACAAGCGCTCGTCGGCCCCCAAGCGTGTGTAGAACTCGGTCAGGCGGGGCAGGTTCTCGTTGAATGCGGCGCGGATTTCAGGCGTGTCGGCCACGGCATTGAGGTGGCCCACGGCGCCCCAGGCCCGGCCCAGGCGCTCGGTGGCCACGTCCAGCAGCAGCGACAAGGTGTCGTAGTCGGGCGGCACGTCCGGGCCGGTGACCTTGTCCAATGCCGCCTCGGCTTCCTTCAGCAGCACGTCCATGGCGGGCGTGACGTGCGCCGGCTGGATGGTCGAGAAGGCCGGCAGGCCGGAGGTGTCGAGCAGCGGGTTGGGGGTGGTCATGGGCGTGTTTGGATTAAAGACGGTTACAGGCGCTCAGCGGCTTCGATGGTGTTGACCAGCAGCATGGTGATGGTCATGGGGCCGACACCGCCCGGCACGGGGGTGATCCAGCTGGCCACTTCCTTGACGCCGGCAAAATCGACGTCGCCACACAGCTTGCCTTCATCATCGCGGTTCATGCCGACGTCGATGACGACGGCGCCGGGCTTGACCATGTCGGCAGTGAGCACATTGCGCTTGCCCACCGCCGCCACCACCACGTCGGCTTGTCGCGTGTGGTAGGCCAGATCCGGTGTTGCACTGTGGCAGATGGTGACGGTGGCGCTGGATTGCAAGAGCATCATGGCCATGGGCTTGCCCACGATGTTGCTGCGGCCGATGACCACGGCGTGCTTG